>CAZEAF010000043.1:6365-12732 GCA_964510125.1 uncultured Coriobacteriaceae bacterium
CCTAGAAGAGCAGGAGCTCATCGCGGTGGACGCAGGGCTGGTCGGCGCGGTCGGGCAGAAAGCGGGCGATGACGTCGGTCTTGAGGCCCCTGACCTGGGCGACCTCGCTGCTGGAGTAGCGCACGACGCCGCGGCCGACGAGGGTCCCGTCCAAGGCGACCACGCTCACGACGTCGCCCGCCGCGTAGGTGCCGCTCGTGTCCACGACGCCCGCCGGCAAGAGGGAGGCGCCCCGCTCGACCAGGGCCCGCCGTGCGCCATCGTCCACCGTGAGGGTGCCGTGGGGGACGTCGGCTAGGCCAATCCAGAGCTTGCGGGCGTTCTCGTGCGGGGCCCCGGCCGGCGCCTCAAAACGGGTGCCAATCTCATCGCCATGGGCGGCCGCGACCAGGGACCCCTCGGCCCGCCCACGGCAGACGACCATGGGGATACCGGCAGCCAGGGTGGCCTGAGCTGCGCGAATCTTGGTGGCCATGCCGCCGGTCCCCACGCGCGAGCCGGCCCCGCCCGCAACGGCGGCAATCTCGGGGGTAATCCGCTCAACGCGCCTGATGAGCCGGGCGTCTGGGTTGGCGTCCGGGTTGGCGTCGTAGAGACCGTCGATGTCGGACAGAATGACGTAGAGGTCGGCGCCCAGAAGGGTGGCCACGATGGCGCCCAGGGTGTCGTTGTCGCCAAAGGCGAACTCGGTGGACGAGATGGCGTCGTTCTCGTTCACGATGGGCACGGCGCCAAGCTCCAGCAGGCGGGAGAAGGTGGCGCGGGCGTTGAGATAGCTGGTGCGGTTGGCCACGTCGTAGCGGGTGAGCAGGACCTGGCCGCAGGGGATGCCGCTCTCGGCCAAGACGCCGGCGTAGATCTCGGTCAGGGCCGCCTGACCTGCGGCGCAGCAGGCCTGCAGGGTGGGCAGGTCGTGGGGGCGGCTGGAGAAGCCCAGGCGCTCCATGCCGGCGGCCGCGGCGCCGCTCGAGACGACCACGACGCGCATGCCCTCAGAGACAAGGGTCGCCACCTGCGTGAGCAGCATGCGGATGAAGGTCCGGTCGGGCGCGCCGGTCTCGTCGACCAGCGTGGAGGAGCCGACCTTGGCCACGACCAGCAGGCCGGCGCCGGCGGCATACGGGGCGGCGGGCTGGGGGGTCCCGGTGACCTGCGGGGCCCCGGCGAGCCTGCCGGCCGTCTCGCCCAGCGGGCCGGCGCCCGTCACGTGCTGGGCGGCCAGCTGGGGCAGGGGAGTGTGTGTGTTCGCGCGCTGGTCCATCTGGCACCGTCCATCCGTGGTTCGAGGCCGCCTGTTTGGGGTAGCTTAGGACTGTTCGGGTCCGCTCGGGACGAAAAACCCTTGTGCCCAACCATCATAGGGCGCACGGGCCGGCAGCTGCGTTATCCTTGGGGGCATCACTCCAAACGCGCAGATGCGCCCCCGCTGCCATGGGCGACGCAAGCCGGCGCCGAGGAACCGCCCACGTGCCGGGGGCTGCCTGAATGTTGAGGAACTGCCTGGGTGCTGAGGAACTGCCTACGAGAGGGAAGGGACCCCATCGTGATTGACTCCATCAAGGTGCTGCACGACTACCTCTACCTGTCCCCGGACGCGCCCGTTGCCTACTCGGGCGACGTCGTGACCAGGGACTATGCCGCTACGGACGTCTGCCCGGCCGCCCATGTGGAAACCGAAGCCAGCGGCTTGGCCACGCTCGTCATCACCGTGGGGCCCGACCAGCTGGCCGATGTCCTGGCTGTCTCCAGCGACAACCTGGTGAGCGACCTGGGCTATGACCCCCAGGAGGAGGGCTCTTTGGCCAAGGCCCGCGCCAAGTACGGGCCCGAGAACTACGACCACCGCCTGTCCGTGGTGACCCGCACCTTCTTCCTCACCGCGGTCATCCTGCGCACGCGCCTCTTCCCCCTGGCCACGCCCAAGTCCCTCACGCGCGACGTCATTGAGCTGGGCAAAAACCCAGCCGAGGGGCAGGACTACACCTTTGCCTACACCTTCCCCATCTTGCCCAAAGGCGAGCTGACCTCCTACGACGCCGTGGAGATTGAGGTGCCCCGCCAGCTGGCGACCAACGCCGCCATGGTCGCCGCCCGCCTGGACGCCACCATCGCCGCGCGGGAAAGGCAGACCGGCAAGGCCATCGACCCCGACGGGCCCGAGGCCGCCGAGCTGCGCACCCAGGTTACCGAGGAGCTTGACCGCGACATGCAGAACCGCTGGAGCGGCGAGGTCATCGACCGTTGCGTCGCTGCGCTGGAGGCCCGCCTGGCAAAAGGGCCCACCGACCAGGAGATTCTCTACGCCACGGCCGAGCTCATGGACGACTACCGCAACCGCTTCGAGGAGGAGCAGGGCAAAAGCTGGGAGGAGTTCGTGCGCTCGGGCCAGGCCGACCTAGACCAGATCCGCCGCCAGCTGACCGTCGACGCCGAGAAGGCCCTGCGCGACGGCATGGCCCTGGACGCCTTCGCCGACCGCATCGGCCTCATGCTCAACCAGCGCGAAATCCTGACCAGTGTAGGCGAGGAGACCCAGGACGAGTCGGGCGCCCGGGCCATCCTGACCATCATGATGATGACCGGCCAGCTGCCCCAAATCTGCGCCATGGCCCGCCGGTACAAGGCCAGTGACGTCGTGGCTCGCAAGGCCCTCAACGCCGCGGAGGCCCGCATGGTCGCCGAGCAGCAGGCCGGGCAGGCCGAGGGTGAGGCCGAGGCCGCGGGTGCGGCGGGCGCGGCCGGTCAGCGGATGAGCCCCTTTGGCGGGGGACCTGCGGGGGAGTGACCAGCCTTTTTACCTGCTGCCGTTCGTGGCATCCCACACGGCGGCCGAAACCTCCGCGGCCACAGCCTGGCCGTCCGGCGCGTCCTGCGTGAGCACCACGAGCACGTAGGGCGCGTCGCCATAGACGATGGCCCCATCGTGCTCAAAGCCGTCGATTGAGCCGGTCTTGTGGGCCACGACCACCCCGTCCGGCACGCCCTGGCTGATGCCTCCCTCGATGTTCTGGCTGGCAAGGAAGTCAACCGCCACCCCGGACAGGTCGTAGCTGCCCACCTGGCCGGTGGCAAAGGCGGCGAGCAGGCGGGCGGCGTCGGCGGCGGTCGTGACGTTGTAGCCGTCGTTCTTGGGCCCTGAGCTGTTGAGCTTGTTGGCCAGGTTGGTGCCCGTGAGGCCCAGGGCCTGCGCCTCGGCGTTGACCAAGTCGATGCCGAGCAGGTCAATCAGGACGTTAGCCGCGGTGTTGTCGCTGTCGGCGATCATGTAATAGGCCAGCTCATACACTGTGAAGGCGACCCCAGCCCCCTGGAACTGAATGTTCCCCGTGCCGTCGGCCAGCTCCTCGGGGGTGACCACCAGCTCGTCGGAGAGGTCAACGGCGCCCGTGCCCACCTGGTCGAGCAGACAGGCCAGGACCAGCAGCTTAATCATGCTGGCCGAAAGGAGGCTCTCGTCGGCGGCGATGCCGACGAGCACGTCAGGGTCGGAGAGGGGGATGTAAGCCGCTGAGAGGGTGTCTCCGTACGTCTGGGCGAGGGCGTCGAGGGCGGCCTGGACGTTGGCGATGGACTGGGCGGCCTGGGCCGCGGCCGCCTGGTCACTGGCCAGGTCGGCCAGGGTGTAGGTGGGAACCGAGGCCTCGGCGGCGGGACCGGTATCCGGGGCGGCTACAGCAGCGTCGGTCAAATCTACGGTCTGACCTGCGCCGACAGTGCTTTCGGAGAAGCCAGCGGCTGTCCGGGCGACGGTCGAGGCGGCGGGCTGCCCGTCCGCTGAGGCGGCTTGGCCGGCCTCGGTCCGGGCGGCCGCCGCCTGCGCGTACGCCACCAAAAGGCCGCCCACCAGCGCAATCACGAGGGCTAGGGCCGCCAGCGCGATGGCGAGGGGCCGCAGGTCGGCGGCCAGCGTGTCGGGCTCGGCGGCGTGGCGGGCCTTGGGGGAGGGCTGCCGGCGGGCCCGCCCTCCTGCGGCGTGCCTGGCCTGGGCAACCGCCGCGGCCCGCCCAGTCTCGCCCGACAGGTCCGCTGCGGCATGCCTAGCCGGCGCCACCTCGGCGTCAGCCGCGCCCGCTGTCCAGCCGCCCTTGTCTTCCCGCACGACTCGCGCCCTCCGCCGTCCGAAGTCCCGCGTCCTTGCCGCTTCCTCTTTTGGCCCATATTATCCACGTCCCGGACACGTGCGGGCCCTCGGCCGCGAAATAATCCACGTCCGGGACGCGCGCAGCCCTCATCGCGGAAGGGGCGGACCTACGCCGTCTTTGTGGAGGGCCGGGCGCGGCGCCTGGATGGGGGCGGTGCGAAGTGATAGCATTTAAGAACTGCATCGCAATGACGATGAAACCACCCTGTGATTGACAAAAGTCAATAATAAGAAAGGATAGTTGCTGATGAAGGGCAAGGGACACATCCTGCCGCTCATCGTGCTGTATGCGGCCGCGTTCATCGCCGGGTTCAACGAGAACCTGATGAACATGAGCCTCTACTCCATCATGGGCGAGTATGGGATTGACAAGGTGACGGTCCAGTGGCTGGTCACCGGCTACATGATTATGGGCACGGTGGGCGTCATATCCATGGCCTACTTCTACCGCCGCTTCAAGCTGCGGCTTTTGTTCTTCGTAGCCTCGGCCCTCACCATCGTGGGCTCGGCTTTGGGCCTGTTCGCGCCCAACTTCCCCCTGCTGCTCCTGGCCCGTGTCATCGCGGCGGCGGGCGCAGGACTCTTTATCCCCATGATGATGAACTCGGTCTTGGTCTGGGCTCCGCGCAACAAAATCGGCCAGTTCATGTCCATCGGCGGCTGCATGATTACCTTTGGGCCGGCTTTCGCGCCCGTGGTCTGCGGCGCCCTGGTCACGGCCTTCGGCTGGCACTCGGTCTTCATGGTGCCCTTGGTTGTCATGGTGGTTCTCCTCGTCATTGGCGCAATGGTTCTCACCAACATCGAGAACACCGAGGCCCATCTCGACTACATAAGCGTCGTGCTATCTGCCGTTTTCCTTTTCACCCTCTCGTTCGGCCTGGCCGAGGTCATGGTGGACCCGGTGCCGGGCGCGGTCTCCCTCGTGCTCGCGCTGGCCTCGGGCGCGGCCTTTGTGGTGCGGCAGCTCAAGTGCGCCTACCCCCTCATCGACATGCGGCCGATGAGGAGCATCCGCTTCTGGCCCGCCGTCCTCATGGTCTTCGTGATTATGACCATCACCTTCTCCCTGTCGGTCCTGCTGCCGCTCTACTTTGAGGGCGCGCTGGGCATGAGCGCCTTTTTGGCCGGCATCGTCATCCTGGTGCCGGTCCTGGCAAACACCGGGATGACGCTGCTGGGCGGGCGCATTATGGACCAGAGCGGCGAGTGGCCCCTGCTGCCTGCGGGAATGCTCTGCATGCTCATGGGCGTTCTGGGATTGGCAATCGCGGCTCCCGGGCTTTCCGCCCCGGCGGTCTTTTTGGCGGCCCTTTTTGCTTTTGCGGGCATCGGCCTGGTCTTCTCGGCCACGCAGACGGCGGGGCTGCGGACTCTGTCCGCCGACCAGAACCCCTTCGGCGTGGCCCTCATGACCTCGTTTTTGCAGATAGCGGCCTGCATCGGGCCTGCCCTTTTCACCGGTGTCATGACGGCAACGCAGGATTCCGCCACGGCCGCGGGCGCCGGGCTTGAGCTGGCCACGGCCTATGGTTTCGCGACGGCCATGTATGTGGCGGCGTGCATCGTCTTGGTGGGCCTGGTGACCGCGCTGGTCTACGCCCTGGCCGCCCGCTCGCGCTCCCGTGCCAAGCGTGCGGCCGAGGAGGGCGCGCAGGCCGTCCCGGCACCGACGGCTCCTGCGACGGCCGCCCCTGCGTCGCCGGCCGCCCCCTCGCCCGTGGCGGCCCCTGCTGCCGGTGCGGCCGAGGCCCCGGCACCCGCCTCGACGGGCATCGGCTCCGCGACCATCGCCACCGTCATGGAGCGGGACGCCTATGCAATCCCCTCGACCGCGACCGTGCGCGAGGCCATGGCCGACCTCATCGGGCGTCGCGTGAGCGGCATGCCCCTGGTGGACGCCGCGGGCGTGCCGGTGGGCTTTGTCTCCGACGGCGACATCATGCGCTACCTGGCCGACCAGCACCCGCTCGTGACCTCCGCCTGGTCGCTAATCGTGGCGGCCAACAGCTCCACCATGGACGAGCGCCTGCATCAGTTCATGGGCATGCCGGTCACCGAGCTTGCCACCAGCAAGGTCGTGACCCTCGGCGTCAACACCTCGCTCAGGGACGCCAGCCAGCTGCTGGCCCAGCACCGCTACAAGAAGCTGCCCGTCGTGTCCCAGGGCAAGCTGGTGGGCGTCGTCAACAGGTCCGACGTCCTGCGCTTCGCCATGGAGAGCCT
>CAZEAF010000044.1:0-12505 GCA_964510125.1 uncultured Coriobacteriaceae bacterium
GCAGGGACCTTGAGGTAGGTGATGACGTTCTGCACGCATTTGACCAGCAGGAAAATGGCTATGATGATGAAAATAATCTTGGTAAAGCCCGAGACATTGACCAACAAAAGTATGCCTAAAACCAGTTCAAATGCGAGAATGGCAAGGATGTTCTTGTTCTTCTTGATGACTTCCATTGAAGCCTCCCTTTGATTGGGCTTGATGACGGGCCGGCCTCGAGCCTAGCCTTTGCCCGGTGAGTAGACGACTGCTGTGCACCATTATAGGAAGTCCCCGAAACGGTGCACCTATTTGTCGGGGTTTGGTGCGGACAATATCGCAGCATGGACACCCGCTTTGCCTGTGTACATCTCGTGGTACACTGCCTTTGTTATAAATGATCGAGGGTAAGGAGGAAGTGGGGCTTTGTCCCGCTTCCTTTTTTATGGCATCGTATCAGGTAGGACATGGCAAGGAGGTCGCGCGTGGCCCAGCATAGCAAGAAGGCCGAGGTCATACTCGCGGAGCTTGAGGGCTCTGCGGCGCTAGAGGGGCTCGACATCGTCAGCGTGGAGGTCGGGGGGACGACGGGCCGCGCCATCGTGCGCGTCCGTATCGAGAATCTCGACGAAAGCCCCATGGACATGGACAAGGTCACGGCCAAGACCGGCTGGGTCTCCTCGGTCGTGGAGCGTCTCGACCTCTTCTCGGACGCCTATGACCTCGAGGTTTCCTCGCCCGGGCTCGACCGGCCTCTGCGCCGGGTGCGCGACTTCGCGCGCTTTAAGGGGCAGGAGGTCCATGTCGTCCTGTCTGCCATCGTGGATGGCCGCATGAAGGGGACTGGCACGATTCAGAGCGCCGACGACGAGGCCATCGTGGTCTTAGTCGACGGCAAGCCCTGGGCCTTTTCCATCCAGGACGTCGTCACCGCCAAGCTCAAGCCCGATTACGCGGCCATCTTCGCTGCCGCCAAGGCCCCCAAGACGGACGAGGATTCGGACGATGACGCCGACGGCGCCTGTGACCTTGACGAAGCCGACGAAGATCAAGACGGGTGGGACGAAGGGTTCGCCCAGGACGAGGAGTAATCCCCGCGCTTTTCGCGCGTGTAGGACAAGAAACGAAGGAGTTGGGCAATGGCCTCTGAAATGATGGAAGCACTTATCGCGTTGGCGCAGGAAAAGCACATCGACGAGCTCTACCTGCTCGACCGCCTGGAGACGTCGCTGGCCAAGAGCTATGCGGACATCCTGGACCTGGAGTACGGCGCTAAGGTCACGATTGACCGCCTCACGGGCAAGATTTACGTCTACAAGCTGGTCCCCAAGGGCGAGCCCGACCCCGAGACCGGCGAGTACACAGAGTTCGACGACGTCGACGTCACGCCCAAGGAGACGAGCCGCATCGCCGCCCAGCACGCTAAGACCGAGATCAACGCCATCATCCGCACGGCCGCCCGCGCCCAGATTTACGACGAGTTCTCCAAACGCATCGGCGAGCTCATCACCGGCACGGTCCTGCAGACCACGCCCGACTTCACCATCATCAAGATTCGCGAGGGCGTCGAGGCGGAGCTACCCCACTTCGACAGACGCCGCAATCCCGACGAGCTCAACGAGCGCCCGCCTCGCGAGTACTACCAGCACAATCAGCGCATCCGCGCGGTCATCATCGGCGTGCGCGACCCCAACGCTTCCGCCTCCGGCACGGCTGTCCGCGGCGAGCGCTCGCGGCCCTCTATCGTCGTGTCCCGCACCCACCCCGACCTCATCCGCCGCCTTTTTGAGCTCGAGGTGCCTGAGGTCTACGACGGGACCGTCGAGGTCAAGGCCATCGCCCGCGAGCCCGGCATGCGGTCCAAAGTGGCTGTGACCTCCCATGACACCCACCTGGACCCCGTGGGTGCCTGCGTCGGCCCCAAGGGCTCTCGCGTGCGCACTGTGGTCTCCGAGATGCGCGGCGAGCGTATCGACGTCGTCCTGTGGGACGAGGACCCGGCCCGCTATATCGCCAACGCCCTGTCGCCTGCCCGTGTCACCAGGGTCCTCACCGACACCGAGAACCAATACGCCACCATCATCGTGCCCGACGACCAACTCTCGCTCGCCATCGGCAAGGAGGGCCAGAACGCCCGCCTGGCCGCCCGCCTCACGGGCTGGCACATCGACATCAAGAACGAGTCCATGGCCTCCAGCCTGCTGAACTCCCTGTCATCGATGGCCCAGGCGGCTGCGGCTTCCACACCGGTCCCCACGGACCGGCGCTGCCAGTACATCGACGCCGACGGCAACCGCTGCCGCAACGCCGCCCGCGCGGGCTCGGTCTTCTGCGGAGTGCATGGCGGCGACGACGAGGACTCGCTCATCTAGGAGGGACCGTGCAGACCAAAGGCGTGAGGACGTGCGTGGTGTGCGGGTCGCAAAAGCCCAAGGCTGGCTTTGCGCGCGTCGTGCGTGCGTCCGATGGGTCGGTCGACTACGACCCAACGGGGCGGGCAGCCGGTCGCGGGGCCTATGTGTGCCGTGACAGCGCCTGCCTTTACAACGCCCGTACCAGGCACAACCTTGAGCGATCTTTGAAAGTTCGCATTGACGAGGCGGGTTGGTCGCGCCTCGAGAAGGAATTCGACATACTGTGCGCCGAGCACAGTGACGCACAGTAGGGGATAGGTGACTTACATGGCGAAAATACGCGTTCATGAGCTTGCCAAGGAGTACGGTATGACGAGCAAGGAGATGCTCGAGCATCTCGCCGAGATGAAGATTCCCGCCAAGACCGCAGGCTCGGCAATCGAGGATGCGTACGTCGCCATGATCCGCAAGAGGCTGGCCCCCTTCCTCGAGCAGCGCGCTGCGGCCATCGAGGCGGAGAAGAAGGCGGCCGAGGAGGCCAGGCTTGCCGCCGAGAAAGCCCAGCAGCAGGCCGACGACGAGGCCCGCATAGCGGCTGAGGAGCGCCGCGAGAAGGAGCGCAAAATTGAGGCCGAGCGCCTCGCCGCCGAGGAGGCCGAGCGTCGCGCCGCTGCCGAGGAAAAGGCCCGCCTGGAGGCGGAGGAGGCCGAGCGCCGCGCCAAGGAGGAGGCCGAGCGCGCCAGGTACGTGGACAACGCCCCCAAGTCAATCCCCTCCTTCAACAGCCTGCTCGCCCAGATCGCCCAGCAAGAGAAGGTCCTAGCCCAGGCCAAGGCTGAGGTCGAGAAGAAGGAGGAGGTGCCCGCCGAGGCAAAGCCCGCCGCCCCCGCCCGCGGCAAAGGCCGTCGCAGCGGCCAGGCCCCTGCCTCCTCGCCCGCCACTGAGGCGCCCGCCGACGAGGGCGATGCCTACCGCCACGGCAGGGGCAAGGGCAAGGCAGGCCGCAAGGCCAGGCAGATGGAGGAGTCCGTCGAGGAGCAGCCCGCCGTCGAGGAGTACAACCGCGACCGGGTCCTCGCCGAGGCGCGCGCCGCCGTGTCCGAGGCCGAGCGCGAGACGGGCGGCCGCCGCAAGAAGCGCAAAGAGCGTCGTGAAGCCGCGGCCAAGGAGGCCAGGCGCGAAGAGGCGGTGAAGGAGGCTCTGGCCAACGACCAGAACCCCGATGACCTCGACGTGGTCAAGATTGGCGAGGGCATCACGGTGGCCGAGTTCGCCGAGGCCCTGAACGCGTCTCCCAACGACGTCATCAAGCGCCTCTTCCTCCTCGGCTCCCCGCTCACCATGACCCAGACCATGTCCAACGACCTCATCGAACTCATCGCCGACGATATGGGACGCCGGGTCAAGATCATGACCCCTGAGGAGGAGAACTCCTTCACCTTCTATGACGACCCCAAGGACCTCAAGCCCCGTCCCCCGGTGGTCACGGTCATGGGCCACGTCGACCACGGCAAGACCTCCCTGCTCGACGCCATCCGCCACACGGGTGTGGCTGGCGGCGAGGCCGGCGGCATCACGCAGCACATCGGCGCCTCCGAGGTCTCCATCAACGGCCGCTCCATCACCTTCATCGACACCCCCGGCCACGAGGCCTTCACTGCCATGCGTGCCCGCGGTGCCAAGGTGACGGACCTCGTCGTCCTGGTCGTCGCGGCCGACGACGGCGTCATGCCCCAGACCATCGAGGCTATCAACCACGCCAAGGCGGCCAACGTGCCGATTGTCGTGGCCATCAACAAGATTGACAAGCCCGACTCCAACCCCGACCGGGTCAAGCACGAGCTCGTGGAGTACGGCGTCATCCCCGAGGAGTGGGGCGGCGAGAACATGTTCGTCGAGGTGTCCGCCAAGAAGCTCATCGGCATCGACGACCTGCTCGAGACCGTCCTGCTCCAAGCCGACGTCCTCGAGCTCCAGGCCAACCCGGACACCTTCGCTTCCGGTTATGTCCTCGAGGCCAAGCTCGACCGCGGGCGCGGCCCGGTTGCCACGGTCCTGGTCGCGCGCGGCACCCTGCACACGGGCGACATCGTCCTGGCCGGCACCTCGCACGGCCGTGTGCGCGCCATGATCGGCAACCACGGTGCCCGCGTGAGCGACATCCTGCCCTCGCACGCCGCCGAGATTCAGGGCCTGGACTCCGTGCCCGAGCCCGGCGACGAGTTCCGCGTCTTCCCCGAGGAGCGCCAGGCCCGCGAGCTGGCAGACGCCCGCAAGCTCAAGAAGCGTCAGGCCGAGCAGGAGCGCCGCCAGCACCTCACCCTCGAGAACCTGTTCCAGGAAATGGACGAGCGCGAGGTCAAGCAGCTCAACCTGGTCGTCAAGGCCGACGTGCAGGGCTCAATCGAGGCCCTGGAGGGCGCCTTGGCCAAAATCGACCAGACGGAGGTCAAGATCTCGGTTATCCACTCCGCCGTCGGCGCCATCTCGGAGACCGACGTCACCCTGGCCGCCGCCTCAGACGCCATCATCATCGGCTTCGGCGTGCGCCCTGACGCCAAGGCCCGCGAGGCTGCCGAGCGCGAGGGCGTCCAAATCAAGACCTACCGCGTCATCTACCAGGCCATCGACGAGATTGAGGCTGCCCGCCAGGGTCTTCTGGCCCCCGAGTTCGAGGACCAGGACACCGGCTCGGCCGAGGTCCGCGAGACCTTCAAGGTTCCGCGCGTGGGCACCATCGCCGGCTGCATGGTCACGCAAGGCGAGATCAACCGCGACGACAAGGTCCGCGTCGTCCGCGACGGCGTCATCGTCTACGAGGGCGGCCTGGCCTCCCTGCGCCGTTTCAAGGACGACGTCAAGTCGGTCAAGAGCGGCTACGAATGCGGCATCGGCATCGAGGGCTTCCAGGACATCCACCTGGGCGATGTACTCGAGACCTACCGCACGGTCGAGGTCAAGCGCGAGGCTGCCGCATCCGGGGCAAACTAGCGAGGTGGGACCATGAAGAAAAACAGCTCTTCCTCCCGTCTGGCCCGCCAGGCGCGCGAGATTATCGCCCAGATTCTCCTCACGGAGGTGGCCGACCCGCGCCTGTCCATGGTGACGGTCACCTCCTGCGAGGTCGCCATCGACCGGTCCCTCTGTCGCGTCTACATCGCCGCAGCCCCCGAGGACTACGAAGAGGTGCTCGAGGGCCTCAACTCGGCCAAGGGCCGCATCCGGTCCCTCTTCGGCCACGCTATCGATTGGCGGGTCACCCCCGAGCTCGAGTTCAAGATTGACACCACGACCGACGAGGCCATGCGCATCACCGAGGCCCTCAAGAACGTCCCGCCCACCATGGCCGTCGAGAAGGACGAGTTCGGCTACCCGCTCGACTGGGCCCAGGACGTGGATGAGGGGGCCGCGCAACCCGGGGACGGGGAAGAGGACGCAGACCCTCAGCCTGCCGCCGAGCCCGGTGAGGAGGACTGAGCCCATGGGAGCCCCGCGCATCATGAGTGAGGACGACCGGGCGGTTTTCGCCGCCATCGCTGCCGCCATCGAGAAGGCCAGCACCATCGCTATCAGCGGCCACACCAACCCCGACGGGGACGCGCTGGGCTCCACCCTGGGCTTGACCTACCTCATCGAGGGCCGTTGGCCGGGAAAGCAGGTCCAGCCCCTCTATGCCGACGACCGGATTTCGGCCGGGTCCCTGGGCTTTCTGCCTGGCTTTTCCCGCCTGATGCCCGCCTGCTCCTACACAGGCGCGCCCGATCTCTTCATAGGCGTGGATACACCCAACACAGATCGCCTGGCTGGCTCACGAGCAGTTCTGGAGCGGGCCGGCGACTCGGCGGCCTTCGACCACCACATCTCCATGGAGCCCTACGCCCGCACCAACCTCAAGCGCGACGACGCCCCCGCCTGCGCCGACATCGTCTGCGACTTTGCCTCCTTCTTGGGTGCCACTCCCTCGGTCGAGGCGGCGACCTGCCTTCTGACCGGCATCATCACCGACACGGGCCGCTTCCAGTACCAGAACACCACCGACCACGCCTTGAACGCCGCGGCCTGGATGGTCGAGCTGGGGGCCAGCCCCTCTAGGATTTGCACCGCCGTCTATCAGTCGGACTCCAGGGCCGCCCTTGAGCTGCGGGCCTTGGCCCTATCGCGCCTGGCGCTCGATGTGTCCGGCCAGGTGGCATATTCCTATATCACCCTGGCAGACATGGAGGGCCTCGGGGCCCGAAACGACGACTGCGACCACCTCATCGACGACATCCGCTGCCTGGGCGCGGTCAGCGCCTGTGTCATGTTCCGCGAGACGGCAAAGGGCTGCGTGAGGGCCAACCTGCGATCCAAGGTGGACGGCCTCAACGTGTCCCAGGTAGCGGCCCAGTTCGGCGGCGGCGGGCACTTAGCGGCAGCCGGCCTCACCTACAAGGGCACGCTCAAGGAAGCTATGGGTAGGGTCGTGGAGGCCGTCGCTCATGCCTGCAAGGACCTGCCGCAGACGGAGACCGCCTCATGAGCAAACGCGGGCAGAGCGGCATAAACGCTCTGGTCGGCATCGACAAGCCCACGGGCTGCAGCTCTCACGACGTCGTGGACAGGGTCCGCAAGGTCCTAGGCGAGCGCCGGGTGGGCCATGCCGGCACCCTCGACCCTCTGGCCTCGGGCGTCATGGTCGTGGGCGTGGGCCAAGCCACCCGCCTGTTGGGCAGTCTCACGGCTGAGAACAAGCGCTACCTGGCCCGGGTGTCCTTTGGCGGCGAGACCGCGACCGACGATGCCGAAGGCACAATCACCCGGGTCCTGCCTGCGCCGGCCCGGGTGCTCGATGAGGGCTTTGCCAGGGACTCC
Source organism: uncultured Coriobacteriaceae bacterium (assembly GCA_964510125.1). GTDB lineage: Bacteria > Actinomycetota > Coriobacteriia > Coriobacteriales > UMGS124 > CAIFEU01. The sequence goes on from CAZEAF010000044.1 coordinate 7,185, forward strand.
ATGGCCCTGCTGCTGGCCCAGACCAGCCAGGTGCCGCCAGCCTACAGCGCTGTCTCGGTGGGAGGCAGGCGTGCCTACGCCATAGCGCGCGGGGGCGGCCAGGTAGAGCTTGAGAGCCGCCCCATTGAGGTACTCTCGGCCGATCTGGTGGGAACCGGCAGCGACGACTGCGGCGTGCCCTATTGGGACGTGGTGACCAGGGTCTCCAAGGGGACTTATGTGCGGGCCATGGCGCGTGACCTGGGCAGGTCCCTGGGGGCGACCTGCCATCTGGCGGCCTTGCGACGCCTATCCAGCGGCCCGGTGGGCATAGGCTCATGCCTCACCCCGGAGGGGCTGGCCCAGGCTTTCACTAGCGGCGACCTGCCCGTCTTGGACCCGGTAAAGGCCCTGGGCTGCCCGGTTGTGGAGTTGGCGGAGGCCGAGCTGGCCCTCTTGCGCAACGGCCAGCGCCTGGCCCGCCCGTCCGCAGCCGGCACCGCCGACGGTATGGTCGCGCTCGTATTCGGGGACAAGCTCTATGGAATCGGACAGGCCGACGCCCGGGGAGTGAGCCCCAAGACCGTGTTCGTCGACGGCATACGCGGCGTCAAGCAAGGGGAGCGAGCATGACGGAGAAGACGGTCGAGACCTTCGCCAAACGCGCTTTTTTGCGCGGGGTCGACACGGGCGAGGCCTTTGTTCCCACAGTGGGGCATGGTCCGCTCGCGCGGGTCGTCCGCATGGACAGGGACTCCTCCCAGCCTGTCATCGGGGACGGGGTCTGCTGCATGGGGGCCTTCGACGGCATCCACCGCGGCCACCGCTTCCTCTTTGCCCAGACCCGTGCCGAGGCGCAGGAAAAGGGCGTGCCCAGCGTCATCGTGACCTTCGACCCCGACCCCGACGAACTCTTCAAGCCACTCTCCCGGCAGCGCAAGATCCTCTCCAACCCCGACCGCATCGAGTTTCTACGTCGCTTCGGGGCCGACTACGTCCTGGTCGTCTCCTTCACGCCCCAGCTCGCGGCCTTGACGAGCCAGCAGTTTGTGGACGACGTCCTCGAGCGCTTCTTCCACCCGGTGGGCATCCACGTGGGCGCCGACTTCAGATTGGGGGCCGACAACGCCGGCAGCGTGGAGGACCTGACCTGTCTGGGAGACCGGCGGGGCTTTGCCGTCCACGGCCACGACCTGCGCACGCTGGGGGACAAGCCCGTGAGTGCCACCCGCATCCGCGACCTGGTCCAGCAAGGCTCGGTCGACGCCGCCGCCGACATGCTCTGTCGCCCCCACTTCGTCCGCGGCCAAGTCCGCCAGGGTCGCCACGAGGGGACCGGCTTTGGCTTTCCCACGGCCAATGTGGCGGTGACCGACCCCTACGTCATGCCTTCCGAGGGCGTTTACGCCGGCTTTGTGGAGGTGGATGGGCGCGCCTACCCTGCGGCCATCAACATGGGGGCACCCCGCACCTTCGCGGACAAGGCGGATGACAGGTTCCTCGAGGCGAACCTGATTGGCTTCGACGGCGACCTCTATGACCGCCAGGTGGCCGTGGCCTTTGCCCACTACCTGCGTCCTCAGAAGCGTTTTGACTCTCTGGACGAGCTCATAGCCACCGTGGACGGCAACATCGACTGGGTGCGCGAGCACTTGGGCGACGCTGGCATCCCCCTCTAGGGAGGCGGGCCCATGTTCACCGAGGAAGACAAAGAGAAGGTCCGCGGGGCCATCGACCTGGTCGCCTTGGTGGCCGAGACCGTGGAGCTCAAACCCCGCGGGTCCGACCTGTGGGGATGCTGCCCCTTCCACCACGAGAAGAGCCCCTCCTTCCATATCGTGCCCTCGCGGGGGCTGTGGCACTGCTTCGGCTGCGGCAAGGGCGGCGACTGCTTCGATTACGTCATGGACCGCGACCACCTCGCCTTCCCCGACGCCGTGCGCTACCTGGCCGAACGGGCAGGCATCACCCTTGCCGACGACGGCCAGCGATCCCTTCGCGCGGGCTCCAGCAAAAGGCGCCTCTACGAGGCCATGGACGCCGCCGCCGGCTTCTACCACCTGCAGCTGACCCGGGTGCGGGGGGAGGGCCCAGACGCCGCCCGCGCCTATCTGGCCGGACGAGGTTTCGGCAGCGCCGTGTCCGAGCGCTGGAACCTTGGGTACGCGCCCGGCGGGGGCTCCCTTGTCCAGGAGCTGACCAAGCGGGGCTTTAGCCGCCAGGAGCTGATTGACGCCCGCCTTGCCACCCAGCGCGAGGACGGGACCGTGCGCGACGCCTTCTACAACCGCGTCATCTTCCCCATCTGCGACGAGCGGGGGCAGGTCGTGGCCCTGGGCGGCCGCATCATGGGCCCCAAGCGGGAGGGTGTGCCCAAGTACATCAACTCGCGCGACTCCTCTGTCTACAGCAAGCGCAAGACCATGTTCGCCCTGGACCGGGCCAAGGCCCATATCACGGCTCGGCAGGAGGTCATCATCGAGGAGGGCTACACCGACGTCATCTGCTCGCACGAGGCGGGCATCGACAACGCCACGGCGGCCTGCGGGACCTCGCTCACCCCCGAGCACGTGCGCATGCTCGACCGCTTCCTGCGCCCCAGCGGCATGTCGACCTCGCGGGGTCGCATCATCTGCATGTTCGACGGGGACGAGGCGGGGCTCAAGGCGGCCGAGCGGGCCCTGTCCCTCATCTCCCTTACCAGCGCCGCCATGTACTGCGTTATCCTGCCCGACGGCCAGGACCCAGCCGAGTACCTGGGCGACCACAGCGCCGACGACCTTCGGGCCCTGCTGGCCGACCCCGAGCCTCTGGCCCGCTTTGTGATTGATCGGCACTTCGACCGCTTCGACGTGTCCTCGCCCGAGGGGCGCGCCTCGGCCCTTGCCGACATAACCCAGGCCATGGCCCCGCTCAAGGACACGTCCCTGGCGGGGGAGTACTGCCGCTACGTGGCCGGCCGCATGATGCTGGACGAGGCCACGGTGACCGCTGCCCTAGACCGGGTCCGCAAGCCCGACATCCGCCCCGAGCAGGACGACGATGGGTGGGCGTCCGGCCCCCAGGTCGTCCAGCCCCTCGGCCAGGACCAGGTCACGGGGCAGGCCGACCTCGTCTTGACGCAGGCAGGCGGACGGCGGAGCCAGGCAGGCCGTGCCCAGACCCCCATGCTCCCCGAGGACGCCCACATGGTCCGCGTCGAGCGCGAGGTCCTGTCGGCGGTGGCGCAGGACGTGGCTGCGGCCCAGCCCTTTGCCGCGCGCCTAGCCGACGTCAGCTGGGCCGACCCATGCGACCAGGCCATCGCCTGGGCGGTCCTGTCCCTGCCACCCACGGCGACCGCCCTGCAGGCCTTGGGGGCGGCAGAGGCCGTGGTTCCTGAGGCGGCCTCCATCCTGTCCGAAGGCACCCTGGCCCTCACGGCAGAGTCGGATGACGCCCGGGCCCTTTCCATCCTGGTCGACGCCCTGGAGATGCTCTCCATCCGGCGCAAGGTCAAGCAGAAGACGGCCCAGCTGCGCACGACCAGGGCAGGCGAGGACCCCGAGGCCTACGAGAGGCTCTTCCAGGAGGTATCGGGCCTGCAGGTCCAGATGCGGGAGCTGGAGGACCGGCAACGAACGACCAAGTAGGAGGGACGCAGGCGGCAGCTTGCCGGTCGCAGGGGCGGCTTTTTGTGGGAAACCGCCCCCTTCTCTTGGACCCTGTGAAAGATTTACGGCGGAACGGGTACAATTTGCTAGCTTAGGCGCTCAATGGCACGCCGTCGTGGGAAGGAAGAGTTTTGGCGAATACGACTAAGGACATCACCCTGACTCCCGAGATGCAGACGGTCGTCGACGCCCTCATCGGCAAGGGCAAGCAGGAAGGAGCTGTGACCGAGGACGACATCCAGCTCGCCTTTGCCGATATCGACGTCGACTCCGAGGAGCTCGAGGCCGTCTACGACGCGGTGCGCAACGCGGGAGTGGTCATACAGGCCTCTGGCGGCAGCGACAGACCCGAGGAAGAGGAGAGCTTCGCCGAGGACGACATCGAGAACGACGTCGACACCTCCGAGGCGGACGCCGTCGACGCTGAGCTGCCCAAGGCCACCCCGCCCACCAAACGCAAGCGTCACACCCGCTCGCGCCGCAACGAGGCCAGCGCCCCGGCCATGCTGACGGGCGACCCGGTCCGCATGTACCTCAAGGAAATTGGCAAGGTTGACCTGCTCTCCGCCTCCGAAGAGGTGGACCTGGCCATGAAGATTGAGGCCGGCCTTGAGGCTACCAAGCGCCTGGACGAGGCCGAGCAGAACGGCATCGAGCTCTCCCGTGCCGAGCGTCGCCGCCTGGACCGTGTGGAGCAGGTGGGCCTGGATGCCAAGCAGCGTCTGATTAGCGCCAACCTGCGCCTGGTCGTCTCCATCGCCAAACGCTACGTGGGCCGCGGGATGCTCTTCCTCGACCTGATCCAGGAGGGCAACCTGGGCCTGATTCGCGCGGTCGAGAAGTTCGACTACACCAAGGGCTTCAAGTTCTCCACCTACGCCACCTGGTGGATTCGCCAGGCCATCACCCGCGCCATCGCCGACCAGGCCCGCACCATCCGCATCCCCGTGCACATGGTCGAGACCATCAACAAGCTTGTCCGCGTCCAGCGCAAGCTCCTCCAGGACCTGGGCCGTGAGCCCACGCCCGAGGAGATTGCCGAGGAGATGGACATGACGCCCGACCGCGTCCGCGAGATTCAGAAGATTTCCCAGGAGCCGGTCTCGCTGGAGATTCCCATCGGCGAGGAGGAGGACTCCCAGCTCGGTGACTTCATCGAGGACGGCCAGGCCGTGGTCCCGCCCGACGCTGCATCTTTCTCCATGCTCCAGGAGCAGATTTCCCAGGTGCTCGACACCCTGGCCGAGCGTGAGCGCAAGGTCATCGAGCTCAGATTCGGCCTGGCCGACGGCCATCCCCGCACCCTCGAGGAGGTCGGCAAGGAATTCGGCGTCACCCGCGAGCGCATCCGCCAGATTGAAAGCAAGACCCTGGCCAAGCTGCGCCATCCCTCTCGGTCGAGCAAGCTCAAGGACTACCTGGAGGAGTAGGCGCCAAGCCTCGAAACGCGTTTCACCCATGCCTGCTCGCCAGAGGCACTCATCGGGCCCGCCGCAGCTCAGAGCTGGTGGCGGGCCCGTTTTTCCCTTGCTCGGGTGGGTGTGATGACCTTGTGGACATGCGGTTTCTTTCGACCCGCCGCGCGCAGGAGAAATGAATCTCTTTATAATCAATCCCCGTCAGTTGAGCCCGAGATTCCCCGATAGCTCAATGGTAGAGCACTCGGCCGTTAACCGAGTTGTTGCAGGT
>CAZEAF010000045.1:0-12013 GCA_964510125.1 uncultured Coriobacteriaceae bacterium
CAGGCAGACCAGTCCGACTGGCGGGCCACGGCGCAGCCGGGCCCAACGCGACCGGGCGGCATGCCGCCGAGCCGTCGCCCAGCCGCGCCGACGGCCAGGACACGAGAGTTGGGGGAGAGCACCAAGACATGCGCACCGCTGATTTCGATTACGACCTTCCCAAGGAGCTCATCGCCCAGGAGCCGGCAGAGCCGCGCGACTCCTGCCGCCTGCTGGTGCTCCACCGTGCGGACGGGTCTGTCGAACACCGGCACTTCACGGACATCACGAGCTACATCACCCCACTCGACCTGCTCGTCGTCAACAAAACCCGCGTCATGCCCGCCCGCCTCATCGGCCACAAGGACCCCACGGGCGGCCTGGCCGAGTGCCTGCTCACGACCCGCCGCGAGGACCTCGACCCCTTGGGCGGGGTCTGGGAGTGCATCGTCCGCCCGGGCCGCCGTCTGCAGCCGGGCGCCCGCGTCTCCTTCGCGGCAGGCGGGGCCCATGCTCCCGAGGGGGCTCCCGTCGTCCTTACCGCGCGCGTGGAAGACCGCCTGCCCCAGCGCGGCATGCGCCTGGTCCGCTTCACGCCGGCCGGCGATCTCACGCTCGACGAGGCCATCCACCGCGCGGGCAACGTGCCGCTCCCTCCCTACATCCACGATTACCAGGGCGACGATGAGAAGTACCAGACCGTCTACGCCATGCGCGAGGAGCACTCCGCCGCGGCGCCCACAGCCGGCCTGCACTTCACGCCCGAGCTGATTGACCGCATCCGCGCCACCGGCACCGACTGGCAGACCGTCGAGCTGGAGGTGGGCATCGACACCTTCCGCCTCGTCGAGGAGGACGATCCCGCCCAGCACAGGATGCACACCGAGCGCTACCATGTGAGCCAGGACGTGGTAGAAGCCGTGCACGCCTGCCGCGAGCGGGGCGGCCGCATCATCGCTGTGGGCACCACGTCCGTCCGCTCGCTCGAGAGCGCCTGGGACCCCCAGGCCACGGCCCCGGACGGCACCAAGGGCGACTTGGTCGAGCGCCGCTCCGCCACAACCTCACTTTTCCTCATGCCGGGCAGCGAGTTCCACGTCGTGGACGCCCTCGTCACCAACTTCCACGTGCCCCGCTCCACGCTCATGATGCTTGTGAGCGCCTTTGCCACGCGCGACCAGGTCATGGCGGCTTACAAGGAAGCCATCAGCAAGCGATACCGTATGCTCTCGTTCGGTGACGCGATGCTGATCGACTAGCCTTGGCTGGTCGGGAGGGCTCGCGGATGGCCGCGCCGCGCAGGGCACAGGTTGGGCGCGGGGGTGGCCAAGAACGAGAGCAGCGCTGACTTTGCCCAGCTCGGACATATTATCTCGCACCGGGGACAGGCCCGGGAAGGGAGAGCCATACCATGATTGCCGTCATCAAGCAAGGTGCCAGCCAAGAGCAGATTGACAACCTCGTCTCCTGGATCCGCGGGAAGGGCCTGGAAATCAACCTCTCGCGCGGGAGCACCGAGACCATCCTGGGCCTTATCGGCGACACGACCCGCATCGACCCCGAGCTCCTCGAGTCCATGGACATGATCGAGTCGGTCACCCGCGTGTCTGAGCCCTTCAAGCTGGCCAACCGCAAATTCCACCCGGACGATACCGTGGTGCACGTTGCCGACGGTGTGGACGTGGGTGGCGGCACCTTCCAGGTCATCGCCGGCCCCTGCTCAGTCGAGGGTGACAACCTCCTGCGTATTGCCGAGGCGGTCAAACAGGCCGGCGCCACCATGCTGCGCGGCGGTGCCTACAAGCCCCGTACCAGCCCTTACACCAACCAGGGCATGGGCGAGAGGGGTCTGGACTTGCTCGTCGAGGCGCGCGAGCGCACGGGCCTGCCCATCGTGACCGAGATTATGGACTCGCGCGACCTGCCCCTCTTCGAGGCCCGTCACATCGACGTCCTGCAGATTGGCGCCCGCAACATGCAGAACTTCCCCTTGCTCAAGCAGGTCGGCAAGACCAAGACGCCCGTCCTTCTCAAGCGCGGCATGTCCGCCACCATCGACGAGCTCCTCATGGCCGCCGAGTACATCATGGCCGAGGGCAACCCCAACGTCATCCTCTGCGAGCGCGGCATCCGCACCTTTGAGAAGCGCACCCGCAACACCTTCGACCTCAACGCCGTGCCGGTCCTCCACTACCTGACCCACCTGCCGGTCATCGCCGACCCCAGCCATGCCACCGGCTACACCCGTTACGTGGGGGCCATGGCTCTGGCGGCTACCGCTGCCGGCGCCGACGGCCTGGAGATTGAGGTCCACGACGACCCCACCCACGCTTGGTCCGACGGCGGCCAGGCCCTTCTGCCCAGCATGTTCGCCGAGCTCATGCCCCGCGTCCGCGCAATCCGAGAGGTCGTGGAGTAAATGACCGAGACGACCAACGAGACGGCCGCCCAGACTAGACAGGCCGCCCAAACTACTCAGGCCGCCCAGGCAGCCCAGACCACCCAGGCCGCCCAGCCTGGCCAGGATGCGCAGACCGCCCAGGATGGCGGGCAGGGCCGCAAGACCGTCGGCATTGTGGGGCTGGGCCTCATCGGCGGGTCTTTTGCCAAGGCCTACCACGAGGCCGGCTGGCGGGTCCTGGCCTTTGACGTGGACGAGGACGTCATGCGCCTGGCCCGAATCGAGACCATCGACGGTAGGCTGGACCGGGACACAGCCGCCAGCTGCGACCTCGTCCTGCTCTGCGTCTATCCGGGCATCGCCATCGACTGGCTTAAGGACAACCGCGACCACCTGGGCGCAGGTTCCATGGTCATCGACTGCTGCAGCGTCAAGCGGGCGGTCGTGGAGGCCTGCATGCCCCTGGCCGAGGGACGCGACTTCACCTATGTGGGCGGCCACCCCATGGCGGGCACCCAGTACTCGGGCTTCAAGTACGCGCGCGCCAACCTCTTCCACGGGGCGCCCATGGTCCTGGTGCCGCCGCGCACCGACGACCCCTGCCTGCTGGAGCAGATCGAGCTCCTACTGGCTCCGGCCGGCTTCGGGTCCTTCAAGGTCACCGACGCCGAGGAGCACGACCGCCGCATCGCCTACACCTCGCAGCTGGCCCACGTGGTGAGCAGCGCCTACGTCAAGAGCCCCACGGCCCAGGGCCACAAGGGCTTCTCGGCCGGCAGCTACAAGGACCTGACCCGCGTAGCCTGGCTCAACGAGACCATGTGGACCGAGCTTTTCCTGGACGACAAGGACAACCTGCTCTTCGAGCTCAACCACATCATCGAGGAGCTGAGCCGTTATCGCGACGCCATCGAGGCGGGCGACGCCGGCACCCTCAAGCGGCTCCTGCGCGAGGGCCGCGAGGCCAAGGAGCGGGCCGAAGGAAGGAAGGGATAGCCATGGGCCGGACAGACACGGCAAAAGAGCGGGCAGGCGCCCCGGAAACAATCGGCGAGCGCCGCATCCGCGTGACCGCCTCGGGCTCCTACGAGGTCGTGGTGGGCCGCGGGCTCATAGCCCAGCTGGGGGCCCGCGCCCTTGAGGCCGCCCAGGACCAGGGCCGCAAGCTGGACGGCAGCTGCCTTTTGGTGAGCGACTCCCATGTGGGGCCCCTCTACGCCGCCACCGCTCGCGCCTCGCTGGAGGAGGCGGGCCTCACGGTGGCCTATCGGGAGCTGCCAGCGGGGGAGCGGACCAAGTGCCTGGCCTCTTACGGCCAGCTCCTGGAGGCCGCGGCCGAGGCCGGGCTCACCCGGTCGGGCCTGGTCGTGGCCCTGGGCGGCGGCGTCATCGGCGACCTGGCGGGCTTCGTGGCGGCGACCTACATGCGGGGCGTGGCCCTGGTGCAGGTGGCCACCTCGCTTTTGGCTATGGTCGACTCCTCGGTGGGCGGCAAGACGGCGGTCGACCTGCCCCAGGGCAAGAACCTGGTGGGGGCCTTTTGGCAGCCTGAGCTCGTCCTGTGCGACCTGGACGCCCTGCGTACCCTGCCCGCCGAGTACCTGAGCGACGGGATGGGCGAGGTCGTCAAGTACGGTGTCATGGCCGACCCCGAGCTCTTCGGCTGGCTGCAGGAGCCCTTGGCCGGCCAGGAGGGGAGGGTCGTCGAGCGGTGCGTGTCCATCAAGCGCGACGTGGTGGAGGCCGACGAGCGCGAGGGCGGGGCCCGCAAGATGCTCAACCTGGGCCACACGGTCGGTCACGCCATCGAGCGCCTGTCCGACTTCTCGGTCCCCCACGGCCACGCGGTAGCCGCTGGCTGCGCCATCATGGCCCGGGCCTGCGCCGCCAAGGGCCTGTGCACGGCCCAGGACGCCGCCCGCATCGTGGACGAACTGAGGGCCCAGGGCCTGCCCACGGGCACCGATTACGCGGCCGACGACCTCTTCCAGGCGGCCCTAGCCGATAAGAAACGAGTGGGAGACGCCATAGACGTCGTGCTCATCCGAGGTGTGGGCACAAGCGAGGTGCGCCGGGTCCCCCTGGCCCAGCTGCGCGAGCTGATTGAGGCGGGGCTGTGAGCGCCGGCGGCGGGCGTGCGGCCCGCGGCTGGGACGCCATGGTGGAGCCGGGTGGCGTGGGCGGGGCCATCGCCGCCATTGCGTCCAAGTCGGCTGCCCACCGGATCCTCATCCTGGCTGCCCTGGCCGACGCCGAGACGCAGGTAGCCTGCTCAACGACCTCGCGCGACATCGAGGCAACCGCGGCCTGCCTGGAGGCCCTGGGCGCCGGGGTCGAGCGGTGCGACGGGGGCTTCTTGGTCAGGCCCGTCCCGCGCGAGGCCGACGGGTCCCTCGCCCTGGCCGCCCGCGGGACTCTGCTGGACTGCGGGGAGAGCGGGTCGACCCTGCGCTTCATGCTGCCCGTGGCCTGCGCGCTCGGCGCCGAGGCGACGCTCACCGGGTCGGGGCGCCTGCCCGAGCGGCCCCTGTCGCCCCTGCGCGAGCTTCTGGAGGCCCACGGCAACACCCTCTCGCCGGCGGGCGCTTGGCCGGTCCAGACGGGCGGTCGCATGGAGGGCGGGGACTTCGAGCTGCGGGGAGACGTGTCCTCCCAGTTCGTGACCGGCCTTCTGCTGGCGGCCTCTGCCTGCGGCCAGGCCGTGCGGGTGGAGGTTCGACCGCCGGTCGAGTCCCGCCCCTACATCGACCTGACCCTGGCCTGTCTGGCCCGCTTCGGCCTGAGGCCCCAGGTGCGGGACCGGGCCGACGGGGGCCTGGCCATAGCCCTGCCCGAGGGCGCCCGGGCCGTCACACCGGGGCGTCTGGCCGTGGAGGGCGACTGGTCCAACGCGGCCTTCTGGCTCTGCGCGGGGGCCATCGGGCCTAGCCCCGTCACCGTCACGGGCTTGGACACCGCCTCGACCCAAGGAGACCGGGCCGTGGTGGACATCCTGCGGCGCTTCGGGGCTCAAGTCGAGGTCAATGACGCCGCGGGCGAGGTCTGCGCGCGTCCTGGCCGGCTCCAGGGCATAACGATTGACGCCGGAGACATCCCCGACCTCTGTGTGCCCCTGTCCATGGTCGCCGCCTGCGCCCAGGGCACCACCCACATCGTCAACGCCGCCCGCCTGCGGGCCAAGGAGTCCGACCGCCTGGCCAGCGTGGCCCAGACCCTGCGTGCCCTGGGTGCCGAGGTCCAGGAAGGCCCCGACAGCCTGACCGTCGAGGGCCGGGGAGCCGGCTCGGGTGCCGACCCCTGCCTGGCCGCCTGCACCGTGGACTCCTTCAACGACCACCGTATAGCCATGGCCGCAGCCATCGCCGCCACCCGGGCGGAAGGCCCCGTCACCATCACCGGGGCCCGGGCCGTGACCAAGTCCTACCCGCGTTTCTTTGAGGACTACCGCCGCCTGGGCGGCCAAGTAGCCATCGTCGAGGAGGGATAGCATGGGATCTAGCTTTGGGCGCCAACTGCGCGTCTCCGTCTTTGGCCAGTCCCACTCGGCCGCCATAGGCTGCGTGGTCGACGGCCTGCCCGCCGGCGAGCAAGTCGACCTGGAGGCCCTGGCCGCCTTCATGGCCCGCAGGTCGGCAGCCGGCAAGGACTGGGCCACGCCTCGCAAGGAGGCCGACGCCGTGAGGGTCCTCTCGGGTCTCAACCCCGCCGGTCGCACCTGCGGGGCCCCTCTGGCCATGGAGATTGCCAACACCAACATCCGGCCTCACGACTACGATAACCTGCGGCTTTGCCCCAGGCCCGGCCACGCCGACTACACGTCGTGGGTCAAGTACGCAGGCGAGCAGGACCCCTCGGGCGGCGGCCACTTCTCCGGAAGGCTCACGGCGCCCCTGTGCGCGGCGGGCGGCGTCTGCCTGCAGGCCCTGGGCCGGCGCGGCGTCACCCTGGGCGCCCACCTGGCCCGGCTGGCCGGCATTGACGACGCCCCCTTCGACCCCGTGGCCCCCACAGCTGCCCAGCTGACCGCCCCAGGCGCCAAGCCCTTCCCGGTCGTCGACGACGCGGCTGGCGACCGCATGAGGCAGGCCATCGAGGCAGCGCGGCTGGAGGGCGACTCGGTGGGCGGTATCATAGAGTGCGCAGCCATCGGCCTGCCCGTGGGTCTGGGCGACCCCATGTTCGATGGGTTGGAGAACATGCTGGCCCGAGCCCTCTTTGGCATCCCGGCCGTCAAGGGCGTGGAGTTCGGCGCCGGGTTCGGCGGCAGCGACCTGCGGGGATCCCAGAACAACGACCCCTTTGGCGTGGCCGGTGGCAAGGTGGTCGCCAAGACCAACAACGCGGGCGGCATCAATGGCGGCATCTCCAACGGCATGCCCCTGGTTGTCCGCGTGGCCATCAAGCCCACCTCGTCCATCGGCATCGAGCAGGACACGGTGGACCTGGGCGCCATGGAGCCGGCCAAGCTCGAGGTCCGCGGGCGGCACGACCCCTGCATCGCCCCCAGGGCCGTCCCGGTGGTGGAGGCGGTCGTGGCCTGCGTGCTCATGGACGCTTGGCTGGTTGACGGATTCGAGAAGGGAAAGCGGGCATGACAGAGGAGAACAAGCAGGCCGCGACCTATGACCTGGCCCAGCTGAGAGCTGAGATTGACCAGGTCGACGACCAGATACTGGACCTCTTTGCCCAACGCATGGTAATCGCCGGCCAGATTGCGGCCTCCAAGCGCCAAACCGGCAAGCAGGTGCTCGACAGCTCCCGTGAGCAGGCAATCCTTGCCGGCGTGCGGTCCAAGGCACCCAAGGGCATGGAGGACTACGCGGCCTCACTCTTCACCACCCTCATGGAGATGAGCCGGGCCTACCAGCACGACCTGCTCGACGGCGAGTCGCCCCTGTGCGAGGCGGTCAGGCAGGCTCTGGCCCAGGCCCCGTCCATCTTCCCCAGCTCGGCCTCGGTGGCTGTCCAGGGGACCGAGGGGGCCTTTGCCCAGCAGGCCTGTGAGCGGGTCTTCAAGCACCCGGCCATCACCTACTTCCCCACCTTCGAGGGCGTCTTCAGCGCGGTTGAGCAGGGCAGGTGCCCCTTCGGCATCGTGCCGCTCGAGAACTCCACGGCAGGCTCGGTCAACCGCGTCTACGACCTCATGCGCGAGCACGACTTCCACATCGTGCGGACCGTCCGCGTCAAGGTCGACCATTGCCTCTTGGTCCCCCATGGGACCAGGCTGGAGGACGTGACCCGCATCATCAGCCATCCCCAGGCCCTGGCCCAGTGCTCGGGCTTCCTAGACGGCCACCCCCAGATTCAGGCCGACCCGGTGGGCAACACGGCCATGGCCGCCCGCCAGGTGGCCCAGGCGTCCGAGCCCGGGCTGGCCGCCATCGCCTCCCGCAACTGCGCTGAGCTCTACGGACTCGACGTCCTCGTCGGCGACATCCAGGACGAGGGGGCCAACTTCACCCGCTTCGCCTGCATCGCCCGCGACCTCATCATCTACCCCGGCGCCGACCGGGCCTCCTTCTCGCTGGTGACGCCCCACCGGCCCGGCGCCCTCTGCCAGGTCCTGTCCCGGCTGGCCATGATGGACGTCAACGTGCGCAAGCTGGAGAGCCGCCCCCTTGCCGGCCGCGACTTCGAGTTCATGTTCTACTTCGACATCGAGCAGCAGGCGGCCGACCCCAGCTTCCCCGAGACGCTGGCGGCCGTGGAGTCCCTCTCAGAGGAGTTCCGCTACCTGGGCTCCTACGCCGAGGTGAACTGAGGTGGTGGTTGAGGCGGGCCGGGTAGACAAGGGCTGGGCAGACAAGGGCCAGGCGGATACGGGCCGGGCGCCCGCGGCATCCGGGCAGGCCGGCGCACCCGAGCCCAAGGACATCGAGTTCGGCCTGCTGGGCAAGGTCCTGGGCCACTCCTACTCGCCGCTCATCCATCAGATGCTGAAAAGCAGCCCCTACGAGCTCGTGGAGCTGCCTGACGAGGAGGCCGTGCGGGCCTTTTTCGCCCGGCGCCGCTTCCGCGGGGTCAACGTCACCATGCCCTACAAAAAGGTGGCGAGGGATTGCTGCGACGAGCTGACCCCGGTGGCCGCGCGCCTGGGCAACGTCAACACGGTCGTCCATCGGGCCGACGGGACCCTTCTGGGCGAGAACACCGACTACCATGGCTTCTGCCGCCTTTTGCACCGGGTGGCACCCGCCGGGTCGCTCGCTGGCGTGACCTGCCTGGTCATGGGCGACGGCGGGGCCTCGCTCACCGTGCGGGCGGCCCTGGCCGACGAGGGGGCAGGGGAGGTCCTGGTGGCCTCGCGGACCCGGGGCCTCACCTACGACGCCATCCACGCCGACGCCGGCCTGCGGGCCCGGGTGGGCCTGCTGGTCAACACGACCCCGGTGGGCATGTATCCCCACGCCGACGACCCGCTCCTGCTCGACCCCGCCGACTTCCCCGGGCTCAAGGGGGTCGTGGACATCGTCTACAATCCTTTGGCCACAGCCCTCGTCCAGCGGGCCCGCGACCTGGGCCTGCCGGCTGCGGGTGGCCTTCTCATGCTGGTCAGCCAGGCCCGGGCCTCCTCGGACGCCTTCCTGGGCAGGGAGCGCACTGATGCCGATGAGGACGACGTGCTGGCCCGGCTGGCGCTCGACCTCTGCACCGTGAGCCTGATTGGCATGCCGGGCAGCGGCAAGACTACCGTGGGCCACAGGCTGGCCTGCATCCTGGGCAAGGAGTTCGTGGATGTGGACGGGCTTGTCGAGCAAAAGGCCGGCCTCCCCATCCCCCGGATATTCGAGGAGCAGGGCGAGGAGGGCTTCCGTGCCCTGGAAACCGCCTGCACGGCTGAGGCCTGCTCAAAGGCCCGCCGGATTGTGGCCACGGGGGGCGGCGTCGTGACCCGTCCTGCCAACCTGCGGGCTCTGCGGTCCAACGGGCCCGTGGTCTTGCTGACCCGCGGCCTGGAGGCGGACGACGGGGCCGACCTCTCGATTGACGGCCGTCCCATGAGCCAGGAAAAGGGCCTGGACAGGCTGAGGCAGGAGCGGGCCCCCCTCTACCACGCCTGGGCGGGCATCGAGTCCGACCCCGGGTCGCTGGGGCCCGCCCAGATTGCCCGTGACATCGAGGCCAAGCTGCGCCAGGCGGCGGCCAGAGGGGAGATAGCATGAAGGCCCTCGTCATAGACGGACCCAACATCAACCTGCTCGGCGTCCGCGAGCCGGCTGTCTACGGCAAGCAGGACTATGCGGCCCTGTGCGCCCTAATCGAGCGGGCGGGCGCGCAGGCGGGCTTCGAGGTCACCGACCACTACCAGTCCAACCACGAGGGTGACCTTGTGGACCGGATTCAGCAGGCCCGCGGAGCCTATGACGGCATTGTTATGAACCCGGCCGCCTACACCCACACCAGCGTAGCCATCCTAGACGCCCTCAAGGCCGTGGCCCTGCCCTGCGTGGAGGTTCACATCTCCGACGTGGCCTCGCGCGAGGACTTCCGCCAGGTGTCCTATGTGCGCCAGGCCTGCTTTGCCACGGTGACCGGCGAGGGGATTGAGGGATACGCCCACGCTCTGCGCCTCCTGGCCGTCCGTCTGCGCGGCGAGGGGTAGGCGTCGGGGGAGGCCTGCGGCACCCGGCTGACAAGCCGCCGCTGCTGGAGGAAGACCTGCGGCACCCGGCTGACAGGCTGCCGTGGCTCGCAATACTGCTACACTTGGTCCTGAAAGCCTGACGTCCCCGGGGATCCCCGCCTCCGGCCGGCGCCATCGTCCATCTCGAAGATAAGGAGCGGCGCTATGGTGAGCAAGACTGACGTGGCAAAGGGGCTGCTCAGCATCAAGGCGGTCTTCCTGCGTCCCGACGAGCCTTTTACCTGGGCATCCGGCATCAAGAGCCCCATTTACTGCGACAACCGCCTGACCCTTTCCCACCCCGAGGTGCGCGAGGTCGTCGAGCGGGGCATCGCCGAGACCGTCCAGCGCGAGTATCCCGAGGCCCAGGCCCTCATGGGCACCTCTACGGCTGGCATCGCCCACGCCGCCATCGCCGCCTACAAGCTGGGCCTGCCCATGGGCTATGTGCGCGGCTCGGCCAAGGATCACGGCCGCAAGAACCAGATTGAGGGCAGGCTGGAGCCGGGCGACAGGGTGGTCGTAATCGAGGACCTCATCTCCACCGGCGGCTCCTCCATCGAGTGCGCCGAGGTCCTGCGCGAGGCGGGCGCCCAGGTCCTGGGCGTCGTGAGCATCTTCACCTATGGCATGGCCAAGGCCGCCCAAGCTTTCGAGGCCGCGGGCTTTAAGCACACCAGCCTCACCGACTTCGACACGCTGGTGCAGGTGGCGGCTGACGAGGGCTACATCAGGCAGGAGGACGTCGCCCGCCTGATGGCCTTCCGCGCCAACCCCTCCGACGAGTCCTGGATTCACGCCTGAGTGCCCGTGGCGCCAAGGGAGACGACACAGACGGGGCCGGAAGCCGCCGCAAAACAGCCCGGTCCCGCCTTTCTCGCCACATCTTCGCCGACTATGTGCACGCGGGAAAGCTCGTACATCTGAAACAATTTGTTGACTATTCTTGTGTCCCAAGGAGCAAATGCTCGGAGCACGTGAAGAAAGGACAGGCCAATGGCCGCTGAGAAGAAGAGCATCGACTGGGGCAGCCTGGGCTTCGAATACCAGCCCACTGACTACAGCTACGTGTGCAACTACAAGAACGGTGCTTGGGAGGAGGGCGGCCTGACCGCCGACCACACCCTCAACCTCTCCGAGTGCGCCGGCCTGCTGCACTATTGCCAGGAGGTCTTCGAGGGCCTCAAGGCCTACACCACCGAGAAGGGCGACATCGTCTGCTTCCGCCCGGACATGAACGCCGAGCGCATGTACGACTCCGCCCAGCGCCTGGTCATGCCGCCTTTCCCCAAGGACAAGTTCGTGGACGCCGTCAAGCAGGTCGTCAAGGCTAACGAGGCCTGGGTGCCTCCCTTCGGCTCTGGCGCCACGCTCTACATCCGTCCCTTCATGATTGCGACCGGCAACGTCATCGGCGTCAAGCCTGCTGACGAGTACCAGTTCCGCATCCTGGTCACCCCGGTCGGCCCCTACTACGCGGGCGGAGTCAAGCCCGTCAAGGTGCGCATCTCCGAGTATGACCGCGCGGCCCCTCACGGCACCGGCAACATCAAGGCCGGCCTCAACTACGCCATGAGCCTCAAGGCCGGCGTCGAGGCCCACAAGCAGGGCTATGCCGACAATATGTACCTCGACCCCCAGACCCGCACCTACGTCGAGGAGGCCGGCGGCGCCAACTTCCTGTTCGTCGACAAGGAGGGCGGCCTCGTCGTCCCCAAGTCCTTCACCGACTCCATCCTGCCCTCCATCACCCGCCGCTCCCTGGTCACCGTGGCCACCGACATCCTGGGCATCGAGGTCGTCGAGCGCCCGGTCAAGTTCGCCGAGGTCGAGGCTGGCGATTTCACCGAGTGCGGCATGTGCGGCACGGCGGCCGTCATCTCGCCCGTGGGCGAGGTCGACAACGGGGACGAGAAGATTGTCTTCAGCGGTTCGGCCAACGGCGAGGTCGGCCCGGTCATGAAGAAGCTCCGCGAGACCCTGACCGCCATCCAGGCCGGCGAGAT
>CAZEAF010000046.1:0-1543 GCA_964510125.1 uncultured Coriobacteriaceae bacterium
TTGCGCGTCGAGAAGAACCCGTCCATTTCCGCCCCCGACATCTGCGAGGTCACGGTCTTCGTCAAGGGTGCTGTCGTCCGCGTCTCGGAGGCTGCCGAGGATATGTACGCTTCCATCGACATGGCCGCCGACCGGGTCGCACGCCAGATTCGCAAGTACAAGACGAAGGTCGTCGACCGCCGTCAGCGCGGTGGCGCTACTAACGGCGAGCGCGCCGCAGTCGCCGATGTCGCCGCAGCCCCCGTGGCCCCCGAGGTCGAGGAGCCCGCGCAGGAGGCCGCGCAGCCCGACGAGGACGACGATCTGGTGGTCCGCGAGAAGCTCATCGAGTTCACGTCGCTCACCGAGGACCAGGCTTTGCTCCAGGTTGACCTACTGGGGCATGATTTCTTCGTGTTCACGAACGCCGACACGGGCGACGTCAACGTTATGTACCGCCGCAAGCATGGCGGATATGGCATCATAAAGCCAGTCAAACCTGCGCCTGCGATGAAGGACTAGTCGCAAAAGACAGCTCGTGATGTCTGCGGCCCGCTTCCAAAGGCGGGCCGCTTCCGTAATGAAAGGGTCTCCATGCTCGCAACAACGAACATCTTCCGCCCCTATTCCACCAATCCCGGTTGCCGCATCATCGTGGACTCGTGCAGTTCGGTCAGCGTCGAGTTTGCACAGGAGCACGGGGTGGACATCCTGGAGTTCCCCTACGTCCTAGCGGGTCAGGAGCGCCGCTGCGACCAGTGGGAGTCGTTGGACGAGCGTGGTTTCTACGACCGCATGCGCGCCGGTGACCGGGCCATGACCAGCGCGGTGCCCACAGGCGAGTTCATCGAGCTCTTCCGGGGCTGCGCCCGCGAGGGGGTGCCCACGGTGTTCTTCAGCCTCACGGGGGGCCTCTCCTCGTCGGTGCGCGACGCCGAGCAGGCGGCCTCGCTCGTGAACTCCGAGACCCACGAGGCCAAGGTCTACGTGGTGGACAACCGTGCCCCGTCCCTGTGCGCCCTGCTGGTTACCGATGAGGCCTGCAGGATGCGCGACCGCGGCTCCAGCGCAGAGGAGATTGCCGCCTGGGCCGCCAAGGCGCCTGACTGCCTGCACGGCTACTTCACCCTGGACTCCCTGCGCTGGCTGGCCCTGGGCGGCCGCATTCCAAAGGCGGCGGCGTCCCTGTCCACGGTGCTCGATGTCAAGGCCAACCTCACCTTCGACCTGGACGGGGCGCTGACCCTCATGGGCATCACGCGCGGCCGCAAGAAGGGCATCAAGGCCGTCCTGTCCTCCCTGGACGCCAACTACCGCACCATCCCCAGCGTAGACGGAACCGCCCGCCCCTTGGCCATTGCCGATGCCGACTGCACTGAGGACGCCGACAAGCTGGAAGAGGGCGTGCGCGAGTGGTTCGCCAACAAGGGCTGGGAGTGCCCGACCATCTTCCGGGCTAGCGTCGACCCCACCATTGGCAGCCACGTGGGTCCTGGCATGCTGGCCCTGTCCTTCTGGGGCGTCGACCGTCGGCAGACCGGCTGGAACAGCGGCAAGCGCTAGG
>CAZEAF010000046.1:1643-11576 GCA_964510125.1 uncultured Coriobacteriaceae bacterium
TGCCGGACCGCACCCACCCACACGAAAGGAAGCAATATGTCCGACAGCGCTCAGAAGGCCAGGATCGGCTTTGTGGGCACCGGCATCATGGGCTGCCCCATGGCCGGTCACCTCATCGACGCGGGCTACCAGCTGGCCGTCTACAACCGCACGGCCTCCAAGGCCCAGCCCCTGGTCGCCCGCGGCGCCCGCCTGGCTACCTCGCCTGCCGACGCCGCCAAGGACGCCGATGTCGTCATCACCATGGTGGGCTATCCCACCGACGTGGAGGACGTCTACCTGGGCGGCGACGGCATCATCGCGGCTGCCAAGAAGGGCGCCTACCTCATCGACATGACCACCTCCTCGCCCGAGCTGGCGCGCGAGATTCACGACTCTGCCGAGGTGGAGGGCCTGCACGCCTTTGACGCGCCCGTCACGGGAGGAGAGGGCGGGGCCAAGGCGGCCACGCTCACCATCTTCTGCGGCACCGACGAGCAGACCCTGGCCCCGGTCAGACCGGTCCTCGAGGCCATGGGCAAGCTCATCCTCACCTTTGACCGGGCGGGCCAGGGCCAGATGGCAAAGCTGGCCAACCAGGTGGCCCTCGCCGGTCCCATGCTGGGCCTAGTCGAGGGCCTGTCCTTTGCCAAGGAGGGCGGCCTAGACTTGGAAAAGACCCTGTCCGCCCTGCTCACGGGTACCGCCGCCTCCGAGGCTATGAGGAGCTACGGCCCCAAGGTCCTGGTAGGCGACTACAAGCCCGGCTTCCAGGTGCGCCACTACGTCAAGGACCTCAACCTGGCCCTGACCACGGCCGAGGACGAGGAGCTGACCCTGCCCAACGTGGAGAATGCCGTCCAGCTCTACTCCATGCTGGCCGAGATTGGCGGCGACCGCATGGGCACCCAGGCCCTCAGCCTGGTCTACTCCGACGAGCAGACCTGCGCCGACGCCGGGCTCGACTGGGGCCGCCTCAACCTCGACGAGGACGAGGAAGAGGAAGAAGAGGACGGGGATGAGGACGGCTGCGGCTGTGGCCACGACCACCACCATCACCAGGATTAAACCACAAACCAGCAGCTAGAACGGCAGGCACGCATGAGCGAGGATCTTGAGGGCACGGCGCAGGACGCATGTGAGGACCAGGGGGGCGAGGGGGGCCAGCAGGCTGCCGCCGCCCCGGCACGCGACAGGTCCCGGGGAAGCGAGGGACAGCCGCTGGAGTTCTCCGCCCCCTGTCCCGGCGGTTTCGAGCAAGCCCTGGGCGTCGAGCTCAAAGCCCTGGGCTGCGCGCGGGTGCGGCCCCTCACAGGGTCGGTCTCCTTTGTCGGCTCCGCCGCCGACGCCATGCGGGCCTGCCTATGGTCTCGCTTGGCCTCCCGCGTGACCCTGATTCTCAGGCGCGTGGACGCCTGCGACGCCGAGGAGCTCTACGAGGGCGTGTCCCGCATCCCCTGGGAGCAGCACATCCGCCCCGGTGCCACCATCGCTGTGCGCGCCCGCGGCGGCAACGACGACCTGCACGACCTGCGCTATGTGGCCATGCGGGTTAAGGATGCCGTGTGCGACCGCATGCGCGAGCGGACGGGCAATCGCCCCAGCGTGGACACCCGCCGGCCCGACCTGGTCGTGACCTGCGCCGTCCACGGCTCGCGCGCCACGGTGGGCATCGACCTGTCGGGCGAAGCCCTGGTCAACCGCGGCTACCGTGTGGCCCAGAGGACCCGCGGGGTGGCCGCTCCCGGCACCTACCTGCGCGAGGACCTAGCCAACTTCGTCTTGGCCGAGGCCGACTGGCCCCGTCGTGCTGCCCGTGACGGCCGGTCGGTTTTGGTGGACCCCCTCGGCTCCTCGGCCACCCTGGCCGTCGAGGCAGCCTGCATAGCCTGCGACCGGGCGCCCGGCCTCACCCGCCGCGCCTGGGGCTTCATGGGTTGGGCCGGCTTTGACCAGGCTGCCTGGGACGCCGAGCTCGCCTGTGCTCGCGACCGCTTTGAGAGGGGCAAGGGCGGGGTGCGCGTGGTCGTGGCCTGCCCCGACGCCGGCATCCGGGCCGAAATCGAGGCCATGTCCGAGAAGGCCGGCGTGCGCGACGCCATCCGCATCGTGGCGGGCGGCCCGGCCGACGTCGACCTGGGCGACCGCGGCATCCCCTCGGCCACCATTGCCTGCGTCGTTCCCGACGAGGGGACCTTCGGCCGCACGTCCGACCTGCCCGTCCGCATCGCTGCCCTGGCGGCGCTCTCCCGCACGCCCGCCCTGGCCGAGGCTCCCGTCTGCGCCCTAGCAGCCGGCGACACCCTGAGCTTCGCCCTCCTGGCCAAGCCCGAGCGCTCCACCCAGGTCATGAACGGCGCCGACCCGGCTTTGGTGAGCGTCTACCCTTCCGCAGGTCAGGTGGCTCGCCTGGCTGCCGAGGGCGGCCGCGCCCTGGCCGACCTACCCTCGGCGGACGAGATTGCCGACGAGGGCGACCTGCGCCTTCCCGCCCGCGACGACCGGGAGCCTGCGGCCGACGGCCGCCGTGGCTCGGGCGCAGGCTCGGTCGCCCAGCCCACGACCATCACCCTGCCCGACGGCAAGCAGGTGGGGGTGCTTCTGTCCATCAGCGAGCAGTTCGCCGGCCGTCTGCGCCGGGTGGCCCGCCTGCGCCGCAAATGGGCCGCTCGCGAGGGGGTGTCCTGCTACCGGGTCTACGACGCCGACGTGCCCGAGTACGCCCTGAGCGTGGACCTCTATCAGGGCGGCGCCGCCACGCCGGGCCGCTGGGCCGTCGTGAGCGAGTACGCCGCGCCCCGCACCGTTGACCCCGTCGTGGCCCGTCAGCGCGTGGCCGACGCCCTGGCCATCATCCCGCCCGTGCTCGACCTGGCGCCCGAGGACGTCTTCCTCAAGGTCCGCAAGCGCGAGCGGGGCGGCTCCCAGTATGCAGGCGGCGGCGCGGGGTCCGGCCGCAGTCGCAAGGCCCTGGTGGAGGAGGGCGGCCTGGTCTTCGAGGTCAACTTCACCGACTACCTGGACACCGGCCTCTTCCTCGACCACCGCCTGGTCCGCTCCAGGCTGCGCGACATGGCCCAGGGCGGGCGCTTCCTCAACCTCTTTGCCTACACGGGTACGGCGAGCTGCTACGCGGCCAGTGGCGGCGCCATCTCCACCACCTCGGTCGACCTGTCCGCCACCTACCTGGACTGGGCGCGGCGCAACCTCGACCAGAACGGCTTCGGCGGGGCCGAGCACGAGCTGGTTCAGGCCGACGTCATGCCCTGGGTGGGCGAGCAGCGCCACTCGCCCATGCGCTGGGACCTCATCTTCGTGGACCCGCCCACCTTCTCCAACTCGGCTCGCATGCGGACTCGCGGCTTCGACGTCCAGCGCGATCACGCTGAGCTCCTCATCGGCTGCTCCCGAATCCTGCGCCGCGGCGGCACCATCGTCTTCTCCTGCAACCTGCGCGGCTTCAGGCCCGACGAGGAGGCGCTGGCCAAGGCGGGCGTGGCCATCGAGGACGTGACCGAGAGCACCATCCCCGAGGACTTCGGGCGCAACGCCCGCGTCCACCACTGTTATCTGGTGAGGCGCAGCGACTAGACGTCTCAAAAGGCCCCGATATGGTAGAATTAGAAATCGGGTACGTGGTGCCTAAACACGATTGACCGCAATTCCCGTTCGCCTCGGCCGCTGGGGCGAACGATTTTTTTCGCGAAAGGAGAATCCTGTTTATGGCAGCTACCAACGTCGCGTCCGACGCCGTCGACAAGACTTCTGACGCTGTAATCGCATCTCTCATCCAAACCCTGTCCGGCCGCAGTCGCAGGGATCGTCAGAGCTCGGCCCACATGCTGGCCCAAATCGCCGAGCATGACGCCGACCGTCTGCTTCCCTATGTCGACGAGCTGGCCGAAGCAATCGAGCGGCCCGAGGCCCAGACCCGCTGGGAGATTCTGGACGTCTTTGCCTACCTGGCCCCCATCGACCCGGCGGCGGCCGAGAAGGTCGCCGAGGGAGCCTCCGAAGCCCTCTATGACGAAGAGTCGGCCATGCTGCGCTACAACGCCTTCCGCTATTTCTCCAAGCTGGCCCAGACCAGCCCGGAGCGGGCGCGCCGCATCTGGCCGGTGCTTGACGAGGCTCTGCAGTGCTTCCACGGCAATCCCGAGTTCACGGGCATGTTGGAGTGCAGCTACGAGCTGGTCGACAAGGGCGACATCGACGCCTCGGTGTGCAAGGCCGTCGCCCAGCGCATGAGCTTTGATGCCCAGGCGGGCAAGAGCCCCCTGGCCGCCCAGGCCAGCCGCATCATCGACCTCTGCAAGGCGCGCGCAGGCGAGTGACAACAAGGCGGCGGCCCGGGGCCAGGCCTGCTCGCCCGACCCCAGGCGGACCTGACGGGTACGAGCAGGACGGCGAGGACCTCCCATGACACAGCTGTATTCCCACAACCCCTACAGCCGCTCCGACGAGGCTGACGACGGCTATTCATCCCGGCAACGGGACAGCCGGCAGACTTCGGCATATAACCGCAGCGCACGGCAGGCCTCGGCGCCGGTGAGCGCGGGTCAGCGCCCCCAGGTCCGTACGACTCAGGGCCGGACGACCCAGGCCCGGCCCTCCGGCGGCTACGGGCAGGCAGCCGGCACCGTCTCGGCTTACGGGGCAGGCCGCCCCTCTCGTGCGGGCGCCGGCGGGAGAGGTTCGGGCGGTGGCGGACGCGGGACGGCGATGGCCCCGGTCCCGGTGCCGCTCGTAATCGTGGCGCTGGTCCTGGCCCTAGTCCTGGGCGCCCTGCTCGGAACCTTTGTCCTCTCGGGCCTGCGTGGGCCCCAGCCTCAGAGTTCCATCCCCGCCACCATCGCCGCTGACGCCCTAGACGACCGGGTGGGCGCCTTCACCTACGAGGGCAAGGTCTACCTGGTGAGCGCCCGCCAGGCCATAGAGAGCACGGTGAGCCTGTCCTCCCGCGCCAACGACGACGGCACCTACGACGCCCCCACAGCCGATATGGTCATGGCCTACGCCCGCAACCAGATTCTGAGCTCAGAGGTGGAAAAACGCGGCATCACGGTGACCGAAGATGAGCTGTCCGACTACATGATGCAGTACGCCGGCACCACCGACGTGGCGGCCGTGGCCCAAAAGCTTTCCATGGACGAGGACCAGGCCCGCTCGCTCATGATTCAGGCGGCCCAGGTCCGCAAGCTGCGCGACACCGTGGTGGGCGCTTCCTCGTCCACGTCCGCGCCCGTGGCCCCCGCAGCCCCTGCCGACGGCAACACCGAGGTCACCAACAGCTACTACGCCGAGTACATCATCGGCCTACTGGGGACCAACTGGGATGCCGCCCAGGGCACCTGGGCCAACACCGACAACGACTACTACGCTGTCCTGGCCACAGCCGCCTTCTCGCCCACCTCGTCCAATTACGAGGCCGCCGAGCTGGCCTATGCGGTGGCCTACAAGGCCTGGCTGGCCCAGACGGGCAACGACGGCACCGTCTGGACCGACTTCGTCAACACCCTCATGGACCAGGCCGCCATCACCATCGACACCCTGCGGGCTTAGAGGCCAGAACTTACTCGGCCTTGGGCGTGCCGGTCTTGCGGTTGATGTTGGTGGGCTTGCCATCGACGACCTTGTAGGCATGCGCGAGCAGGAAGTCGTGCAGGTCGATGAGATAGTCGTACGTAAGCTGGGCGAAGTCCTCGATTGGGATAGGGTCGTCTTCCATCATCCAGGTCATATAGCCCTTCGCGAGGGCGGCCACGGCGGCTTGGGAGTAAACGCAGGCCAGACGCTCGTCAATCTCCACCCGGTTCACGATGTAGTCGTGGAGATGGTCGACCAGGGCGTCGCACACCGCGTCGATTATGAAGTGGTAGCTCTGGTTCTGTATGATGATACGCTGGTAAGCCGGCCCCTCCTGCGCCAGACCCTTGAGAGGCTCCACCATCTTGGCCATGGACTTTACCTTGAAGTCGAACGCCGTCCCATCCTCAGAGCTGAAGAGAGGAATCAACAGAGTTATGAAGATGTCGGTCGCGCGCTCGCACCATTCCTGGAAGAGCTGCTCCTTAGAGGCGTAGTGCAGATAGAAGGTCTTGCGGTCGATGCCAGCCTCGCGAGCGATGTCCGAGACGGTAATCTGGTTGTAGTCATGCTCAACCATGAGGTTGCAAACCGCCCGGCTTATGCTCTGCCTCGTGCGGATGACGCGTTTGTCGTTGCTGTTCATAGGCGCCCGTCTGTCCCTTTCTGTATGGCCGGCCCCGTCTGACTGGGTTGGCTAGTGCTTGGCACCCGTTGAGGCCGTCTTGGCGGTGCGGGCTGCGATGTCGTCAGGATCGCCTAGGTAGTGGTGGTCGATGGCCTTCATGTCCCCATCAAAGGTGTAGACCAGCGGCACGCCGGTGGGGATGTTCACGTCTGCGATGGCGTCGTCGGACAGGCCGTCGAAGACCTTGACCAGGGCGCGCAGGGAGTTGCCGTGGGCGACGACGAGCACGCGCTTGCCGGCTCTCATGTCAGGCAGGATTTCGCCCTCGAGCAGGGGCTGGACCCGGGCCACGGTGTCCTTGAGGCACTCGGCCAAAGGCAGGTCCTCCTGGGGTACGCCCTCGTACTGGCGCCAGGTGAGGGGGCTGCGGGGGTCGTCGGGGTCGAGGGCCGGCGGGCGCACGTCGTAGGACCGGCGCCAGGTGTGGACCAGCTCGTCACCGTACTTCTCGGCCGTCTGCGCCTTATTGAGATTCTGCAGGGCGCCGTAGTGGCGCTCGTTGAGACGCCAGCTCTTGGTGACTGGCAGCCAGGCCCGGTCCATCTCGTCCAGAGCGATGTTGAGCGTGTGAATGGCCCGTTTGAGATAGGACGTGTAGCATTGGTCGAAGTCAAAGCCGCCATCGCGCAAGAGCTGGCCGGCGGCTTTTGCCTCCTCGCGGCCCGTGTCGGAAAGCTCAGCGTCCATCCAGCCGCAGAAGAGGTTCTTGAGGTTGTATTCGCTCTGTCCATGGCGGATCAGCACTAGCGTCATCGTGTCGGCCATGCCAGTCGGTCCTTTCTTCCTCACGGTGTCCATTAATTACCTCACCGTAGATAATACACCATTCGGGGTATGGGTGTGGAATCACTCCCCAAGAATGGTCATCTCGAGCTCCTGGGCGGTTGCGACCAGGAAAGCGGCGCCTGCCCGGGTCAGCTCCTCGCGGCCGCGGAAGCCCCAGAGGACCCCGCAGGCGTCGATGCCCGCGTTGACCCCGCAGGCGATGTCCACCGGGGTGTCGCCCACCATGAGGGTGGAGGCGGGGTCTGCGCCCAGGCGTTGCATGAGGGCTCGCGTCATGGTGGGGTCGGGCTTGGCGGGCACCCCGTCGCGCCGGCCTTGGACGACAGGCAGGCGGCGGCCGAAGAAGTGGGCCACCACCCTTTGGGCCGCGTCGTCGTTCTTGTTGGTGAGGACGCCCATGGCCACGCCCCGCTCGCGCAGGTGGTCGACCAGGTCGGTCAAGCCGGGGTAGGGGCGGGTGTGGTCCAGGGCATGGGCCTCGTAGTGGGCACAGAAAAGCTCGTAGGCCTTGTCGGCCAGGGCCCGGTCGCCGGCCAGCTGGGGCGGGACGATACGCTCAGCGAGCTTGCGCTGGCCGTTGCCCACCTTGCGCTTGTATTCATCGAGGGAATAGGGCGGCCAGCCAAAGTGGGCGCAGACGGAGTTGCCGGCCTGGGCCAGGTCCTCGATGGTGTCGAGCAGGGTCCCGTCCAGGTCGAAGAGGACAGAGCGGTAGCGGGGTGCGCGGGGGTGCGGGGAAGACCCGGCGGGTGTGCCGGGCACGCAGGACGGATTAGCGGCGGGATAGCGGGCGTCGGCCATGTGCGCGGCTCCTCAAACGACGGGGGAGGCGTCCCTGCCGGTCTGGCGGGCGCCCCTTATGGGCTGCGAATACGGGCGGAGGCTTAGATTCTTTCCATCTGGCTTAAGACCGAGCTGTACCAGTAGCCCGGGTTGGTGGGGCAGTAGCTCTCGGCATCGCTGTAATCCAGACTCGACCCGTAGCCCCGGGCAAAGCCGGCCACGTGGGCGTAGATGGCCTCCTCCCAGCTGCCCCAGCTGTACGAGCCCCAGCCCCAGGCGTTGTAGGGGAGGAAGCAGTAGGCCCCCCGGCTGCTCTCTACGCAGGAGATGGCAGGGGAGATGCGGGGATCGACACCATAGTCCCAGGCAGCGGCGGCAAAGGTGGCGCCCTGGCCTGCCAGGGGAGAACCGGACAGGTAGGCGTCGATGCGGCCGCTCCAGCTTGCTATGAAGGAGTCGCGCTCGGAGACCAGGGAGACCTCCTCCTCAACCGGGGGTTCCTCGACTGGCTCCTCGACCGGGGCCTCGACCGGCTCTTCGACTGGGGCTTCCTCAATTGGGTCTTCCTCAATCGGAGCCTCCTCGACCGGGGCGGTCTCGGTGGGGACTTCCTCGGTCACCTCACCGGTCGCGGGGGTTGCGGCCTGGGTGGGTTGGTCCGTGGAGTCGGTGCCGGCAGTGGGCTCGGTCTGGGCGGCGGCTTCCGTGCCAGACTGGGCGGCGGTGACTTCCGTGCCAGCCTGGGCCTGCTGGGTCGTCTGGGCCTGGGCCAGCGCCGCCTCCTGCTCGGCTGCCGCTTGACGGGCCGCCTCGAGGGCCTGCTGGCGGGCTTCCTGGGCGTCGGACAGGGCCTGCTGGGCCTCCTGTTCCTTGACCTTGGCCTCCTCAAGCTGAGCCGAGAGCTCGGCCTGGGTCTCGGCCAGCTGCCTTTCGGCGTCCAGAAGCTCGTTAATCTGGTCATTGTTGCTCTGCTGGACGGCGTTGAAGTAAACCAGCCGCGAGATGAGCGTGGAGAAGTCCTGTGAGGAGAAGATGGCCTCGAGCAACAGGCCCGGGCCCTGCTCGGTCTTGTAGGTGGCGACCATGGCCAGGGCGGCCTTCTCACGCAGCTCGGGCAGCTGGGCCTCGAGCGAGGCGACCAGCTCCTGGTTCTGGGCTATCTGCTCCTCCAGGTCCTGGCGGGCGGCCACGGCGTCGTTGTAGGTGGTCGCAGTCTGTTCCACACGCTGCTGGACCTCGTCAGGGGCCGCATCGGTGACAGGGGTGCTAGCCTGCTGAATGGCCTGGTAGTCCATGTCGGCGAGGGATGTTTCGGAGCTCGGGGCTTGGCTTTCTTCCGCGGCGGCCCCGTCTGGCCACGCGGGCGTGATTGCCCCAAGCACGCCCGCCATGCTTGCCGCGATGAGCACCGTTGCGGCAAGCAGGCTGCGCGAGTTGGTTGAACGCATGCGCCTCCTGATGCGGCCATTGCGTGCGGCCGCAAGCCAATAAGACTTGACTATTGTAGCGTAAGCGCAGCTATAAAGGGAAATCGGCACGAAAAGGGGCCACTGTCTCTCAACGATGGCCCCACAAAACCCAAGGTAAATTCTGTTTTGTTCTAATTTATGGCAATTTTAAGCGTTCGCACGCTTACGGCCGCGACGGCTGGGGGTGGCGGCAGGCTCCTCGGCCGCAGGGGCGGTCTCGTAGCCAAGGGCGACCAGGAGGGAGTCCAGGCGGGCACGGGTGGTGGGGTAGCTCATGCTGAGCTTGGTGCCCACGTCCTTGAGGTTGCCGCGGCAGGAGATGAAGGTCTCCAGGAAGGAGAACTGCTCGTCGTCCAAGCGGGCGAAGCGGCCAAGACGGAAGTCACCATGGACCTCGGTGCCGCAGTTGTCGCAGCGAAGGACCAGGGCGTGCATCTCGTGGTGGCATGCGGGGCAGGTGCCGGGAATCTCGTAGGTCTTGGAATCCGCCATGGGAACTCCTTAGTCTTAAGAAACGATGGATACAGAAATGGTTGCTAAAACAACTATAGCATGATGATTAGAGAGGTGAGTCTGATTTTATGGAATTAAATAGACAATGTGTCGATTCAGAGCAGAAAACATCAGGGTGCGGAATAAAAG
>CAZEAF010000047.1:0-2257 GCA_964510125.1 uncultured Coriobacteriaceae bacterium
CGGTCTACTTCCACTCCGAGCACCGTCAGCTGCCCTGGTGCCGCGAGCAGTGGCCCGTGCCCCGCGTGGAAATCAACCCCGTCACGGCCGAGAAGTACGGCATCGAGCAGGGCGACTGGGTGTGGATCGAGACCCCCTATGGCAAGATCCGCGAGTGCGCCGACCTCTACTACGGCGTCGACCAGCAGACCATCAACCTCGAGCACACCTGGTGGTACCCGGAGGTCAAGGATTCCGGCCACGGCTTCCAGCTCTCCCAGGTCAACCAGCTCATCGACCGCAATGCCCAAGACCCGATGTCGGGCACCTCTAACCTGCGTGCCTACCAGGTCAAGATTTACAAGGCGACCCCCGAGAACTCGCCCTTCGGAGACCCCTGCCCCTGCGACAGCAACGGCGTGGAGATTATCCACGACGCCTCCGACCCGCGTCTGAAGGAATGGTTGCCCACTTACGAAGGAAGGGAGTAGGCGATGCAGAAGTCAATCATCACCGACCTCAACCGCTGCGTCGGATGCCTCGCCTGCAGCGTTGCCTGCAAGGCCCTGAACGATGTGCCAATCGGCCACTTCTGGAACCGCGTGGTCCGCGTCGGGCCCAACCCCATCAACGAGGGCGACGACTACCCCAACGTGTACATGTACTTCCTGCCGGTCACCTGCCAGCACTGCGAGAACGCCCCCTGCGTCACCGTCTGCCCCACCGGCGCCTCCAAGAAGATGGACGACGGCACCGTGCAGATCGACGAGGAGACCTGCATCGGCTGCGGCGCCTGTCTGGACGCCTGCCCCTACGGCGTGCGCTACCTCGATGACGACAAGAGCGTCGCCGAGAAGTGCACCATGTGCAACCAGAACATCGACGAGGACGGCGTGCCCCAGTGCGTCTCCCAGTGCTCTGGCAACGCCCGTTGGTTCGGCGACCTGGACGAGGGCTACGAGAGCTTCGTGGGCGCCTACGACACCGACGGCGACCGCGGTGGCGAGCGCCGGCGCATGATGGAGTTCATCGAGGAGTTCACCGAGGACCAGGTCTACACCCTGCCCGACGAGGGCAATAAGCCCAGCTTCCGCTACATCCTGCGCGGCCACAAGTGGTACGGGTCGGACGACGGCGTCGAGGGCTCCACGATCGCCACCACCGGCTACGTCCCCGCCTACGAGATGGCCACGGACGGCGCCATCGGCAACGGCACCCCTGTGGATGCCAGCGCCGCCCTGGAGGGATAAGAGATGACTCTGTCATGGCACCTTCTCGCATTCGTCGCATGCGCGATAGCGGCGAGCTCGATCCTGGGCTACCAGGGGGCGCTTGCGATGGGCGGCCGTGACAGAGGGCTCCAGGCTCCCGCGACGGTCTGCGCGCTCGTGCTGGCCGTCGCGGGCCTGGCAGCCGGCGTCCTGCGCCTGGGCCGCCTGGACCACGTGCTCAACGTGTTCGGCCATCTGTCCAGCGGCATCTCCCAGGGCTACCTGGCCGTGCTGCTCCTGGTGGTCGTGGCCCTGGTCGACCTGGTCGCCCTGCGCCGGGCCGAGGAGGAGGGCAGGCTGCCCGTCTGGTGCGCGGTCCTGTCCGTCGCCGCGGCGCTCTTCGGCGTCTACGGTGTGGCGGCGAACCTCACGGCCACGGGCCTGTCGGCCCTCAAGACCGGCCTGGTGGCGGCCTACCTGCTGGCCGGCGCCGTGGCCTGCGGCGGCCTTGCCTGCTCGGCCATAGGGGCGGTCCGTCAGGAGTGCCCCTCCCGCGGCGGCCTGGCCCTCGCGGGTGCCGCCGGGTCGGTGCTGGCCGGCGTCCTGGCCGTGGTCTGCGTGGGCGTCCTCCCGGGTCTCGCCCGTCATGGGTCGCCAATCGTGAGCTCGCCCTTTGGCTTTGTGGGCATCAGCCCCTCCCAAGCCTTCGGGGTCACGGCTGCCTCCAGTCCGGCCACCGGGGTCTTCTGGCTGCTGGCCGTGGCCTTGGGGGCCGTGCTGCCGCTGGCCCTCGCCCTGGTCGGGCGCAGGCTCAAGGGCCTGCCCGCCCTTGTTTGCTCGGCCCTGGGGGCGGTCTGCGTGCCCGTCGGCCTGGCCACCACGGTCGCCGTCACCCTCTTCTCCGGGTCCATCCAAGCCCTCATCGGCTAGCCCTTCTCGCACCCGGCCCGCGCGGGCCGGGTGCACCGTACGATTTCGCTTTCGCCCTGCGGCGGGAACCCCATCCCGGCGCAGGGTGGGCGAAAGCCTCTGGTAAGGCGCGGAAAACAGACGTCCTTTCTCCTTTC
>CAZEAF010000047.1:2357-9466 GCA_964510125.1 uncultured Coriobacteriaceae bacterium
CGCGTCCCACCAGGGGCTTTCGCCGGGGGCCACCCGGGTTCCCCAGCCCGGATGTATGCCCGGCCGCCCGCCCTTCGGGCGGGCCCGCCGGTCACACAGGGCCCCTCCCCATGCCCTGAAAGGAACCACCCATGCCTGCCACCCCTGCCGCCGAGAACCTGCTCGGCGTGTTCGACCGGCTCTCCGGGCCGGACATCAAGGTCTACCAGAGGCGCTGCGTGCGCGTCCGCAACCGCAACGCCGCCTGCACCGCCTGCTTGGACGCCTGCACCTCGGGCGCCATCTCCTGCGACGGGGACGGGCGCATCGCCGTCGACCCCGCCAGGTGCATCGGCTGCGGCACCTGCGCCACGGCCTGCCCCACCTGCGCCCTCGAGGCCCACAACCCCGACGACGACAGGCTGCTGGCCGAGGCTCGCCGGGCCATGGCCGCAAACGGGGGCACGGTTGTCTTTGCTTGCGTCCGCCAGCTCGACGAGGTCTTCGGCCACTGCGACGAATCCAAGCTGGCCTGCGTGGCCTGCGCCGGCCGCCTAGAGGAGAGCCTGTTGGTCGGGCTTGCCTATGAGGGGGCCCGGAACATCCAGGTCCTGGGCTGCGGCTGCGTCGGCTGTGAGCACGAGGCTGGCGCCGCCGTCGCCAGGGAGGTCGCCCAGAGCGCCAACGCCATCCTGGCCGCCTGGGGCTCCCGGGTCCGCGTCGGCATCGTCGACCGGCTGCCCGCTTCCGTCATGGCCGAGGGCGTGTTCGGCACCGTGGACGCCCGCGGCCTCAACAGGCGCGAGGAGCGCCCCGCCGCCCAGGCAGACGCCACGACCGCCCAGGCCACGGCCCCTGCCGCCCAGGCAGACGCCCTGGCCGCCCACTTCCAGAAGGTGGGCCGCGACGGGACCCTGGAGCATTTCGTGCCCAACCGCCGCGGCCGCCTGCTGGCGACCCTCTCCCAGATGGGCCGGGCCCCCGAGGACGTCCCCGTGGCCACCCGCCTCTGGGGCCAGGTCTGCATCGACCCCGCCGCCTGCGGGTCCTGCCGCATGTGCACGGTCTTCTGCCCCACGGGGTCCCTGCGCGTCTTCGACGACCGCCGCACGGCCACCCAGGGCATCGAGCACGAGCCCGGAAGGTGCGTGGCCTGCGGGACCTGCGAGGCCATCTGCCCCCACCAGGCGCTCACCCTGGTCCACGAGGTCTACCCCAGCGACCTCTACGACGGCCACACCGAGCGTTTCGAGGTCGCCCCGCGCGAGGTGCCCCTGGGCCGCCCCGACACCATCGTCAGGACCATGCGCAAGCTGCTGAGCGACTCCAAGTTCGTGAGCCAGGCCTAGCGCCCGCCGCAGGCCCCGCCCCGGGCGCCCGCGGACATCCCTTTCAATCTCACGTTGTTCCGGGAGGACATCACCATGACTGCACCCAAACCGGTAGATCCCAACAGCATCGACATCGACGACGAGCTGGTGGTCGCCGAAGAGTTTGAGCCCTTCGGGGGCGAGGAGGCCACCTACGACGCCGACGCGGCGGCCCAGGGCGAGAGCCAGGAGGAGGCCGAGCGGCGCCGGGCCATTGAGGAGGCGGAGGAGCACCTGCCCTACATGGGCGACCCCGACGCCGACCACGCCCCCAAAATCGAGGTCGACGACCGCCCCGCCAGCGTCCGCACGGCCGAGCTCTTCCGCGAGATGAAGCCCCGCCGCCGCGAGCTGCTCGGCATCCTGCGCCTGTGCGCCGAGCCTACGCCCGTCGAAGAGGTCTATGCCAGCGTGGACAGGGCCCAAGCCGCCCACCGGTCCGTCTACTCGGGCGAGTCCCTGTGCGGCCTGCTGGTGCGGGCCGGGGCCCTCGAGCGTGTTGAGCCCGAGAAGCAGGAGCCAGAGACCGAGGTCGTCGACGGCGTCGAGTGCTACACGCCCGCCGAGCCCGTGCCCGTGATGTACCGCACCCTACCTGCGGGCACCGAGGCGGTTGAGGCCGACAAGCCCGCCGAGCGCATCCGCGCGGCCCTGGACAAGGAGCCTGAGTACAAGCCCATCTACCTGCGCATCCTCTTAGCCTGCGCCGAAGGCGACGGAAAGACGGCCAAGGAGCTGGGCGAGCTGGTCGACCAGGACCCGCTCCTGCAGAAGCCCCGCCGTTGGGCCGCCTACTTCTTCGGGATCCTGGGCGAGGCCGACGCCCTTGCCTGGGACAAGACCTGGAAGACCACCGACTACGGCCTGGACGCCATCGCCGAGCTCGAGGCCGAGGGCGTGACCGAGTAGGGCTTCCGGCCAAGCGCCCGCCGGGCTGGCGGCCCACCGCCGGCCAGCCGCCTTTAGATTCCAAGAGGCACGCCCTGCCCTGCGTGCCGAACCGACCCGATGCCATCTCCGGAAGGGATTCCCCATGACCACCAACACCGCAGCCCAGACCAACACCGACCCCGAGGGCCAGCTTACGCTCGAAGAGTTCGCCGCCGTCAACGACCGCCGCGCCTCCTCCTACGCCCTCATGGCCCGCCTCTTCTCCAAGGAGGTCGACCGCGACCTGCTCGACCAGCTCCACGCCATGCGCTTTCCCGTCAGGACCGGCGACCCCAAGTCCGACGAGGGCAACCGCCTGGTGGCCGGCTACCTGAGCAACATCTGGGGCGGCACCCTGCAGGAGTTGGCCGTCGACTTCGTCCACTGCTTCATCGGCTCGGGCGAGGACGCCTTCAGCGCCGCTTACCCCTACGAGTCCGTCTATACCAGCCCCTCGCGCCTCATGATGCAGGAGGCCCGCGACGAGGTCCTGGCCATCTACCTCAGCGAAGGCTACTCCAAGGCGGACGACTGGAAGGAGAGCGAGGACCACGTGGCGGCCGAGCTCGAGTTCATGTCCGCCATGGCCGCCCGCACGGCCGACGCCTGCCGGGCCGCCGAGGAGGGCGAGGTCGCCCGCCTGCTCCGTGCCCAGCGCGGCTTTCTGACGGCCCACCTCTATGCCTGGACGGGCATGATGACGGCCGACATGCGCGTCTTTGCCCGCACCGACTTTTACAAGGGCCTGGCAGGCATGCTGGACGGCCTGGTCGAGAACGACCGCGCCATGCTCGAGGACGTGCTCGGCCCCGAGGCGGGCGACCAAGAGGACGCTCAGGCCGAAGCCGACACGGACGTCTTGGCCGACGCCGGGTCCCGGGAGTAGGCCATGGCGGCCAAGGGGAGGGACGCGGGCGGCGACCGGTCACCGCGCCCCCTCATAACCCGGCGCAGCCTGGTGGCGGGCGCGGCCGGGGCGCTGGCTCTGTGCGGCCTGGGGGCCCTTGGCTTTGCCCCGGCGAATGCCCAGGTGAGACCCCCCGGCGGCCAGGACGGGTGCCACGTGCTCTCCGCCTGCGTCCACTGCGGGCTCTGCATCGAGGCCTGCCCCGAGCGCGTCGTCGCCCCCGCCCATGTGGAGGACGGCGTCGCGGGCATGCGCACGCCTGTCATGGACTTCTCCCGCGGCTTCTGCAACTTCTGCAAGGACGCCAACGACAGCCACCCCCTCTGCGTGGCCTCCTGCCCGACGGGCGCCCTGCGCCTGCCGGCAGGCGCCACGGCCCGGCAGACCCTGATAGGGCTCGCCCGCATCACGGAGGAGGACTGCCTAGCCTTCAGCTCCATCTCCTGCAAGTTCTGCGTGGAGGCCTGCCCCTACGACGCCCTGGAGCTCGACGAGCACAAGGAGCCGCGCGTCGTCGAGGACAGGTGCAACGGCTGCGGGGCCTGCGAGGCCGCCTGCGTGAGCCTGCGCCACGGCTTTGACAAGAGCGGCTCGGGCCGCCGGGCCGTCCATGTGGACCCGCTCGAGGAGGGGCAGGAGGCGCAGCGATGAGCAAGAAGAGCAAGAGCAAGGGCAAGACCGGTGCCCTCGGCCGCCTGAGGTCTGCCCTGCCGGTCCTCGTCCTGGCCCTTGTGACTGTAGGCTTCGTGGCCAATGTGGGCGTGGGCACCCTCTCGGGCTTCGGCTGGGGCCAGGTATCCTTGCTCTGCCCCCTGGGCGCCCTGACCACCATGCTGGCCTCCAAGACCCTGGTGCCCCGCGCCCTGGTATCCCTGCTGGTGGGGGCCGTCCTGATTCTGGCGCTCGGCCGGGCCTTCTGCGGCTGGGTCTGCCCCGTGCCCCTGGTGGGCCGCATCCGCGAGCTCTTCGTCCCGCGCAAAAGGCCGGGCAGGGGCAGAAAGACGCAGGCCGAATCCGGTGCTGAGGTCGACCGGGAGTCGGGGGAGGGCAAGGTCGCAGGTGCTGCCGGGGGCGGCATAGGCGAGGAGGAGGCCGCCCAGATTCGCCGGCAGATGGCCGAGGTCAGACGCCAGGCCAAGAGGGAGGGCCGCCGGGAGCTGGCCGCCCAGGTGCGCGGGCATCTCGACAGCCGCCATCTGGTCCTGCTCGGCGCGGTTGTCTCCGCCCTCGTCGCGGGCTTTCCGGTCTTCTGCCTGGTATGCCCCGTCGGCCTGACCTTCGCCACGGTCCTTTTGGTGGTGCGGGTCTTCACCGCCGCCGACGCGACCTGGGGTTTGCTGGTGGCGCCCGCCCTGCTCCTGGTCGAGGTCGTGGCCTTCCGCCGCTGGTGCCGCACCCTCTGCCCCCTGGGCGCCCTCATGAGCTTGCTGGCCCGGGGCAACAAGACGGCGCGCCCGGTGGTGGAGCCTGAGGCCTGTTTGGAGCATACGAAGGGTGTGGCCTGCGGAGCCTGTGCCAGGGCCTGCCCCGAGGGCATCGACCTGCGCCACCTGGGCAGCCCCACGTCCGCAGGCCTCCACGAGTGCATCCGCTGCCGGGCCTGCGTCGACGCCTGCCCTGCGAAGGCCATCGGCATTCCCCTGCTGGCCAAGGGCCGACCCCCGGCCGGTACCCAGGCGGGCGAGTAGGAAGGCCGGTCCGGGGAGGCCGGCGCGGCATCGATCACGTGGGCGGGGCCCCGGCAGGTGAGGCGGCCCGGCATCAGGGCATATGGGGAGGGTCGCCTCTCCTGCCAGGACCCCGCCCTCTATTATCAGACGACATCCGGCGCGCCCGGCTGGCGACATGCCCCGCGCGGCGCCGAGACACGAGGAGCCATCATGACCAAGTACGGATTCCAGACCCAGGCTTTGCCCGAGGTCCTGCGCGGCCCCGTCTCCTGCGGGAAGACCACGGCCCTCCTGGCCCGCCTGCGCGAGGCTCTCGAAGCCGGGGCTGACCCCTCCGACCTGCTGGTTCTTGCACCCAGCGCTACGGCAGCCCAGGCCCTGCAGGCCCGCCTGGAGGCTGGGCTCGGCGCCTGCGCCGCAGGCCTGGCCGTCCAGACCCCCCATCAGCTGGCCCTGGGCCTGCTCGACTGCGAGGCCGCCTTTGCCGCCACCGGCCGCAGGGCCCGGGTCCTCAACGCCATGGAGGAGAAGTTCTTCCACGAAGACATGCTGGTGCTGGGCAAGCGCAACCGCCGGGTGCGGGAGATGCTCAAGTTCTTGGAGCGTGGCTGGAGCGAGCTGCGCGAGGAGGACGACGACTGGCTGCTCACCCTGGAGGAAAAGCAGGTCAACGACCATGCCAAGGCCTGCCTGGCCGCCGTCGAGGCCCTGCACCCCTGCGAGGTCTGCCCCGCCTGCGTCCGCTGGCTGGCGGGCGACGCCCGGGCTCTGGCGGGGGCGCGCGTCGAGGCCGTCTTCGTCGACGACGCCCGGTCCATGAGCCGGGCCGCCCAGGTCCTGGCCTTCATGCTGGCCTCCCGGCAGCTCGTGGTCTGCTGGGACCCCAACGGCGCCCTGCTGGGCGAGGACGCCTACGCCTACGACAAGGGCCTCGAGGAGATGCTGGCCGACAACCCCCAGGCCCAGGTCAGCGACCTGCTGGTCTGGCAGGGGGGCGACCGCGTCCTCCCCGTGGCCCAGAGCATCCTCTCCCAGCCCTTCTTCGGCGACGCGACGGTGGCGGCCACCCGCACCACGGCCATGGGCGAGGGGAGCGGCAGCGCCACCATGGGCGGGGTCGAGGTCGCGGCAAGCGGCGACGAGCAGGTGGTCTTCCCGCAGGCAAAAGCCCCTGAGTCGGACGCCGCCGGCAAAGGCGGGCCCGACGTGCTGGCCAGCCGGACCTTGTCCGACGAGATGGGCGCCGTGGCTGGTTGGGTCGCCCGGCGCATCGCCGCCGGGACCGCCCCCGAGGAGATTTTCGTGGCCACCCCCACCGACGCCTGGACGCGCCGCGTGGCGCGGGCCCTCGGCCAGGCCGGCATCGCCGCCACCTGCGTCGAGTCCCGCCAGGCCATCGGGGGGGACGTGCGCCAGCAGGACGCCCGTGACGCCCGGGTCTTCGAGGCGCTGGCTCTGGCGGCCGACCCCACGAGCGCCTTGGCCTGGCGCTGCTGGTGCGGCTTCGGCGACTACCTGACCCATTCGGCCGTCTTCGCCCGGCTCAGGGCCCAGATGGCCGCCTCCGGCGCGGGCTTGGCTGACAGTCTCGCCCTCTTGGCCTGCGCAGACGCCGCCGACGGGGCGGGGGAGGCCCGGACGGCCCCCGCGACCGACGCCGAGACCGCCCGTGTGGCCGGGCGCTACCGCGAGGGCCTGGCCATGGTCCGGGGCGCCCAGGACCTGAGGGGCGCCGACCTGCTCGCCCACCTCTCCCGGGCTGCCACCGGATTGGCTGAGGTCCCTGCCGGCGTGTCCGCCCTGCTCGGCCGGGTGGGTGCCGACGAGACGGCCGGCCAGCTCTTCGCCCGGGCCGAGAAGGCCAACCGGGCGCCGGTCTTCGCCCAGACGGGGGTGCGTGTGGGCAGCTTGGAGAGCCTGGGCGGCCAGACCTCGCGCGACCTGCTCTTTGCCGGCATGGTCAACGGCCTCATCCCCGCCCATGCCCTTTTCGACTTGACGCAGGCCACCATCGAGGAGCAGTCTAGGCTCCGTGCGCGCCTGGTCCGCCGGCTCTATGCGGCCGCGGGTTGCGCGCGCGGTTCCGTGACCTGTTCGACCTTTGCCCACGCTCGGCTGGAGGAGGCCGAGAAGCTCCGCCTCGACTACACCAGGATCCGCCTGGTGGCGGGCAGCCGTGTCGTCGACCTGACGCCCAGCGTCTGCGTGGCCTATATGGGCGGCCCGGCAGCCCCGCGCGCCTAGGCCCGGTCC
>CAZEAF010000047.1:9566-11457 GCA_964510125.1 uncultured Coriobacteriaceae bacterium
ATCCTGCACGATTATCTCTATAACGAGCCCGAGCATCCCGTCCCCCATACCGGCGAGGTGGTCCACCTGGTCTATCCGCCCAAGGAGGGCACCGTCGGCGTGACCGTGGTGACCGCCCCCGACAACACGGCCGTGTTCACCGTCGTGGTCCCGGCCGCCGACCTCGCCGCCGCCGTCGCCGAGTCCCGCATGGCAGCCGCCCGCTCCATGGGCGGTGCCCAGACCCCCGGCGCCATCGAGGGGGTCCGCAGGCAGGTGGGCGAGGAGGCCTTCGA
The DNA here is from genome assembly GCA_964510125.1 of uncultured Coriobacteriaceae bacterium. Lineage (GTDB taxonomy): Bacteria > Actinomycetota > Coriobacteriia > Coriobacteriales > UMGS124 > CAIFEU01. The sequence goes on from CAZEAF010000047.1 coordinate 9,842, forward strand.
CGCCCGCGTGGGCAACATGGCCCGCCTCTACTTCCTGTCCGTGGCCATGATGCGCACCCACATCTTCCCCTTCCTGGCGCCCGAGATCCTGCCCTCGCCCTCCTTCGTGCCCGGCCGCGACTACGCCTTCCAGGCCCGCATGCTGCTCCGCCCCCAGGCAGGTCTTGGCAGCTATGACCCGGTGCATGTGAAGCTGCCGGAAAAACCGCAGGTCAGCGACCGTGACGTGGACAACCAAATGAACCTCATGATGGGCGGCGACGTGCCCTGGGACGAGGTGGACGCCATCGCCAACCCCGCCTACGCCCAGATGCGCCAGAAGGTGCGCGAGCGCATGGAGGCCGAGCAGCTTGACGCCTGGAGCGACCGGGCCATCGAGGCCTGCGAGGAGGCCCTGTCGAGCCGCCTCGACACGGTTCCCCCGCAACTCCACATCGAGCTGCTCCGCAACCAGATGGCCAACAGCTTCGCCGCGGGCGTCGAGCGCGAGGGCACCAGCTGGGAGGACTACACCGCGAGTCCCGACTACTCCGAGGAGGAGTTCAAGGCCGCCTGCACCGCCAACGCCCTCAGGTCCCTGCGCCATGGCATGGCCCTCGACGCCATGGCCGACCACCTTGGCCTGATCGTGACCGAGGACGAGGTCATGTCAGCCGTTTCCGAGGTGGCGCCGGGCCATGAGCGCGAGGCCCTGCAGGGCATGCTGCAGACCGGCCAGCTCCCCCAGCTCTGCGAGACCACGCGCCGCATCAAGTGCGGGAACTTCCTGCTCAACCACGCCGTGCAGGAGTAGGCGGGACGAACGGGATGATCAGCTACAGCCTGCCTGACTTCACGGTCGGCCTACGCTTCAACCTCATGGTCTGCCAGCTTATGCGGGAGGTACCCCAGTTCTTTTTCCCCGACGTGCGCCTGTCCAGCCTCTACGGCTGCTTCCCCAGCTGCATCATGAACGGCGGCCGGACCTTTGTCCGCCAGCGCTATACGGAGCGGCAGATGGACGCGACCTTCGCGGCCGTGGAGCAGGCAGGCCTCAAGACCCGCCTCACCTTTACCAACATGCTGGTGGGGGAGGACCGGTTCGAAGACCCCTACTTCAACCAGATCCTCCATGTCGCGGACGGCCACGACGTGGAGGTCATCGTCTACTCCGACGCCCTGGACGACTACATCTCTCGCAACCACCGCTTTGCCCGCACCCTGTCCACGACCCGTGCGATTATGGACGCAGACGGGCTCAACGAGGCGCTGGCTGGTTTCGACATGGTGGTGCTCAACTACAACCTCAACAAGGACGACTCGGTGTTGTCGCAGGTAAAGGATGCCTCCCGCCTGGAGGTCATGCCCAACGAGCTCTGCAACCCCGCCTGCCCCCACCGCCAGAGGCACTACGAGCATAACTCGGCCGACCAGCTGGCCGACCGCGTGACCCCCTTCCGCCCCTGCAGGCACGAGGGGGCCGGCTTCACCACGCGCACGGCCTGCTCGCCCACCCTGCTGGGCAACGAGGACGTGCGGCGTCTCGGGCGGACTTACGGGATAGAGAACTTCAAGCTCGTGGGGCGCGGCGTCACCTCGGCCCTCACGCTCGAGTCCTACCTCTACTATCTGGTCCG
>CAZEAF010000048.1:0-9718 GCA_964510125.1 uncultured Coriobacteriaceae bacterium
AGGTAGTAGCCGAACTGCTGGTAGACGGCGTCCATGGCCTCCACCAGGTCCTTACCGCGCGCCGCGTACCAGGCCGCCATCTCGCAGATGAGCATGTCGGCCACGATGCCGTCCTTGTCGCGCACGTGGGCGCCGGCCAGGTAGCCGTAGCTCTCCTCATAACCAAAGAGGAAGCGGTCCTCCTGGCCCTTGGCGGCGAGGTCGGAAATCTGGTCGCCAATGTACTTGAAGCCGGTGAGCACGCGGCGCATCTCAAAGCCGTAGTGCTCGGCCAGGGCGTCGGGCATGACGGAGGAGACGATGGTACTCACGACCACGCGGTTGCCCAGGTCCTCGCCGGCGGCCTGCCTGACCCGGCAGAGCCAGTCGATGAGGAGAATGCCAACCTCGTTGCCAGTGAGCAGGACATAGTCGCCGTCATGCGGCACGGCAATGCCCACGCGATCGGCGTCGGGGTCGTTGGCCAGGAGCAGGTCGGGTTTCTCGACCTCGCACAGGTCGATGCCCCTCTGCAGGGCCTCGCGAATCTCGGGGTTGGGATAAGGGCAGGTGGGGAAGTTGCCGTCGGGGTGCTCCTGCTCGGGCACCACCACGACGTTGGTCACGCCGATGCGGGTCAGGACGCGGCGGGCCAGCTCGATGCCGGAGCCGTTGAGCGGGGTGTAGACCACCTTGAAGTCGCGGCAGACCTCGGGCGTCATGACGCCGGGCACGCTCTGGGTGAGGACGGCGTCCACATAGCGGTCCAGCGTGTCGTCGCCAATCCAGCTGACCAGGCCCTGGGCCACCGCCTGGTCGAAGTCCATGGTGCGGGGCCCGTCGAAAACATCGGTGCGGTTGATGGCCGCCTGGATGTCGGCCGCGGCCTGGCTGGTAATCTGGCAGCCGTCGTCGCCATAGACCTTGTAGCCGTTGTAGACGGATGGGTTGTGGCTGGCCGTCACGCAGATGCCCGCGGAAGCGTGCAGGTCGCGCACCGCAAAGGACAGGGCCGGGACCGGCTCGATGCGGGGGTAGAGCAGGGCCTTTACCCCGTTGGCCGCCAGCACGCCCGCTGCCACGCGCACGAACTCCTCGCCCTTGTTGCGCGAGTCGCGCGCGATGGCCACCGTGGGCTTGTCGTAGTGGGCATTGAGGTATTCGGCCAGACCCTGGGAGGCCTGGGCCACCGTGTGCACATTCATGCGGTTGGTGCCCACGCCGATGACCCCGCGCAGGCCCGCCGTACCAAAGGCCAGCGTCTGGTAGAAGGCGTCAACCAGGCCGCCCTCATCGCCCGCCTGGGCTGCAGCCTCGAGCTTGGCCAGCTCTTCCGCCAGGTCGGCGTCCTTGCACTTCTCGCGCCAGGTCGCAACGGTCGCGGCGATCTTCTCGTCCATGGGTGCCCTTTCTTCGATCTGCGGGCTCGGCTCGGACCCGCTCGCCCGGTTTCAGCCGCCATTCTACTCCGCGCCGGGGATATAGAGCTCAGCGGGGCGCGCCCGGCCTGCAGCGCGCCCCGCCTCATCGGTCGACCCCCTATGTCCCCGGGTTCCAGGCTCCGCCGGGCCCGGCCCCTACTCGGTGCGCAGGGCCGCCACCGGGTCGCGCCTGCTGGCGATGCCGGCGGGGATGAGGCCGCCAACCATCGTGAGCAGGACGCTCACCAGCACCAGGATTGCCGCCTGCCAGGGCAGCTGCGCCAGGTTGTGGACCCCCGCCACGTTCTCGATGATGATGTTGGCCGGGATGTCCAGCAGCAAGGTAATCAGGATGCCCAGCACGCCGGCAATGAGGCCGATGGTGAAGGTCTCGGCGTTGAAGACCCGGCTCACATCCCGCTTGCTGGCACCGACGGCGCGCAGGATGCCAATCTCCTTGGTGCGCTCCAGCACGCTGATGTAGGTGATGATGCCAATCATGATGGAGCTCACCACCAGCGAGATGGCCACGAAGGCAATGAGGATGTAGCTGATGGCGTCGATGACCGTGCGCACCGACCCGATGAGCAGGCCGATGTAGTCGGCGTACTGGAGGACCTTGCCGTCCTCGCCCGCAGCCCGCATGTCGGAGTTGTACTGCTCGATGAGGTCGGTAATCTGCTCCTTGGCGGTGAAGTCCTTGGCGTAAATCTGGATGGAGTCGGGGCTGTCCACGTCAGCGACGCCAATCTTGGTCAGGTTGCCCTCGTAGGTGGCCTTGCTGACCGCAGGCTCGGCGGAGGCGGAGGCGGCGCTGCCGGACGAGGCGAGCAGGCCCGCCAAGAGGCTGTTGGTCGAGCCAGACCCATCCGACCCCTCCGAATCGCCCGAGCTCTGGACGCCCATGGCGGCCATCATCCGGGACACAGCCGAGGTCTCGGACGCTGCCTGCTCGTCAGCGGCGCTGGAATCGGTCGACGAGGTCTCTCCGTCGGTCGCGGTCGAGCCGCCCATGGCGCTTATCATCAGCTCGAACTGCTGGTTTATCTGCTCGTTGGTCATGCCCGACTCATGGGCGGCCTCGATGCGGGACCGGGCCATGGTCTGCTGGCTCTCGGACAGGGAGGCGATGTAGTCCTCCACCTCGGCCGAGAGCTCGACCTCATCCTCCCCGGCGGAGCTGGCGAAGGGCAGGCCCGTGAAGACGTCGGTGTCGGGGTTGTCCTTCTGGGCCTGGGCCAGGGCGGAGCCGTTCACCTCCTCGACCACGTGCTCGGTCAGGTCGGTGCGGTAGCCGATAGCCCCGAAGCCCTCGGAGATGCTGGCGTTTGCCTGCGGACATATGACACCCACAATCGTGAGGGTCTCGGCGTCGTCCACGACCTGGCGCATGATGGCCTCGTTGTCGGAGATGTCCTGCCACACGCCGTCGGCGTCCTCTTGATAGAGGTCGCTGGGCAGGACCAGCTTGAAGGTCATGCCCACGAAGTCGTCGAAGGCTAAGGTCTGGGAGGGCTCGGCCTTCAACTCCTCGCCCTCGAGGATGTCGTCGAGCATGCCCGTAATCTCGGACTGGTCCTTTATCCCCAGGGCGTAGAGCAGGTAGTCGGAGACCCGCCCCTCCTTGTCGGTGATGAGGACGACCTCGTCGTACCTCTCGGGGGCGCGGCCTGCGAGGACCTCGTACTGGCTGGCCAGAACCTCGTCGTTGTTGAGGAGCTGCTCCCACACGTCCACCTGGCTGCTCATGGAGCTCATGGACTGGAGGCTGGCCACTATGGAGTCGCCGCTGGAGTCGGACTCAGCCTGGGAGGAGAAGCCCGACAGGCCTATGTTGGACAGCAGGGTGGAGGGGTTCACCTGCAGGACGCCCTCGCTGGTGTCGGCGGAGTACACGTAGAGAGGCGTCTCGTAGCCGTAGCGGATGTCGTTGGCCAGGCTGACCAGCTGGGCGCCCTCGTCGCTCTCCAGGTAGGCGCGGAAGGACGCCAGGTCGTTCTTGCTCTGGCCCTGGGACACGGTGGAGATGATGTTGGTCATGACGTTGTACGTGGTGACCCCGTCAGGCGTGGACGAGCCGTCCGAGGCCGAGCCAGCCGAGTCGCCCTCAGCCGTGGAGGCCTCCTCGGAACCGGCACCCTCTATCGCCCCCACGGCCTGCATCATCGAGGTGAGGTCCATGGTCTGGGCGTCAATCTCGATGGGGTAGCTGGACAGGGTGTCCTGCTCGACCTGGTTTATGTAGGACTGGGTGCCGTGGGACAGGGAGAGGATGAGAGCGATGCCGATGATGCCGATGGAGCCCGCGAAGGCCGTGAGGATGGTGCGGCCCTTCTTGGTCATGAGGTTGCGCATGGACAGGCCCAAGGCCGTGCCCAGGGACATGCGGCGCTTGCCCTTGCCCGCCGCCTGGTCGGCCGCCTTCTCGGCCCGGCGGCGCTCGCGGGTGGTCTGACCTGCGGTTGCCTCGGCTGCTGCTGCCGCGTCCGCCCCCTTTGCCTGCGCCTGGGGCTCAAAGGGGTCGGAGTCGGAGGTGATGACGCCGTCCAGCAGGTGGATGACGCGCGTGGCGTAGGTCTGAGCAAGCTCGGGGTTGTGGGTGACCATGATGACCAGGCGGTCGCGCGAGACCTCTTTGAGAATCTCCATGACCTGGACGCTGGTCTGCGAGTCCAGGGCGCCCGTGGGCTCGTCGGCCAAGACAATCTCGGGGTTGTTGATGAGGGCACGGGCGATGGCCACGCGCTGCATCTGGCCGCCAGACAGCTGGTTGGGCCGCTTGTCAATCTGGTCGCCCAGGCCCACCGCCTTGAGCGCCTCGATGGCCCGCTGCCTGCGCTCCCGCTTGCCCACGCCGGACAGGGTGAGGGCCAGCTCCACGTTGGCCAGCACGGTCTGGTGGCCGATGAGGTTGTAGCTCTGGAAGACGAAGCCGATGGAGTGGTTGCGGTAGGTGTCCCAGTCGCGGTCGGAGTAGTCCTTGGTGGAGCGGCCGTTGATGACCAGGTCGCCCGAGGTGTACTGGTCGAGGCCGCCGATGATGTTGAGCAGGGTCGTCTTGCCGCAGCCGGACTGGCCCAGGACCGCGACGAACTCCGCGTCGCGAAAGCGGGCGCTCACACCCTGGAGGGCATGGACCACCTCCCCACCGCCTGCGGGGTAATCCTTTCGAATGTCCTTGAGTTCAAGCATGGGGGTGTCCATTTCGTCAGGCAGGGGTTGATAAGGAGTGGATAAGGGGTGGGTAAAAGGCTGGATTGCATCCCATTATTGCTCTATACCCCGTCCCCGCGAAGCTACACTATGGGACAGCGAAATACCCTATTGTCTAGACAAACAAACACAAGGGAGCGCACGTGGGCGATTACGAGAGGCACGACGACAGGCGCGGGGGCTACCGGGACGACCGCGGCGGCTACCGGGACGACCGGCGGGGTGGCGGGCGCTCCCGCGACGACTGGGACGACCGCGACCGGCGCGACGACCGTTACGACATCCGGGGCGGCTACGAGGACTACCATTACGACGCCGACTACGCCGAGCAGGAGGCGTTTGACCGGGAGGAGCCCCCGCTTGACGAGGAGCGCCAGAAATACCTGCCGCCCCGCGACCGCCACTACGAGCCCCTTTCCTGCCCCGTCGCCCATCGCTGCGGCGGCTGCGAGTGGCTGGGCATGCCCTACGAGAAGCAGCTGGAGATGAAGCAGGAGACCGTCGAGGAGCTCTTTGCCGGCCTCAAGTGCGACATCGACCCCATCGTCGGCATGGACAAGCCCGTCCACTACCGCAACAAGGTCCAGCTGCCCTTCGCCCCCGGCCATGACGTCGGCGGCGGGCGCGAGAGCGTGCGCTGGGGCATCTTCGAGCGCGGCACCCATCACATCGTGGGTACCCGCCGCTGCCTGGTCGAGGATGCCCGGGCCCGACCCATCATTGCCTTTGTGGCCGACATGCTGCCCCGCTTCAATATCAAGCCCTACAACGAGCGCACCGGCGACGGGCTAATCCGCTACGTCCTCGTGCGCACCGCCCACCACACCGGCCAGATTATGGTCACCCTCGTCTGCAACGGCCTGCGCCTGCCCAGCGAGGAGCGCGTGGTCGAGGCGCTCACCGACAAGTTCCCGGCTATCACCACCATCGTGCTCAACACCAACAAGGAGCAGACCAGCGTCATCCTGGGCAAGCAGGAGCGCGTGCTCTATGGCCGCGGCTACATCGAGGACGACATCTGCGGCTGCCGCTTCCGCATCAGCTCGACCTCCTTCTACCAGACCAACCCCGTCCAGGCCGAGAAGCTTTACCGGATGGCCATCGAGCTCGCAGACTTGCGCCCGTCCGACCACTTCGGCGACGCCTACTGCGGCACGGGCACTATCGGCATCGCAGCGGCCAAGGCCAGCGGCGCCCACCTGCTGGGCGTGGAGCGCAACCCCGACGCCGTGGATGACGCGCGCGAGAACGCCGAGGCCAACGGCATCGAGGATGCCACCTTCGTCGTGGGCGACGCTGGCAGCGTCTTTGCTCGCATGGCCCGCGCGGGCGAGAGCCTTGACGTCGTCTTCATGGACCCGCCCCGCGCCGGCGCCAGCCAGGCCTTTTTGGCCAACCTCTCGCGCCTGTCGCCCCGCCGCGTGGTCTACATCTCCTGCAACCCCCGCTCGCAGCTCAACGACATCTTCCAGATGCGCCGCAACGGCTACCGCGTGACCCGCGTCGTGCCGGTGGACCTGTTCCCCCACACCGACCACATCGAGACAATCGTCCTGCTGGAGCGTTCCCCCCGCGGCAAGGGCTATGAGGGGCGGGGCCAGCGCGGCCGTGGTCACGACTCCGGCGACGACCGCTCCCATGGGTCCCAGCAGCGCGGCGGCGGCCACAACCCCAACGGCCGCCAGCAAGGCCGCGGCAACCAGGGCGGCCAGGGCGGCGTCCACCACGAGTGGCACTCCGCCAACGAGAGCTAGCCTGGCGCCCTACCCCTTCACCGGCGGGTCGATGCGGACAACCCCGCTGGCCAGCACGTGGACGCGGCCCTCAGCCAGCTCCTGCAGGACCTGGGGGTAGAGCTCGTGCTCGGTCTCGTGGATGCGGGCCTCCAGGGCGTCCAGGTCCATGCCCTCATCCACGACCACCGGCCGTTGGGCGATGATGGGGCCCGCGTCGTAGTCGGCGTTGGCAAAGTGGACCGTCACGCCCGTCACCTTCACGCCGCGCGTCCAGGCGTCCAGGATGGCGTGCGCCCCCTTGAAGGCGGGCAGCAGGGCCGGGTGCAGGTTGACGATGCGGTTGGGGAAGGCTCTCAGCATAGGCTCGCGCACCATGCGCATGTAGCCAGCCATGACCACGTAGTCAACCTCGTGGGCGCGCAGGGTGGCGGCGATGACCTCGTCGGCCGCGATGGGGTCGGCGGCGTAGAGGTCAGGCGACATGGACATGGTCTCGATGCCGGCCGCGGCCGCCCGCTTGAGCCCGTAGGCGCCCTCGCGGCTGGAGATGACGATGGCGACCTCGGCGTCCAGCGACCCGTCGGCGATGCGGTCGATGATGGCCTGCAGGTTGGTGCCCGAGCCGGAAATGAGCACGCCTAGGCGCAGCCTCTTTCTGCCCTCGGTCTGCCCGGCGCTCATCGGTAGGTCACCTTGCCCGTGCCGGCCACGATGGAGCCGACCTCGAAGACTTTCTCGCCCGCAGCCTCGAGCTCGCTCGCCACGGCGTCCTTGTCAGCCGGGTCCACGACCACGCACAGGCCCACGCCCATGTTGAAGGTCTTGTAAGCCTCGTCGGGGGTCAGGCCGGCCTTGCCCACCACGTAGTCGATGATGGCCGGACGCTCCCAGGTGCCGCGGTCGACCCGGGCGTCAAGCGTGGGAGGCAGGACGCGGTTGAGGTTCTCGGTGATGCCGCCGCCGGTGATGTGGGCCACAGCGTGGACCAGGCCGCCTCTTTGGATTAGGGGCAGGACGGACTTGACGTAGATACGCGTGGGGCACAGGACCGCGTCGGCCAGGGTCTGCCCGCCCAGCTCCCCCATGGGCGTCGTCCAGGCGGCGGCGTCCGCATGTGGGTCGGGCAGCACCCTGCGCACCAGCGAGTAGCCGTTGGAATGGATGCCTGTGGAGGCCAGTCCCAGGACCACGTCCCCCTCGCGCACCAGGTCGGGGGTCAGGATCTTGGCCCGGTCGGCCACGCCCACGGCAAAGCCGGCCAGGTCGTAGTCGTCGGCGGCCATGACGCCGGGATGCTCGGCCATCTCGCCGCCCACCAGGGCGCACCCGGCCTGCCTGCAGCCCTCGGCGATGCCGCCCACAATCGTGGCCACCGACTCGGCGACTATGTGGCCGATGGCGATGTAGTCGAGGAAGAAGAGGGGCTCGGCGCCTGTGGCCAGGATGTCGTTCACGCACATGGCCACCAGGTCGACGCCCACTGTGTCGTTGCGGTCGAGGGCCTGGGCCAGGGCCAGCTTGGTGCCCACGCCGTCCGTGCCCGAGACCAGCACGGGGTCATCCATCTGCTTGAGGGCCGCGGCCGAGAAGAGACCGCCGAAGCCGCCCAGGCCACCGATGACCTCGGGGCGGTTCGTGCTGGCGACGCAGGCCTTGATGGCGTCCACCGCACGGGCACCCTCGGCCGTGTCGACGCCGGCGTCGCGATACGTGATCTGCTCTGTCGTCATGCGCGATACTCCTTCTCGATCTTCTCTGCGATGCTGCTCACCGACTGCTGCATGCTCTGCGGCGCCGGCGAGACGTTAGACGGATGGTGCCCCGCCAGGAACTTGCCGCGGAAGGACTCCTCGGGAATCTCGACCTCGTAGCGACCATCGTAACAGGCCAGGCAGTAACCGCCCGGCTGAACGCACGACGTGAGCCCTTCCACAGAGAGAAAGGCCAGCGAGTCGGCGCCCGTGAGCTCACACACCTCGTCGCAGCTGTGGTTGGCCGAGATGAGCTGGGCCTGCACGTCGGTGTCGATGCCGTAGAAGCAGGGCCACTTGATCTCCGGCGAGACTATGCGCATGTGCACCTCGGTGGCGCCCGCCTCGCGCAGCATGCGAACAATCTGCTTGGAGGTGGTGCCGCGCACGATGGAGTCATCCACCAAGACCAGGCGCTTGCCTTCGATGACCTCGCGCAGGGGGTTGAGCTTCATGCGCACGCCCATCTCACGCAGCTCCTGGGTGGGCTGGATGAAGGTGCGGCCCACATAGCGGTTCTTGACCAGGCCCTGGTCGTAGGGGATGCCGCTTTCGCGCGCGTAACCCACAGCCGCCGGCAGGCCTGAGTCGGGCACGCCAATGACGAGGTCGGCCTCGGCGGGGGCCTCCTGGGCCAGGCGCTTGCCCATACGCACGCGGGCGCTGTAGATGTTGTCGCCCTCCACGTCGGAGTCGGGGCGGGCGAAATAGACGTGCTCGAAGATGCACAGGGCCCGGTTGCGGGGCTCTATGGCCTGCTCGCTGGTGACCCCGTCGTCCGCGATGCGCAGGACCTCGCCGGGGCGGACGTCGCGCACGAACTCGGCGCCCACTATGTCCAGGGCGCAGGTCTCGCTGGCCACGCACCAGCCCGCGTCGCCCGGCAGCCTGCCCAGGACCAGCGGCCGGATGCCGTTGGGGTCGCGGAAGGCGTAGAGGGCCTTCTGGGTGAGCAGGACCATGGCGTAGGCGCCGGCCATGAGCTCCATGGTCGACCGGATGCCCTCGCGGACGTGGTGGGTGTTTTGGGTGAAGTAGCCGATGAGACGGGCCGCTACCTCACTGTCCGTGTTGGACATGAAGGACACGTTGAGGTCGATGAGCTGCCGGCGGAGGTCGTCGGAGTTCACCAGGGTGCCGTTGTGGGCGAGGGCGATGATGGAGTCGCCGATGGTGGACAGGTGGGGCTGGGCGCCGCGCCAACCCTTGGACCCGCTCGTGCCGTAGCGCACATGGCCGATGGCCACGTCGCCCTGCAGGGTTGCCAGGTCGGCGTCCGAGAAGACCTGGCTTACCAGGCCCTCGTCCTTGTTCACGATGACCGTGGACCCGTCGCCCACCGCGATGCCGGCGGACTCCTGGCCGCGGTGTTGTAGGGCATGCAGGGCGAAGTACGTCATGCGCGCCACGTCCCTGCCGGGTGCATAGACGCCGAACACGCCGCATTCCTCGTGCAGCCCGGCATCGCCTGCCAGCGGGCACTTTGCCATATCCCCCCACGCTCCTCCCTTAGCGCTCCCGACACGCCTTCCGAACTTGCCCCCCAGCCGGCCGGGGACCCCTCGCCGCCTACCCGCCTGCCTGGTCGGCTGCCTACCCTCGCCGCCTACCCGCCTGC
>CAZEAF010000048.1:9818-11391 GCA_964510125.1 uncultured Coriobacteriaceae bacterium
GCCTACCCGCCTGCCTGGTCAGCTGCCGCTGCGTCGGCCGCAGCCTGAATCTGACTAGCCTCGCCCGCCTGGGCGCTGTCCGAGAGAGAGGCGAGCCCCAGGACGGACCTGTCGACGCAAACCAGGACAGTCCGGTCGTTTTCCTGTGCATAGCTGCAGGTGGAGAAGATATACAGGTGGGTGATGGCCCCAACGATTGGCCGCGAGGTCACGGCGCTCGACCGGTTGATGGTCGACTGGACGTAGGCCTGGAAGTCGGCGTCGTCCACAAAGTCGCCCGCCCGCACCGACTCCACGTCGTAGCCGTTGACGACCATGCAGGACAGGGCCGCCAGGTCGTGCACCACCCCGTTGGGCGTGACGTAGAAGATATGGTCGAGCGTGTCGAACTCGGCCTGGTCGGAGTAGTCCGCAATCTTGGCGAACTCCTCGCCGTTCTGGAGGTGGTGGCCGTACACGACCGTCGTGTAGTCGAGGGCGTAGGGGCTGCAGCGGTAGTCCAGAAAGACGGTGCCGTAGGGGTTGTAGGACTGGTCCAGGGCGTGGTCGAGGTAGAAATCGTTGTCCGCGTGCTGGGCCACGGCATAGTTGACAACCGTGTCGGGTATCTGGACCCAGCCTTGGATCTCGGGGTTGATGAGCCGCAGGGCTGTGAAGTCCACGGTCGGGACGGTGGTCTGCGTGCCCTCGGTCACGTCCTGGGCCGCTTGGACGCTCACGTTGTGGACAGCCTCGTAGTTCCTCTGATGGGGCAGCCAGATGGCGAGCGACAAGGCGATGAGGGCGATGCCGACGACAAGGAGCAGGACAGCGGCGATGGTCAGGCCCTTGCCGCCCTTTTTCTTCGGCGGCCTAGGAGCCATGTTGACCACGGGGTTCGGACGCACAGGTCCCCCGGAGTATTGGGGGTATCGTGGGTCATAAGCCATGGGCGCCCTCGCTCGATTGGATGACGAAGAATTGCTCGCGGAGTTGCTCGCGCCATGCCATCATAGCGCACGGCCATACGTCCAAAGGGCGTCTCAGGCCCTGGGTTTCCTTACGCGAGTTTTTGACCACAGAGCTTTGCGGCTGCCGGCTTGTCGAAGTTGCCACCCGTGCGCTCCCCGAGCTCCTTCATGAGGGCCCCCATGTCCTTCTTGCTGGCAAAGCCCTTTTCGGCGATGACCTGGTCGATAAGGGCGGCGAGCTCGTCTCCGGACGCCTGGTGGGGCAAAAGCCCGTTGAGGATGTCCACCTGGCGGCGCAGGCTGTCCGTGCGCTCCTGGTTGTTGGCCTTCTCGGAGAAGGACAGGGTCTCGCCCGTGACCTTGATAAGCTTCTTGATAGAGGCGGTCACGTCGGCGTCGGTGACCTCGCGGCGCTCGTCGACCTCGATCTTTTTGAACTCCTCGTTGAGCTGGCGCAGGATTGACAGGGCCACCTTGTCGTGCGACCTCATGGCGTCTTTAATCATCTCGAGAATCTCTGCTTTGGTCATTGCCAACATCCCCTTCAAAATCTTGCAGAGCCAGATAATAAAAAAGGGGCCCAAAGGCCCCTATTGATATAGACGCTTTAGGTCCCGGGGCGC
>CAZEAF010000049.1:0-11109 GCA_964510125.1 uncultured Coriobacteriaceae bacterium
GTTATCGACGTGGGGACGGTGACCACACGCCTCTTTGTTGCGCGCACGGGCGAGGGCGGCGCGGTCGAGCCCCTCGAGCGCACTTCCACCATCGTCAACCTGGGCCAGGGGGTCGATGCGGCCGGCAGACTGGCACCCGAGGCCATCGGTCGCACTCTGACTTGCGTGCGCGCCTACGGCGCCAGAATCGGCGAGCTGGCCAGCCAGGGGCATCCGGCCGAGGCAGTCACCATCACCCTCACCAGCGCCGCCCGCGATGCCGCCAATGCCACCGACCTGCTGGGGCCTCTGATTGAGTTGGGGCTAAAACCGCAGGTCATCGATGGTATGGTGGAGGCCCGCCTGTCTCTGCTCGGCGTCACTGGCGACTTTTTAGGCACGCCCCTGCTCATGGCCGACTCCGGCGGCGGCTCCACCGAGCTGGCCCTGGGCCTGCGGGAGCCGGACGGCCGCCTGACCGCGGGAGCCGCCCATAGCTTCGACGTGGGCTGCCGGCGGGTGACCGAGCGCTTCCTGGGCGACCCCACCCAGCCGCCGGCTCCCGAGGCCATCGCGGCCGCCCGGGACTTTGCCCGCCGAACCCTGAGCGCCTTCTTCAGCTCGCCTTCGGCGTTTGCCGGCCCGGGGACGCCCGCGGTTGCCCCAAAGGAGCTGGTCTGCGTGGGCGGGACGGCTACCTCGCTCGTCTCGGTTGCCCACAAGCTGGTCCCCTACGACCCGTCCTTCGTCCACCTCCACCGCATGTCCCGCCAGACAGTGGGCGAGCTGGCGGCCGCCCTCCTCTCCTTGGGGGCGGCCGACCGGCGCCGCCTGCCAGGCCTGCAGCCCAAACGGGCCGACGTCATCGCGGCCGGTGCCCTTATCCTCGAGGAGCTCATGGACGTCAGCGGCTTCGACTCCTACGTGGCCAGCGAGCGCGACTCCCTCTACGGCCTTCTGGCTTGCGAGCAGTCGGTGGTCCTGGGCCGGCCCGGCCCGGTCGCGCCCCTCTGGGAGGCTAAGGCCAGCGACGCCATGGCATTTGCGCGGGCATGCGTGCGTGGGACGGACGGCAAGGCTGTTTCGTGCTAGGGTTTATCGTGTGGGAGCGTGGCGGAATTGGCATACGCAGGTGACTTAAAATCTCCCGTCGCAAGACTTGCGGGTTCGAGTCCCGCCGCTCCCACCAAGTTTTTGTCGTCCAAATGCCGCCGGGCCCGGCGTCTCTCCGAGGGGTGGAACAGCAACAGCCATGAGAGATAACCAGTTCTCCAACTTTCTTAACAAATATTATAAGAAAATTGATGAGCTAGTTGCTAATTATTACAGAGAGGCCCTCGGAGCTGCTGAGGGCGAGCAGGACATCGCCCGCTACCTCTACACGCCCCTAGCAGACTACGCCGAGAACGGCGGCAAGCGCCACCGCCCGGCCGTCTGCCTGCTGGGCTGTGCGGCTGTGGGCGGGAACCCTAGACTTTCCACGTCGGCGGCGGTGGCTGTGGAGCACTTCCACACGGCCGCTCTCATCCATGACGACATAGCCGACGGCGGCGAGCTGCGCCACGGCAAGCCCTGCCTGCACATCACCCAGGGCGAGGGCCTGGCCATCAACGACGGCGACCTGGCCCTGTCGCAGGTCACGGGGTCGGTCCTCAAGGACGACCGGCTGAACGACGCCACCAAGGTCCGCGTCCTGGGCGAGCTGGTCGACATGACGACCCGCACGATTGAGGGCCAGGCGCTCGACATCGGTTGGGCCCGCGACGACCGCTGGGACATCACGGTGGACGACTACCTCATGATGGCCCGCCGCAAGACAGCCTACTACTCGGTCGCGGTGCCTCTGGCCTGCGGTTCCATCATTGGCGGTGGCACAGAGGAGCAGACTGAGGGCCTGCGTGCCTTTGGCATGGACACGGGCCTAGCCTTCCAGATCCAGGACGACCTGCTCAACCTGGTGGGCGAGCAGGAGGCGACCAAGAAGGACTTCCGCAACGACATCACTGAGGGCAAGCGCACCCTCATGGTCGTCTACGCGCTGGGGCAGGCGGACAAGGGCCCCGAGCAGGCCGACCGTGCCGCCCGGCTGCGCGCCGTCCTCGACAGGCACACGGCCGACCCGGCCGAGCTGGCCGGCGCGGTCAAGCTGCTCGAGGACGCGGGCTCCATCGCCTACGCGCGCGACTACTCGCTGGCCCTGGTCAAGCGGGCCAAGGACCGGCTGGCGGCCATCCCGCTGGAGAAGAGGCCCCGCGACCTGCTCCTCTCCATGGCCGACTTCTTCGTGGAGCGCATCGCCTAGCTATCAGCCCGGGTAATTGTGGAAGTAGACGTATATGGGCTCGCCGGCGCCGCCCACGCTGAGGCTGTCATGCTCCACGGCGTTGTCGTACAAGAGGTTGTAGAGGTCGATGACCTCAGGGTCGTACACGTTGATGCAGCCGTGGCTCAGGCGCTGGCCGACGATGCCGTAGTCGGAGACGCCGTGGATGAAGACCATCGAGGCGTCGCTCACCTTCATGGCGCGGGAGCCCAGGGGGTTGCCCTCCTCGCCACCGGCGTAGAAGTCCTTGTAGCCGGCGCCCCAGCCCGTGGGGTCGGGGTTTGACCAGGTGGGCGAGGGGTCGAAGTAGTCGATGTAGTGCAGGCCTGTGGGGCTGTCGTAGTTGACCCCGTCCTCCCAGCCGCGGCCGTAGCCGATGTAGCACTGCCAGATGACCTGGTCGCCGTCAAAGACGTAGAGGGTAAACTCGGCGTAGTCGATGATGATGGCGTAGGGGAAGCTATCCACCGTGACCGCGGGGGCCGTGTACGTCATCGTGAGGGGCGAGCTGATGGCCCGGCTGGCCAGGTTGGCTAGCGAGGGGGATGTGGCTACGGCCTGGGACAGGGTGGTCTCGGCGGCTGCGACGGTGGCGTCCACGTCAATGGCGGTGCCGTACGTCTCGGGCGTGATGGTCACCGTGTTGTCGTTGTTGAAGGTGCGGCTGGCGTCGACGGGGTCGGACACATAGGCGGGCGCCAGCGACTCGACGGCCTCGCGGATGGGGGTGGAGTCCACGGCCAGGGACTGCTCTTCCAGGGGGATGTCCACCTGTTCCACGGGCGCGTTGGTGATCTCACTGGTGATGCGGGACAGGGCTGCGGTGTCCTGCCGGCGGGCGATGGCTGTCTCGACGGCGGTGGCCACGTCGTACTTGACCGTGGCCGTGAGGCTCACCGGGTAGGCGGTCTGGGTCTCAGGGTCGACTAGCGAGAAGTTCACGGACGCCGACTGGCGGGAGGCCGTGTAGTCCTCGACAGCCTTGGTTGCTTCCTCGGCCGTCATGCCGGAGACATCCACGCCGGCGATGGAGGTGTTGTCGGGGATGAGGTTGTAGCTGGCGCGGTCGCTGGCAAAGGCATAGCCAACGAAGACGCTCACCACGAGAGCGAGAACAAAGGATAAAATGAGACCGATTCTGCCTGCGGTGCTGAGTCGCATGTACGGTTCCTGTCTTCTCAAGGCACGGGGCCCGTCGGCCGGGTGCCACATGGTGCGCGTGTGTCGTTGATGGACAATATAATGGGCATTTGTGTATTGTAGCTAAATGGCCTTGACCCGGCGGGAAGGCCTGTCGAATTTGTGTGTGCGAGGAGACGCGAGCGTGGAACCCATCGGCGTTGGACAAAGCGGACCGGCGGTTGAGGATGTGCAGACTCGTCTTGCGCAGCTTGGCTACAGCATCGCGCAGCAGGAGCTGGACGCCTGTTTCTTTGGCGACACGACCCTGGGGATGGTCCGGGCCTTCCGGTCCTCGGCCGACCTGCCTGCGGGCGACGCCGTCGACGACGATGCCTGGCGGTGCCTGGTGGATGCCACCTACAAGATGGGCGACCGCACCCTCTACCTGCGTGCGCCCTACTTCCACGGGGCCGACGTGTCCTACCTGCAGATGACCCTCAACGTGCTGGGCTTTTCCTGCGGCGACGTCGACGGCTACTTCGGTCCCCACACCGAGGCGGCGGTGCGCGAGTTCCAGGCCAACTCGGGCATCTTCCCCGACGGCATAGCCTTCCAGGACACCTTCGAGGCTATCGACCGGCTCCATCACGTGTGGATGGGCAAGGCCGCGCCCGCTTCGGTGAGCGTCGCTCACTTCGGCCTGTCGCGCGCCGCGAGCGTGCTCGAGAGCACTCACGTGGTGGCCAGCGGGGCCGACCCTATCTCCCGCAACATCGTGAGCCGCATGTGGAACATAGCCCTGGCCACGACCACTGACGCCCGCTTCGTCCTCGTGGACTCTGTGGTGCACGTCGACCGCGACCAGCTCATCGGGGCCGACGTAATCCTCGAGGTCACGACCCAGCCCATCACTGACGCCGAGCAGCTGAGCAACGGCCGCATCTACGTGTGCGCCAGCAACCTGTCCGAGCTGGGCCCCCGCATCGTCTCCAGCATGCGGGCCAGCAAGGGCGGCGTCTATAAACTGCTGGTGGAGCTGGAGGGCATGAACAACTACGACGGCTCGGTCACCGACCACAACGCCCAGAGCGCCGCCATCACCATCCTCGACGCCATGTGTGCCGCCTTGGATGCCAAGCGTTACTAGGGTGAGGCGGGCCATTTGATACTTGACGTGCGCGCTGCTGCTGGTAGACTTTTCATGCACGGGCTGCGGCGGCCCATCCGCGCTCGCGGCGCCGTCACAGCAGGCACTGGGATATCGTCCAACGGTTAGGACCCGGGTTTTTGGTGCCCGTTATGGGGGTTCGAATCCCTCTATCCCAGCCACTTTCTTCTGAACATCCCAAACCAATAGGGGGCTCTCATGGCGTGCGCAATCATCCTGGCTGCGGGCGAAGGCACCCGCATGAAGTCGAAGCATGCGAAGTGCGCTCACGAGCTGCTGGGCAAGCCCATGGTCCAGTGGGCAGTGGACGCCGCGCGCGAGGCCGGCTGCGACCGCATCGTCGTCGTGGTGGGAAGCCATGCCGAGGAGCTGCGTGCCATCCTGGCCGGTCAGGCAGGCGTGGAGTGCGTGGAGCAGGTCGAGCGCCTGGGCACGGGCCATGCGGTGCGCGTGGCGCTGGAGGCTGCCCGTATCGAGTCCGGCGACGTGGTCGTGACCTGCGGCGACACACCCCTTGTGCGGGCCCGGACCCTGCGTAGCCTCATCGACGCCGCGGCCCAGGGCAAAGGCGCCGGCGCCCTGCTCACGGCCCGCTACGCCGACCCCACGGGCTACGGTCGCGTGGAGGTGGGCGAGGACGGCCTGGCCCGCCGCATCATCGAGCAGAAGGACTGTACGGCCGAGGAGGCCCGAATCCAGACCTGCAACGCGGGTGTCTACTGCTTCGACGTGGCCGAGCTGGCGTCCCGCATCGGCGCCCTGGGCTGCCAGAACTCCCAGGGCGAGTACTACCTCACCGACATGGTGCAGATCCTGGCCCAGGCCGGCAGGCCCCTGACCGCCATCGCCTGCGACGACCCCGACGAGCTCATGGGCGTCAACTCCCGCATCCAGCTGGCTGCCGCCACCCGCGTCGCCCAGGCCCGCATCAACGACGGGCTCATGGCTGCCGGCGTGACCATGCTCGACCCTACGCAGGTTTGGGTGGCTCCCGGCGTCACTATCGGCCGCGACACGACCGTCCTGCCCGGCTGCATCCTGATGGGCAGCACGAGCGTGGGCGAGGATTGCGTCATTGGCCCCGACACCCGCCTGACCGACACCAAGGTGGGCGACGGGTCGGTCGTGGACGAGACCGTGGCCGTCGGCGCCGTCATCGAGAACGGCGTGAGCTGCGGCCCCCGCGCCTACCTGCGCAAGGGCGCCCACCTGCTCGACGGGTCGAAGGCCGGCACGCACGTGGAAATCAAGAACTCCACCATCGGCCGCGGGTCCAAGGTGCCCCACCTGTCATACATCGGCGACACGCAGATGGGCGAGGGCGTCAACATTGGCGCCGGGTCCATCACCTGCAATTACGATGGCAAGAACAAGCACCGCACCACCATCGGCGACGGGGTCTTCGTGGGCTCCGACACCATGATGGTGGCGCCGGTCTCCATCGGCGAGGGAGCCACGGTGGGCGCCGGCTCCGTTATCACCAAGGACGTGCCGGCCGGGGCGCTGGCCCTGGAGCGCAACGACCAGAGGGTCGTCCCGGGCTGGCTGCCGAAGTGGAGGCGGGAGGGGCAGGACGGCGGGCAGGGGTAGGCCGGGCCCGGCGGGCGGCGCGTGTGGACGTGGGTGTGACTTCTGAATGCGGGCCACGCCAGACAGCCCAACCGAACCGGACAGGTTTACTATGACTACGTACGTGAACACCGGCCGCCGGACAGAGGGAGCTCGCTGCATGGACTGCATCCAAAAGGAAATGAAGGTCTTCTCGGGCACGTCTAACCCCAAACTTGCCCAGGACATCGTCGAAAAGCTGGGATGCCAGCTCTCGCCGCTGCAGCTTGAGACCTTTGCGAACGGCGAGGTGTACGCCCGCTACCCCGAGAGCGTCCGTGGCTGCGATGTCTTCCTCATCCAGTCGGTCGCCGGCCCCCGGATTAACGACCTGCTCATGGAGGTCCTCATCATGGCAGACGCCGCCAAGCGCGCCTCTGCCCGCTCCGTGACCGGCGTCATCACCCACTTCGCCTACGCCCGCCAGGACCGCAAGGCCGCCCCGCGCGAGCCCATCACGGCCAAGCTGGTCGCCGACCTCTACAAGACCGCCGGCATCGACCGCCTCATCACGGTTGACCTGCACCAGGGCCAGATCCAGGGCTTCTTCGACGGCCCGGTCAACCATCTCACAGCCCTGCCCCTCTTTGCCGAGTACTACGCGGCCAAGGGCTTTGACATGGACAACACCGTTGTCGTCTCGCCCGACGTGGGCCGCGCCAAGGCCTCCAAGCGCCTGGCCGACATGCTGGGCTGCAACTTCGCCGTCGCCCACAAGGGCCGTCCCGCCCACAACGCCGCTGAGGTCATGGGCATCATCGGCGACATCGAGGGCAAGACCTGCATCGTCAACGACGACATGATTGACACGGCCGGCACCCTGTGCGGCGCCGTGCGCGAGCTCAAGCGCAAGGGTGCGGGCGACATCTATGTGGGCGCCACCCACGGCATCCTGTCTGGCCCGGCCTACGAGCGCCTGGAGGAGGCCCCCTTGGAGGAGGTCCTCGTGACCGACGCCGTGCCGCTCGACCCCGAGCGCTCCAAGGCCTGCCACAAGATTCACCTATTGTCTCTGGCCGACGAGTTTGCCCGCGCCATCCACAACGTGTACACCGAGCAGTCCGTCTCCGGCATGTTCGGCATCAATCCCGAGTTCTGATTGGATTGACGCGAGAGGTGTCTCGCCCGCGCGGGTGCACCCGGGGACGGCCGAGACGACAGGGGCGCAGGTGAGCAGAGACTACGTTGCCCTCAAGGCAGCCCACAAGGCGGCCAGGGGGAAGGGGCCGAAGGCCGGGGAGGCCGAGGGTCAGGCGGGCGACAAGGCCGCTGGGACCGCCCAGGCCGGCAGCAGAGCCACACCTATCGGCATGGTGGTAGGCCTGGGCAACCCCGGCGCCGAGTACGAGGGCACGCGCCATAACGTGGGAGCCGCCGCGGTGGACCAGCTGGCCGCCCAGATGGGCGCGAGCTACTGGAAGACCAAGCCGGGCGCGCTTGTGGCCGAAGTCGACTGGCCGCACGTCTTTGGCGCCGAGGTCGTCCTGCCCAACGGCGCCCGGGACACCTCAGCCCGCGAGGGCCGGGCCACGGTGCTTTTGGTCAAGCCCTCGACCTACATGAACGACTCGGGCGGCTGCGTCGCCCACCTCGCCCGCGAATACCATATTTCACCTACGGGAATCCTGGTGGTTCACGACGACCTCGAGGTGGAGGCGGGCAAGGTGCGCGTTCGCCTGGGTGGCGGGCACGCCGGCCACAACGGCCTGCGGTCCATCTGCGACAAGCTGGGCACGCACGACTATGGCCGGGTCCGCACGGGCATCGGGCGCCCGCCAGGACGTATGGCCCCGGCGGATTTCGTGCTCAAGCAGACCCGCGGCCGCGAGGCGGAGGAGCTCGGGTTTGTCGCCTGTGAAGCCGCGGCTGCCGCCCTCTATGCCATCGAGCATGGGCTTACGGTCGCCTGCCAGCGCTACGCCTGAGGCCTCCCGGTCCTGCGGGCCCGCCGCCCGCAGGACCGGTTTTGTGTGCGGGGCTGCCTACCAGCGCTACGCCTGACCGTTCCCTGTCCGTCCGCTCCTTCCTACCCCTTTCTCCGCAGACGGAGGACCACAAGGCCCGCAGCCAGAGCCGTCACTCCCATGCCGCCCAAGGCTGCCAAAAGTGCAGGCGAGACGGTCGCGTCTCCGGTCTTGGGGACCCCGATTGAGGTCGGGGTGGGCGTGCTGGGCGAGCTTGGGGCGGGTGTGCTGGGCGTCGAGGGCTGATTGGGGGCCTGCAGGCGGACGGTCACGGTCTGCCCCTCGTCCGCCAAGTCCTCGTGGCGTGCGATGACCTCGCCCTGGAGCGTGAGCTGCTCAAAGGCCACGAGCTTGGTCTGGTCGGCCAAACTGCCGGCGTCGAAGAAGAAGATCACCTCGGCGGTCCCGTCGGCCTTGTCTGCCACGAAGGTCGTGGTCGCGGTCACCTCCCTGCCGTCGGCGTCCTTGAGCGGACTGCCATCGGCCAGCATCAGGGTGCCGGTCAGCTCGTAGGTCTCGCCGGGCTCAAGGCCGCGGCAATCGACCGCGTCCACGAGCTCGACCTCGCCTTTGTCCTGGTCCACCAGGGCCTCGTGGTCGCCGTCGGCGGCATCGGTCAGCATCGTGGAGATGGCAGGGGAGACGGCCAGGGTCTGGTCTTCGTCATCGTAGTCGCAATGCTGGGCCACCGTGACGCCGTCGCGGGTCAGGGTCTCGAGAAAGACCAGGTCGCGGCCTGCGTAAGAACTGACATCGACTGTCATTCTCACCCGGACGACGACGTTTTCGGCCGTGGGCGTGATTTGGGCCGAGCACGTGCCGGCGGGCACCGGGTCATGGGTCAGGGCGTCTACGAGCTCGGTCGCGATGGTGTAGGTGGCGCCGGGCTCCAGTCCCGTCAGCTCCACGGCGTCCTCGAGGCGGGCATAGGCGCTGGGCATGACCTGCCGGTCGCCGTCGTCGCGGTCGGAGGCTGTCGTGCGGATGCCCACCACACTGACGGTCTGGTCAGAGGCCTGCGGGTCCTCGTGGGCGATGATGGGCTCGCCGTCGCGGGAGAGGGCCTCGAAGGCCACGATGTCGCGCCCGCCCAGCTCGCTTGCGTCCAAGGTGAAGGGGACCTGGGTAGACCCTGCCGACTCCTGGGGCGTCAGGTCGACGGTGGAGGAGACGGGCTGGCCATTCTCGCCGGTCAGGGGCTCGCCGCTCGCCCGGTCAATCAGGGTCCCAGTCAGCTGGTAGGACTGGCCGGGCTCGAGCCCGTCGAAGGCCACGTTGTCGGTGAGCTCGACCTCGTCTGCGGCTGCGGTCTCGTGCGTGCCTGCGGCTGACAGGAAGGTCGTCGCAATCCAAGGTTTGCCAAAGGCCACGGTTTGCTCGGCGTCGGAAAGGTCGGCGTGCTCGGCCACGGTCACAGGGACATCCTCGGCCCCGTCCGTAGGCAGGAGGCTGAGGGTCTCGAAGGCCACGACGCCGCGGCCCGCAAGACCTAGCTCCTGGGCGTCGAGCGTGAAGGGGACCTGCTGTTCGCCTGCCGCCTCGGCTGCCTCAAAGACCACGGTTGAGATGACGGCGGTGCCATCGGGGTAGGTCAGAGGCTCGCCGGTCTCGGCATCCATGAGGGAGCCGGTCAGCTGGTAGGTCAGCCCGGGCACAAGGCCCGAGAAGGCCACGTTGTCGGTGAGCTGGACCGTCACGAGCGGGTCGCCGACATGCGTGCCGTCTGCGTCCACCAGGGTGGTGGTCAGGTGGGGGAAGGTCACAGTCTGGTCCTCATCGGTCAAGTCGGCGTGGACGGCGAGCTCGCGGCCCTCCTCAAAGACATGCTCCTCGGCCACGACGCTCCTTCCTGCGAGGCCGCTGGCGTCAAAGGTGAAGATCACCTCCACGGACCCCTCGGGCTGTTCGGGCACAAAGGTCTGGCTGGCACTGACGAGCTGGCCCGCCGCGTCGCAGAGGCGCTCGCCGGTCTGTTGGTCGAGCAGGTATCCCCGCAGCTGGTAGGCCCTGCCGTCGCAGGCAAGGCCCTTATAGGACACCGTGTCGACAAGCTGGCAGTCCTCTTCCGCCCGGGCTATGTGCCCCTGGGTCCGGGCCCCCAGCAGGGTCGTGCCAATCTGCACGAAGGCCACAGTCTGCTCAGCGTCAGCCGCGTCGGCATGCTCGGCCACCGGCGTCCCGTCCTTGTCCAGAAGGCGCTCAAAGGCCACGACGCTCATGCCGGACAGCTGGGAGGCGTCGACGGTGACGCAAATCTGCTCGCTGCCGCTTGCGGCGACGGGCGTGAACTCCTTGCTGGCGGTGATGGCCGCGCCCGCGCTATCGACAAGCGGCGTCCCATCGGGATACACAAGGGAAAGCTCCAGCTTGTAGGTGGCGCCAGGGCGCAGGTACTCGTAGCCGACCTCGTCGGTCAGGACGACCTCGCCCGCGGCCTGGATTTGCTTGGCGCCGCCATCGCCGGTCAGGCGCGTGAAGATGCGGGGGCCGGGCTTGTCTGCGACCGTGCCCAGGTCAAGCGTGGTGGCATGGCGGGTGACGGTCACCTCGAACTCCACCAGCTCGTGACCAGCCGAGGCGCTCGTGGCGAGCTCCTTGAAGCCGTATGTGTCATAGGGCAGGGCTCCGAGGGCATCGTCCGGGGCAGGCGTGTCCGTGGCATCGGCGCTGCCATAGAACCAGACGCCTGCGGACGGGTCGAGCCTGGCCTCGTCCACCTGGCCGTCTTGGGCCAGGGCAGCGTCGGAGGCGTTGGTGCGCAGGGTATGGCTGTTCCAGGAGGCGGCCGTGTTGAGTTCGCCGTTCTCGTCGGCCATGACGACGTGGCTCTCGCCGGTGGTCTTGGAGGTCACGAGGAAGGCGACCCCGCCCATGCGGGCCATGGTGGCCTCATCCACCTTGGTAAGGCGCACGTCCCCGCGGACGACCTGGTCCTCGCAGGGCTC
>CAZEAF010000050.1:0-1059 GCA_964510125.1 uncultured Coriobacteriaceae bacterium
GGGAAAAATAGATGAATTGAGAAAAGTGCAGGGTAATCTGGGCACATTCCTGTCGCGGTTATACAAAAAACTATGCGGATATCGATTTTAACCTTTGTGCAGCCAACCTTTTCTAGCGGGGCTTTACGCAGGTGCAGTACCAGGTCTGCGAGGTGCCGCGGGCCCAGGGGCACCTCACCGCGCTGCAGCCGCATCGCCATTCCTGCGACCGCCAGAAGCCAGTGTTGGGGTTGGCGAAGGCGGTATGGTCAGGCGCCGGGGCCCCCTCCATGGCGGCTATGGTCAGGTCGGCCAGCTGGCGCATGCCCAGCCGGGTGGGATGGGTCCCCTCGAGCGAGTCGTAGTCGTAGCCGTAAGCGCAGAGGTTCAAAAAGCCGGCCCCCTCGCCTGCGCAGGCGGAGCGGATAGCCTCGTTGTAAGCGGCAAAGGGGCGGGCCCGCAGGTTCCAGCAAAAGTCGGGCTTGGCCTTTCCTTGGGTACGGCCGGGCACGAGCGAGAGGCACCAGATGCGGGCCCGGGGCCAGGCCTTGCGGATATGCGCCAGCATCCTGCGGTAGGCAAGCCCGAACCTGTCGAGTGCGTCCTCGGGGGCCTCGCCTGGGGCGGCCTCGGGGATGCCTGAGAGGTCGGTGGCCACAGGGGTCGTGGCCCCGCGACCGGCGGCCTGAAGGTGGGCGCCTCCCCAACCGTAGTCGTTTATGCCGATAAAGACCAGCACGTCGTCGGGGGCCGCCCAGTCCGTTCCCAGGGCAGCGGCGCGCTCGGGGCTCTCCCCTGCCGGAAACCCCGCGCCCTCCACCAGGCTGCCCGAATAAGAGGCGTTGCGCAGAAGCCGGCCGCCAAAGTGGGAGATTACCTGGGACCACCAGGTGTCCTCGGGCCCCCTGAGCCCAGCCTGCCCGGACCTGTCGGGCGTATAGAAGACCCGGTAGCCGGTAGGGTTGCAGCCCTCGTAGGTGCTAATCGAGTCGCCCAGGACCGAGAAGAGACGGGGGCCTTTGCAGTCTGCCATGCCCGCGTGTCCTTTCTGGTTGCGCAGCTCGCAGGATAAGGGGATGC
>CAZEAF010000050.1:1159-3648 GCA_964510125.1 uncultured Coriobacteriaceae bacterium
CACCAGATGCCAGATACAGGCAAGGAGCCCACCCCTCAAGGCAGGCTCCTTGCCATTAGCGCCTATTCATCCAGGCTTGCGAATTACTTGGTCTCGCAGTCGAGCAGGATGAGGCCGGTCGTGGAGATCGGCTTGAAGCCGTCAATCTGGTCGGCCCAGTAGCCGGTGGCCAGCTGACGGTGGAAGAGGGCGTAGAGCGGCGCCTCCTCGGCGATGATGTCGAAGCACTGGTTCCACAGCTCCTGCTGCTCGTCGCCAGTTGCCTCGCGGGCCTGCTGGAGCAGGTCCTGCAGCTGCTGCCACTCGGCGGTGGAGGCCCAGCAAGAGCGGCCCTTGGTCCACACGTTGTCGCCGTACCACCAGGTCATGAGCAGGTCGGGGTCATTGCCGAAGCAGGTGGGGTCACCGGGGGTCAGCATGACGTCGTAAGGCAGGATCTCGTCGGACTCGGCGAGCTCGGCCCAGTTAATCTTCTCGACCGAGAGCGTAGTGTTGATACCCACGGCGTCGAGGTCGTTCTTGATCTGGGCGGACAGGTCGGACACCCAGTTGTTGTTGACCAACAGGGTGACGTCAATCGAGGACAGGCCGGCCTCGGCAAGGAGCTCCTTTGCCTTGTCGGGGTCGTAGGTGAAGACCGTGGAGGCCTCGTGGAAGTTGGCGTGACCCTCGTTGAGGAAGCTCTTGACCGGGTTGGCATGGCCGGCGAGCTGGTTGTTGATGAGCTTGTCGACGTCGATGGCGTAGAAGAAGGCCTGACGGACGCGCTTGTCGTTAAAGGGCTCCTTCTTGGTGTTGAACATCAGGAAGGCCTGCGAGAAGCCGTCGATGTAGTCGACCTGGGCGCCGGAAGCCTCGATAATCTCGGCGTTGGCGTCGGGCACGTTCTCCATGACCAGGGCGGTGCCCTCCTGAAGCTCGGTCGTGCGGGCGGTCTGATCGAGCAGGACGTCCCAGCGCATGCTGTCTTCCTTGGCCGGGTGATCGCCGTTGTAGTTGGGG
This sequence comes from uncultured Coriobacteriaceae bacterium, assembly GCA_964510125.1. GTDB lineage: Bacteria > Actinomycetota > Coriobacteriia > Coriobacteriales > UMGS124 > CAIFEU01. The sequence continues at coordinate 2,162 of CAZEAF010000050.1, forward strand.
TTGGGGGCGAACTCGATGGCGCCACCGTCATCGCCGTCAAGGGCGGTGTACATCCAGGGGCCGGTGCCCACGGGGTTCTGGGCCAAATCTTCGTCGGTGGCAGAGGCCTGGATAATCTTGACGACAGCCAGACGGCCCTTGAGCAGGGCCTCGAAGGCATACTTGAGCGTGAAGGTGATGGTCTTGTCGTCCTTGGCGGTCACGGAGTCGATGAAGGACAGGAAGGCGCCGTAGGTGTCGTTGGCGATGTTGACCTCGAAGGAGTGCACGACGTCCTCGGAGGTGACGTCGGTGCCGTCGGAGAACTTGGCGCCGTCGCGCAGGGTGACCTCGTACTCGGTCTCAGAGACCTTGACCGGGTCGCCGTTGGCCAGGGCCGCGTAGGTGGTGTAGTCGTGCAGGTCAATCTCGTACAGTCCCTCGAAGACGTGCCAGGTGCCCGCGAGCATCAGGGCGGAGCTGCTGCCGACAGGCGAGTAGTTCGTGCTGCTGTAAGCCATAGCAGCAGTAATCTGGCCACCTGCGGCACGGGCGGTGCTCGGCTGATAGCCCAGCTCGGAAGCTGCGACGGCAGTCAACGCTGCGGCACCGGCGACGGCTAGGAAGGAACGGCGGGAAAGTGTGCGATCGCTCATGAATCCTCCTTAGGTGAAGCTTGCATGCACGTGCGCTCCCAATCTGACGCATGCGCCAGGGGTGGGAGATGATGCTTATCGCGAATCGTACCCATCGCCCGGTAGCAAGGTCATTGCCTGTTTTGGCCGAGATAGATGAACGGTCGTAAAAAGGCGACCAATGGCAAAAATCAGGCGCTTTTTGCGAGCTGACATTTAACAAACGGCAATATCGAATCCGCGAACGGCAGAGGTTACCAGGAGAGCTGGTTGCTCAGGCCTAGGATCTCGGTGGCGTCTACGACCGGGGCCGTCTGGTCCTCTCCAGCCAGCTGGAAGGACTGGTTGCCCTGGTCGGCACCCTTCACGACCACCCACTCCCCCGAGACGGGGTCGAGGCCGTCGGCGTTGTCGACCTTGACGATGACCAGCTGGTCCTCCATGCCGCCCATCTCCATCAGGAAGGCCGACTCTCCCGCATCGTTGGTGGAGGCGTCCACCACATATCCGGAGATGACCACGTCGCCGCAGTCGGCAGACTTGAGCTGACTGTAGCTCACGTGACCGCTGGCAGACAGGGGCTGAGTCAGGGGGTAGTTGGCGTAATAGGTCAGTTCCTGCACCATCGGAACGAAGACGGCCGCTACAAGGGACAGCATCAAGCCGAACGTCACAATAAAGATGTTGGTGCCCAGGGAAAAGCCGCCCAGGGGCCCTCCCTTGTGGCGGCAAAGGCCCAGGATGGAAAGCAAAAGGCCGACCAGGCCGAGCACGAACGCCACGGGCAGGAGCAGCGGGATGTTCAGAAACAGAATCACGGCAAGGACGGCGATGGCGATGATGCCGACCACCAGCGCCCAGACCAGCATGGCC
>CAZEAF010000050.1:3748-10955 GCA_964510125.1 uncultured Coriobacteriaceae bacterium
GTTATCGCCTGCACTTCCTCATCTTTCTTTTCTTCCATATAAGATCACGCCCCTGCTCGGCTAGTACCAGGTTGATGGGTCAGAAACGCTCTGCCAGTGGCTGTTGGTGCCGGCCGGGCCGACCTGCCCGTAGGCGGAGCTGCCCTCCTGGTTGCAGACAACCCTGTCGCCGCTGCCCGAGTAAAAGACCCAGTCCTGACCGCTGGGGTAGGCGTAGAGGATTGACCCGTTGTCGGTGTAGAAGTAGGCGGTCCATTCGCCATCGTCGTCAAGCATCCAGGTTGCATACACGTCGTAAGCAAGGCTGGCCCCGGAGACGGTGACCGAGTCGCCCACATTATGGGCGTTGAGGTCGTCCGCCACCCCGTCAGGTCCCGTGTTCTGGTCCTGTGTGGCTTCGGGCTCGGTGGCTTCAGGCTCGGTCTGGGCTTCGTCGGTTGCCTGGTCGGACTCCGGCGTCTGGACAGGCGTGGTCACAGGCGTCGTGGTGACGTTTGAGGACGAAGTGCCCAGGGAGTTGGGCGTGCCGGCAGACGAGCTGTCAAAGTTTCCGGCATGGGAGTCACCGGGGGCCAGGGCAGACATCAGGGCGTTGGTCACGTCCTCCGTCTCGATAGACCCGCATCCGGCCAGCACGAGGGGGCCGGACAGGCCTAGCAAGGCAGCAAAGCAGACGGCGGCGGCGCGAGCGGCCCTGGTTGGGCGACTTCCTATCTCCGCTTGCGACGACGTCCCGGGAATGCAATTGTTGCTCACGTGACCCACGCCTCCTTCTTCCCGTTTCACATGCCTTCTTGGCGCCTCAAAGGGTTTTCTTGACCCACTATGATAGCGTTATCCCCTTTAACAGGGCAAATCCCCCCTACACGGCCTGTGCATGGGGGGATTTCCAGACAAAAGCTATAGGCTGCTCACCCTTAGGGGTATGTCTTGGGCCCGGAGGCGCCTACTTGACCGTGAGGACCGGCACCTCGGCCGCGCTCAGGACGCCGTAGGAGACGGAGCCAAGCATGCTACGCAGCAGGCCCAGGCCGCGGCGGCCCATGATGATGAGGTCGCAGTTGTGCTCCTTGGCGTAGTCGGCAATACCGCGCGCGGTGGACGAGCAGCTGGTGACGTCGACCGAGCCCCTGCCGCCTAGGCGCTCGAGCTCTGCGGCGACGTCCTTTTGCAGGGCCTCCTTGGCGCCCTCGATGGCCTTGTCCATGTAGGTGTTGTAGGTCTCATAGTCCATAAGGTCGGCCGAGCTCCAGAAGGTACTGTCACCGCCGTATGTGGGTGCGACGTCAGATGTGGTGATGACGTTCAGGATGACCACCTGGGCGTCGTCGCGGCCATCGACAATCTGGAAGGCCTCGTTGAGGGCCTCGCGGGCGTGGCTTGAGCCATCGTAGGGGACGAGAATCTTGCGGTAGGCCATTGAGTGTACCTCCTTGATAACAGCGAGCCCGAGGCGGCTTGGAAACCCTGCCAAGCAAGACGCCCCGGGTTTGTATCGACCTGTTTAAATCTGATTAAAATGTACCCTTTTATGGGGTCTTTGTCTCCTTGATTTTTAAAACGAGAGATAGACTAAGCGCACTCTGAGGTCGAGAGAAAGGGACAGCATGGAGTTCATGCAGCTTATCGAGGCTCGCCGCTCAGTACGGTCTTACACAGGCGAGGCAGCCAGCGAGATTCAGCGGGCTGGCATCATGAAGGCGGCCCAGGCGGCGCCCGTGGGCATGGGCAAGTTCGCCACCCTGCACCTGGTCGACATCCGCAGCGCCTCCCTGCTGGCCAAGATTGACTACGCCGCCGCCCAGGAGATTGGCGACCCCAGCGCCCGACCCCTCTACGGCACTCCCGAGCTGGTCGTCGTCGCGGCCGACTTTGGCTGCGGCATGCCCGAGAACGTCGTCTACTCCAACTGCGCCATCGTCGCCGAGCACATGCACCAGGCAGCCGAGGACTTCGGCCTGGGCAGCGTCCTTATCTGGGGCGCCATCAGGGCCTTGGTCAAAAAGCCCGAGCTCGTGGAGGAGCTGGGCCTGCCCGAGGGGTTCACGCCCTCCTGCGCCGTCGCCTTTGGCAAGACAAATGAGCCCATTGGGCCCAAGCCAGTGCCCCTTCACAGGATTCCAACCTCGCTTATCGACTAATCTTTTCACCGGCAAGGGCGAGCTTGGCATTCCGCACGCTCATCCCATATTGTTTGACAACAGGGAGACAACATGGAATTCATCGGAACGTTCTGGGCACTGATTCCGCCCATCGTGGCTATCGTGCTCGCCCTCATCACCAAGGAGACCTACAGCTCCCTGTTTGTGGGCATCGTCGTGGGTGCACTGCTGCTGGCGAGCTTCGACCCGGTCAACACTCTCAACTACATCGTCTCGGGCACCGTGGGCGAGGGTGACGGCGCCTCGAGCGTCGGCTTTATAAACACGATTGCCGACCCGGACAACGCAGGCATATTCCTCTTCCTCGTCATCTTGGGCATCATGGTCGCCCTCGTCAACACCGCCGGCGGCTCCGCGGCCTTCGGCAAGTGGGCGGCCCGACACATCAAGTCCCGCCTGGGCTCGATTATCGCCACCTTCATCCTGGGCGTCCTTCTCTTCATCGACGACTACTTCAACTGTCTCACGGTCGGCGCCGTCATGCGCCCCGTCACCGACGGCCACCGCGTCTCCCGTGCCAAGCTCTCCTATATCATCGACGCCACTGCCGCGCCCATCTGCATGATTGCCCCCATCTCCTCCTGGGCGGCCGCCGTCTCGTCCACCGCTTCGGACTTGGACACCGGCGTGACGGGCATCCAGCTCTTCATCCAGGCCATCCCCTTCAACTTCTACTCCCTGCTGACCATCTTCTTTGTGCTGATTATCACCTTCATGGGGTTCGACTACGGCCCCATGGCCAAGGAGGAGCTCAAGGCTTGGCGCTCCAACGAGCTCGGCGCCCTCGTCGACGAGAAGCCCATTGAGAACAGCCGCGCCTCCCTGGCCGACCTCCTCGTACCCATCGTGGTCCTCATCGTCTCCTGCGTCATCGCCATGATGTACGTCGGCGGCTTCTGGGATTCCGAGTCCGCCAACTACATGGACCTGTCCGCCGCCTTTGGCGACACCAGCGCCGCCGTCTCGCTCAGCATGGGCTCCCTGGTGGCCCTGGTCATCAGCTTCATCTACCTCTGGGCCCGCCGCGTCATCAACTTCAAGCGCGCCATGGACAGCGTGGCCGAGGGCTTCAAGGCCATGGTCCCCGCCATCCTCATCCTGACCTTCGCCCTGACCCTCAAGTCTGCCACCAGCGCCCTGGGCGCCGCCGACTTCGTGGCCGGCCTCATGGAGGGGGCGGCCGCCGGCCTCTTCAACCTGCTGCCTGCCATCATCTTCCTGGTCGGCCTGGGCCTGGCCTTTGCCACCGGCACCTCCTGGGGCACCTTCGGCATCCTCATCCCCATCGTCTTGCCCATCTTTGCCAACCAGCCCGACCTGCTCATCATCGGCATCTCCGCCTGCCTGGCCGGCGCCGTCTGCGGCGACCACTGCTCGCCCATCTCCGACACCACGGTCATGGCCTCCGCCGGCGCCAACGTGCACCACATCACCCACGTGAGCACCCAGCTCCCCTACGCGCTCACCGTCGCGGGCGTCTCCTTCGTCTGCTTCGTGGTCGCCGGCTTCGTCCGCAACTGGATTATCTGCCTGGCTGTTGGCATCGTCCTGATCCTCGTGGTCCTCTTCATCCTGCGTGCCACCATCGGCACGCGCTACTCCAAGGATGAGCGCGGCATCGACGACGGCAAGGCTGAGGTTGAGGCTGCCTAAGGGCGTCTGACCCTCTGCTCCTAGAGCGTCTTTCCTCGCACGCAAAAGCCCGCCCCCACGAGGATGTGGGGGCGGGCTTTCTGATGACAGACTGTAGAGGAAACCCGGCAAACTGAGCGGCGGCCGGGGCGGTGCGTATCACACCTCCCCTGTTATGCCTTGCACCTACATGAGCTGACAGACGTTGGCGGCGAAGGCGACCGGGTCGGCGACGGGCAGGCCTGCAACGATGAGGGCCTGGTCCAGCAAAAGGTCGGCGTAGAGGGCGAGCTTGTCCTGGTCGGCTGCCTTGTTGGCCTCGACCAGTTTGGCAAAGACGGGATGGTCGGGGTTGAGCTCCAGGACGCGCTGGGCATGCGGGGCGCCCATAGCCCCGGGCTCCAGGGACATAATCCGGTCCATCTCCAGGGAGATGGGGCCCTCGGCCGCGATGGTGGCGGGAGCGTCGCCCAGGCCGGGCGCCACCTTTACGTTAAAGACCTTGTCGCCCAGCGCCGCCTTGAGGGCCTCGAGCAGGTCCTTGTTCTCGTCGCTCGCCTTCTCGGCCTGCTCTTTCTCCTCCTCAGTTGCCAGGGACAGGTCGGACGTCGCCACGTTGGCAAACTCGATGTCGCGGGCCTCGGTCCCCTTGTTCTCCGAATCGCCTCCCTTGGCGTCGACATGGAAGGCGCGCATAGCCTGCAGGGTGAACTCGTCCACGTCCTGGGTGAGCAGCAGGACGTCATAGCCATGAGAGAGGGCGGCCTTGACCTGCGGGATGTTGCCGAGGCGGCCACGGTCCTCGCCGGCGGCGTAGTAGATCCGGTCCTGTCCGGCGGCCATGGCGTCCACGTACTCGGAGAGGGTGACCATCTTGCCCTGCTTAGCAGACCAGAAGAGCAAGAGCCCGCCCAGTTCGGCGGCCTTCATGCCGTAGCTGGCGTAGATGCCGAACTTGATGCCGCGGCCGAAGTTGTTGAAGAAGCCCTCGTAGCTCTCGCGGTCCTGGTCGCGCATCTTGATTAGCTCGGCGTGAATCTTCTTCTCCACCTGGTTGGCGATGGAGCGGAGCTGGGAGTTGTGCTGCAGGGTCTCGCGCGAGATGTTAAGGGTGATGTCGGGCGAATCCACGATGCCGCGGACGAAGTTGAAGTAGTCGGGCACCAGGTCGGCGCACTTTTCTTGAATGAGGACGTTGGAGGAGTAGAGGGCCAGGCCCTTCTCGTAGTCCTTGCTGTAGAGGTCGAAGGGCACCTGTGAGGGGATGAAGAGCAGGACGTCGTAGGAGATGCGGCCCTCGGCGTGGAAGGACACGGTGCGCAGCGGGGGCTGCATGTCGTGGAAGGTGCTCTCATAGAAGGCATCGTAGTCCGCCTGCTCCACCTCTCCGGCCTTCTTCTCCCAGATGGGCTTGATGGAGTTAATGGTCTCCAGCTCGGTGTAACTCTCATATTGAGGCTTATAGTCGTCCCCAGCGTCATCGGGCTTGGGCAGCGCGCGGCGCTTGGTCACGTTCATCTTGATGGGATGGCGCACATAGTTGGAGTACTTGCGGACAAGGTCCTTGAGGCGCCACTCGGACAGAAGGGAGTCGGTGTTGTCTTCCTCGGTGGATTCGCGCAGGTAGAGGATGACGTCGGTGCCGTGGTCGTCGGCGCCGGACCGCTCGCCCTCCCCTGCGGGCTCGATGGTGTAGCCCTTCTCGCCGTCGCTCTCCCAGACGTTGGCGGCCTCTGCCCCAAAGGCGCGGCTGACGACGCGAACCTTGGAGGCAACCATAAAGCTCGAGTAGAACCCTACACCGAACTGGCCGATGATATCGATGTCGGTGCCCTGGCGGTCGGCGTTGTCCTCCTTGAACTGCTCTGAGCCGGAGTGGGCGATGGTGCCCAGGTTGTGGTCCAGCTCGTCGGCCGTCATGCCGATGCCGTTGTCGCTCACCGTGATGGTGCGGGCGTCCTTGTCGAAGGCCACCTGGATGAAGAGGTTGCTGCGGTCGATGTTGGCCTCGGGTTCGGTCAGGCTCTTGAGCGAGAACCTGTCCAGGGCGTCGGAGGCGTTGGAGATGAGCTCGCGAAGGAAGATTTCTTTGTTGGTGTAAATCGAGTTGATCATGAGAGACAGGAGCTTTTTGCTCTCAGTTTTGAACTGCTTCATGCTGAGACCGACTTCCCTTCATTTCCTCGAATATGCTTGTGCCTTAACCGTTCTACCCACAAAACCTGCTATGTAGGCACTTAGATAATCCATACACATAGGAGTAAGCTTTGCTCAGCGTCCTTGCCTGTGGCTGGCCTGAGGAGCCGGGCCATCGTGAGGAAATGGGGCTTGCCATGAGGTATCCTTGCTTGGATTATCCCAGCTCATCAATAGCGAACTCGCGCCCGTTGCCACAGGGCCGCCCCGTTGTCTCAGGAGTCTGAATGGCCAAGCGCGTCTACGCCTACGACCTTATCCGCGTCCTCGCCGCCCTTATGGTGGTCACCGTGCACACGGGCCTGCTGGTCGACGCGACGTGGCCGGGGCAGGTTTTCTTCATCGAGATAACCCACGCCATCCTCATGAGCTGCAACGTAATCTTCCTTATGATGTCGGGCCACTTCAACATCCGTGAACGGGCCGACTCCGAGCTGGGGACCTACTACTACCACAAGGTGCGCAACATCCTGGTGCCCACGTTCGTCTTCATCCTCATCAACACCTTCGTGGATATGCTGCCCGGCTTTGTGGAACCATGGGCCTTTCTCAAAGACTTTGCCCTCAACCTCCTGGGCGCCTACGGCGACCTCCCCTACTGGTTTGTCTTCGCCCTCTTTGGGTTTCTCATGGCCGCACCCTTCCTGGGCAGGCTCTTTGCCCATATGACCGACCGCGAGCGCAGGCTGTTCATCGTCTTCGGCCTCGCTTGGGACACGGTCGACTTTGTCTGCGATTCCATGGGAATCCGCTTTGCCTGGGGCTATCCCTTTATGTCCTGGTTTTTCATCTTTTGCCTGGGCGGCCTTTTCAACGACCGGACGGCCAAGCAGGCACCCACGGCCCCGCTGGTCGGCATCGTCCTTGCCGGCTGGGCCATAACCAGTTTCCTCAACATAACGGGCTTTTCCAGCAACGACACGGGCGCTTTCGACGAGTCGCCTTTCTTCCTCCTCATGGCGGTGTGCGTCTATTTCCTGCTGGTCAAGGCTTTCGACCGCGTCAGACCTGCGAGGCTGGTGTCCAGGCTGGCACCTCGGACCTTCGGTGTCTACCTCATCCACATCATGGTTGTCGGTGCCCTGGCCCCCGTCATCCCCCACCTGATCGGGCCCGCCTCGATTCTGAGCCACCTCTTGCTGACGGCAGCCACCTTTGTCGTGGCCCTGGCTGCGGTTTTGGTAATCGAGACCGCCTTGGTGGGCCCGCTGCAACGC
>CAZEAF010000051.1:0-3706 GCA_964510125.1 uncultured Coriobacteriaceae bacterium
CCCTCCAGCACCAGGAAAGGTCCCCGCCATGCTCATCCACCGCATCGCCGCCCAGCTTGCGACCAGCGTCGAGTTCCGCTCCGTCGAGCGGGTCCTGGCGCTGGGCGACGACGCGACGCTGGCTATCGGCCAGTCGGCCCGACCCCTGCTGGCCTCGGCTTTCTTTGCCCGCCAGCCCCGGCCCACGCTCGTGGTGGTCGCCGGCGAGGAGGCAGCCGACCGCATGGCCGCCGGCATGGCCGCCTACCTGGGCCGGGATGTCGTGGAGCGCTTCCCCGAGCGGCGGGACCTGCCCTGGGGCGAGAAGACCGCCGACCAGGCCGTCGTGGGCGCCCGCTGCCATGCCCTGTCCCGTCTGGCAGCCGGGGACTCCTGCGTGGTCGTGAGCTCGGCCCGGGCCCTCCTGCGCCGGGTGCCGCCCGCCGGCGACAAGTCCAAGCTGGCCGACGGCAGCGCCTACTTCTCGCCCGCGACCTTCAGGGTGGGCCAGGCCCTGCCCTTTGGCGACGTGCCCGGCGAGCTCCTCTTCCGCGGCTACGTGAACGCCGGCAGCGCCGACCAGCCCGGCACCTTTTACGTCCACGGCGACGCCATCGACATCTTCCCAGCCCAGGCTACCAGCCCCGTGCGCTTGGAGTTCTTTGGCGACGAGATTGACGACATCCGCCGCGTCGTGGCCTCCACCGGCCAGACCATCGGCGGCCAGGACAAGGTCACCGTCTACCCCTGTCGCGAGCTGGCCGTCACGCCCGAGGCTGTCAAGCGCTGCCAGCGCAAGCTCTACCGGGCGGCCCAGGAGGACGACGCCCTGGCCAGCCAGCTGGAGATGCTCGCCCAGGGCGTGGACTTCCCCCAGATGGACCGCTACCTGCCCGACCTCTACCCGGCCGTGGGCACCCCGCTTGACCACGTCAGCCGCGACACCCTAATCATGCTGGCCGAGCCGCGCTCTCTCTTTGACGATGCCACCCACGCCTACGACGACATGGCGCCCCAGGCCCGCGAAGCCAAGATTGGCCCCGAGACCCTCGCCGGTCTCTACATCAAGCCCAGCCAGCTGGACTTTGGCCGCCAGCGGCTCACCTTTGTGTCCCTGCTGCGCGTAGGCGGCGCCGCCACGGCCGAGATGCGCACCCAGCCACCGGATGTCGCGGGCGGGGCCCGTCTGGTCCGCCGCCTGGAGGGCTTGGTCCACGGGGGCATGGCCTGCGTCTTTGCCGTGCCCGACTCCGAGGCTCGCCACTCCATCGAGCTCACCCTCACCGACGAGCACATCCCCATCGAGGAGTCGCTGGGCAACGCGCCCGAGAATGCCGCCCCGCCCACCCCCGAGTGGGCCCAGGCCAAGCCCCAGCCCATCAACATCGGCCGCGTCACCATGACCGACGCCCCCATACCCGCCGGCGTGATCCTGCCCGACGCCCGCCTGGCCGTCGTCTCGGCCGGCGACCTGACCAGCCGCATGGCCAAGCACGGCAGGCGCCGCGGCAACGTCGACGTGACCGACATCACCTTCCCCTTCAAGCCGGGCGACTACGTGGTCCACGCCACGCACGGCATCGCCCTCTTCAGCAGCATCGTGCGCCAGGAGGTGGCCGGCCGCGAGCGCGACTACTTCCTGCTGCTCTATGCCAACGACGACAAGCTCTTTGTCCCGTTCGAGCAGGTAGACCGCATCACGCGCTACGTGGGCCCCGACGGGGACAGCCCCCGCCTCACCCGCCTCAACACGGCCGACTGGTCGCGCGCCACCGGCAAGGCCCGCAAGGCTGCCAAGAAGCTGGCCTTCGACCTGGTCGACCTCTACACCCGCCGCGCCGCCGCCCAGGGCTTCCGCTTCGGCCCGGACACCAGCTGGCAGGGGCAGATGGAGGACGACTTCCCCTACCAGCTCACCCGCGACCAGGAGCGCGCCATCGCCGACATTAAAGCCGACATGGAGTCACCCAAGCCTATGGACCGCCTGCTCTGCGGCGACGTGGGATTCGGCAAGACAGAGGTGGCCCTACGCGCGGCCTTCAAGGCGACCCAGGACGGCAAGCAGGTCATGGTCCTGTGCCCCACGACCATCCTGGCCCAGCAGCACTTCCAGACCTTCTCCGAGCGCTTCGCCCCCTACGGGACCCGGGTGGAGGTCCTCTCCCGCTTCCGCTCAGCCAAACAGCAGAAGGACGCCTTGGCCGGGTTCGCAAACGGCGAGGTGGAGGTCCTCATCGGCACCCACCGGCTCCTCTCGGCCGACGTCAACCCCCACGACCTGGGCCTGGTTGTCATCGACGAGGAGCAGCGCTTCGGCGTGCAGGCAAAGGAGCAGCTCAAGAACCTGCGCGAACAGGTGGACGTGCTCACCATGTCGGCCACGCCCATCCCGCGCACCATGCAGATGGCCGTCTCGGGCGTGCGCGACATGTCCCTCATCAAGACCCCGCCCCTCCACCGCCGCCCGGTCAAGGTCCACGTGGGCGAGTGGGACGAGGACGTGGTGAGTGCCGCCATCCGCCTGGAGCTGGCCCGCTCCGGCCAGGTCTACTACGTGTCCAACCGGGTGCGCGACATCGACGACGCAGCTCAGCGCGTGCAGAGCGTGGCGCCCGAGGCCCGTATCGGCGTGACCCACGGCAAGATGGGCGCCAAGGAGATTGAGGACCAGATGGAGCGGTTTGCGGCCGGCGACATCGACGTCCTCATCTCCACGACCATCATCGAGAGCGGCATCGACAACCCCCACACCAACACCCTCATCATCGAGGACGCCCAGCGCCTGGGCCTGGCCCAGCTCTACCAGCTCAAGGGGCGCGTGGGCCGCGGGCGCACCCAGGCCTACGCCTACTTCATGTTCCCGCCCGACAAGCCCCTCACGCCCGAGGCCACCGACCGCCTCATGGCCATCAACGAGTTCACCGACCTGGGCAGCGGCATGAAGATTGCCATGCGCGACTTGGAGATTCGCGGCGCCGGCTCGCTCATGGGCGCCGAGCAGCACGGCAACCTGTCAAGTGTGGGCTTTGACCTCTACACGCAGATGCTGGGGCAGGCGGTGGCTCTAGCGCGCGGCGAGGAGCCCCAGCCCGACGTGACCGGGCCCTCCGAGCCCAGCGTCAACATCAACCTGCCGGCCGACTACTACCTGTCCGAGGACTACGTGCGTGACGTGGACAAGCGCGTCATGGCCTACCGCAAGCTGGCCAGCGCGTCCAACCTGGCCGCGGTCGACGAGCTGGAGCGGAGCTGCGCGGCATCCTTCGGCGAGCTGCCCGATGCCGCCCGCAACCTCTTCGACCGCGCCCGCATCCGCATCCGGGCCGACCGGCTGGGAGTCACGGCTGTGAGCAGCGTGGCGGGCAAGATCGTCCTGCAGGGGGCCGAGGTGCCTCCCCACGTCTACCAGGCCTGGCGCAAGAAGGGGGCCATCATCTTCCCCAAGACCAAGAAGGTCAACTATCCCTTCCACAAGGGCGAGGAGGAGCTCCTGCCTGCGGCTTTGGGCCTGCTCGAGGAGCTTGGCGGCGCTGACGACCCCGACGAGGCACCTCTGCCTTCCGGCGGGGTCCCCCTGCCCGTGGGCGGGGCGGCTATCCGGTAGGCTGCCGACTCTCCCTTGCCCGCAGGCATTCAACCTCGGCATACCTGGGAAACCTCCTTCATTTGGCCGTAACCACCTGGGAAAGTTCCCTGCTTTTGCGCTGGCCTTCCGCGCCAAGGGGGT
>CAZEAF010000051.1:3806-5721 GCA_964510125.1 uncultured Coriobacteriaceae bacterium
CTCGCCATGTTCCTGGGAGAGGTCGACCACGCCAAATACCCGCAGGTCAAACAGGTCTGGCGCTTCCAAAAGACCGATGAGGGCGCAAGCTCGTAGTCCTGCGCCCCAACGGCGCCCGCCCCCGCCGGCGTCCGCGCCCGCGGCGCCCGTACCCCGCCGGCGCTCGCGATGCCCGCCCCCCGCCGGCACCTGTGCCCCAGCCGGCGCCCGCGTCCCCCGCAGCGCGAGCGCCACACAACAGGCCTGCCTATTCCGCCAGCGCCTCGCGCGTATCCGGCGCCTCTGCGCTGTCGCGCCGCCGCCAGTCGACGACGGCCTTGCGTATGCGCAGCGCGGCATAGACCACCACGAGCACGCTGTACATCGCGAGCGCAACCCGCATGTCGGCTGAGGTCCCAAGGAGGGCCGAACGCCCAACGGCCAGCCAGATATGCAGGTAGAGCAGGGCGACCATGGCATACGAAAGCCGCTGGATTCCCTTCCAGATTCGATAGGGCATCCGGATGCGCACCCCGCGCAGCGACAGTGCCGTCAGCAGCGCGTACACCACGGTCAAAACCAGTGCCACCACGATTGAGGCGCTCATGAGGTTGCCGATTGACACCAGCAGGCCCAGCCGCGGCAGGTACGACGGCAGAAACGTGAGCACGTGGGCCATGTACAGAACGAACGAGAGGATTGAGAGCTCGGCACGTATCGGCTGCAGGTGGCGGCGGGCCGTCGACTTCTCGGGCAACGCACCCGTTATCATCACGATTGCCAGAAAAAACGTCGCCACATAGCCCTTGCGCAGGGGCTCGACAAACGGCTGCCACGCCAGCGCAACCCCCACCTGGTAGAACATCACCAAATAGAAGGCCACAAGCGCCGCAGCCACGCCGTAGAACAGCGCGGGACGGTGCTTGAGCTGGCCGCCCAGGGGCAGCGCCACCACCAGCGCGATCGCCAAGCTTGCCACGACCGCGAGAACATCAGCCAGCATTCTCTTCACCGCTTTCTAGTTCGTTATGGCAGACGCGCCATCAGTCAGGACGTCCTCGGTTGGCGCGCCCTCGAGCTGGGAACCCCCGGCCGGTGCGCCGTCGACCAGGACATCGTCGAGCAGGGCGGCGTCGACCTCGAGCACGCCCATGAGCACGTCGGCCAGCGCCTGGTAAAAGCCCGTCTGCGCGATACGCTGCACATCCGCGGCAAAGCGCGGCGCCCAGTTGAGCAGGTGGTCCTGGAGGAAGGCCCGCTTGGTCGCCAGCAGGTCAGCGGCCGCAGCGTCGTCTCCCGCCTCGAGGACGTCGGCAGCGCGGTTGCCCAACAGGCCCGCGAACGACAGCTCGAAGCCGATATGGTCCTCGGGGTCGTTCGTGGGGTTCTGGCCCTCGTCTATCACCACGGAGGCGGCGCGGTAGGCGGCTAAGACCTCGTCGCGGGCATCCTGCATGAGCAGGTGCTCGGGCGACGTGTAGACCGACTCGTACGGGAAGGCCACCCGGTCGGTGTCCTGGGTGTTCCCGATAAACGTGTGGAAGTAGTCGACGGCGAGGTCGCTGCGAGTGCGCTCCCACGTGGAGCTCAGATAGCGGCACAGCCCGCGGTACCCGGCGTCCAAGTGCGCGTTGCCCGTGTCGCCCGGGTAGGAGGCAGCTTGCATCGAGGTCAGCAGCCCGTCGTCGACCTCGCGGGCAAACAGGCGCGCGAGCAGGGCGTATGTCGTTCCTTGGGCGCGCAGAGCCTCAGCCGTCGCGCGCACGTCGTCGCGCGGGGTGCCCGCCGGGGCGTCTCCTGCCGGGGCGTCTCCTGCTGGAGCGTTCCCCACCAGGGCGTCAGCTGGGGCGTCCTCTGCTTGGTTCCCCACCAGGGCGTCCTCCGCCGGGGCCTTCGTCGTCGCAGTCATCGTCACTCCTCCTCAGTTGCGCCGTGC
>CAZEAF010000051.1:5821-10798 GCA_964510125.1 uncultured Coriobacteriaceae bacterium
TTGTTGCCGGTATCGGGCAGCGTGAAGACGCTCTCGGGGTCGGCCTTGGCGAGGGCCTGGGCGGGCTTACTCTCGGGGTCGTCGAGGTCGCCGAAGAGGCGGGCGCCAGCCGAGCAGGTGCGCACGCACATGGGCTCGCGGTCGTCGTCGGGCAGGTGGCTGCAGAGCGTGCACTTGTGCACCACGTTGGCGGTGGCGTTGTAGCTGCGCGCGCCGTAGGGGCAGGCGGTCATGCACAGCTGACAGCCGATGCAGGCGTCGGTGTCGATGAGCACGATGTTGTCCTCGTTGCGGTAGGAGGCTCCCGTGGGGCACACGGCGACACAGGGGGCTTCCTCGCACTGCTGGCACATCATGGGAAGGAAGTACATCTCGATATCGGGGTAGTCGCCGTAGGGGCCGCAGTCTATGACCCTGTTCCAGTACTCGCCCAAGGCCACGTTGTTCTCGTTCTTGCAGACCACCTCGCACCCATGGCAGCCGATGCAGCGGTTCAGGTCAACGATGATTCCATAGTGTGCCATTATTTGAACACCACCTCAGTGGATTCGCTGTACTCAGGCATCCACGGCTCGAAATCGGTCGGTTCGGTCCACGCGCCCTCGGGAGCTCCCTCGGGAGCGGGGTAGATCTTCACCTGGAACCCGCGCAGGGTGTAGGTGCCGAACTCGGGGCTGTAGCGCCCGTCGGTCTTGGTGAGGATGTTCACGTTCATCTCGGTCCAAGCCTTGCTGGGCGTGTCGGTATCCAGGTACTCGGGGTTCCAGAAGCGCTCCATGTGCACGACGCCCCGGGCTATGCCGGTGGTCACAAACGCCTTGCCGCGGATCTTGCCGCGCCGGCTCTCGACCCAGATCCACTCGCCGTCTTCGATGCCGTAGGCCTCGGCGGTCTCGGGATGCATGCTCACGAGCGGCACCGGGTAGAGCTCGCGCAGGTAGGGGATGTTGCGCAGGGTGCCGTGGTGGTAGAAGGGGATGCGGCCCTCGGTGAGCGTGACGGGGTACTCGTCGTCGGTGAGCGGGGACTCCTCGGGCTCCAAGTAGTAGATCAGCGGGTCGTAGTCCTCGTCGGCCGGCTGCATCACATACGTCTTGCCCTGGGCGCTGGCCCACGGCTCGCCGGTGCGGCCCAGCATCAGGATGCCCTCGGAGTAGGGCTCGACCTTGCGCGACGGCGTGTTAAAGCCCTTGGGCTTGCCGTCGTCCTGCACCTGCTGGTAGGTGTAGTAGGTGTGGTAGTCCTCGCTGCTAATCCACTCGTAGGTGCCCATCTCGGCAAGCTCGTCCCAGGTCATGGGGAGGCTGCCCAGGTGCATGTCCATCATCGACTGCTGACCGTCCCAGTAGACCAGATCGCTGCCCACGCTGGCCAGGTAGTCGGCGTCGATGGCCTGCTTGCAGATGGGGTGGCCGAGCTCGGCGCAGCGGCGGACGATCTGCGACCAGATGACGCCCTCGTTCACGGTCTCGTAGAGGTGCACGACCGGCTGCCGGATGATGATCTTGTTGGCATGGGCGATCGTGAAGTAGCTCTCGAGCCATTCCTGGGTGGGCAGCACGTAGTCGGCGGCCTCGATGGTGAAGGCCGTGGGGTACATGTAGAGGTGGCAAATCATCTCCATCTTGCTGATGACCTCGGTGAGCTGGCTCGCGTTGCCGATCATCGCGTGCTTGTTGCCCGAGCGCTCCATCCAGTTGCGCGGCTGGTAGGGCTCGCCGGTGGTAATCGCCTTGAACACCGTGGGGATGTGGGAGTGCGACCAGATGCCCAGGCCCTTGTGCTCCCGGTAGCCCAGGCGCTTCTCGATCATCTCGGGCGTGACCAGGGAGTTCATGGTGCCGAGGTCCACCTTGTTGGGCGGGTCGGGGAAGCGCTGGAGCAGGGCGCCCGGGCGCTCGACGTTGCCGAGCAGGAACTCCAGGATGCACGCACCCTCAGCGCCCTGGGCGGCCTGGGGGTTCTGGTCGGTCGCGACGCCCAGGACCAGGCCCGAGGGGCCCTTGTCGGTGTAGATGCGGATGGCCTTCTCGACCTGCTCGGGGTCGAGGTTGCAGACCTCGCAGCCGCGCTCGAGCGTCCACTCGTCCACGCGCTCGCGCAGCAGCGTGAAGGCCGTGGGGTACCCGGTGCCGTCGATCTCGTAGGTGCCGAAGAACTCAGGCTCCAGGGCGTCGTCCCAGGGCCAGGGCAGCGGCTTGGCGCTGTTGGTCTTGGAGTCCCAGACCACGAAGGTGTCCTCGGCGTCCTCGGCGTCGGCGTCGCCCAGGCCCACCTCGTAGGCGCGCAGCATCTTCTTGGTCTCGGTGTTGATTAGGTAGGGCAGGTTGGTCCACTTCATGCAGAAGTCCTGGTCGTACAGGTCGTTCTCGATGATGTAGCGAATCCAGGTCATCATGAGGGCCACGTCGGTGCCCGGCCGGATGGGCAGCCACACGTCGGCCATGGCGGCGTCGGGCGTGAAGCGCGGGTCGACGACCACCATGTTGAGTCCCTGCTCGCGGGAGCGCAGCTCGGCGATGGCGCGGCCCGAACCGCTCGGGGCATGGTAGCTCGTGGTGGTGCCCCACATCACCAGGGTCTGGATGGGGGTCTCGTCGGGGAAATAGAGCTCGGCGCAGCCGCCGTACTTGGAGTCGGCCATCGAGGTGGTGCCGCTCTTGCCGCCGCCGTACATGAGCGAGAAGATGGCCATACGCGGCAGGAAGCACTGGGCGCAGCCGGGCTCGAACACGTTGGGCGAGCCCATGGCCTGCGTGAAGCGGCAGGGCGAGCTGAAGTGGGGGTTGCCGCCGCCGCCCGTGGAGGTCACGAGCGACTCGCCGCCGTATTTGTTGTAGTCCTGCATGAGCTTCTGGGAGATCTCCTCGATTGCCTGCTCCCAGCTGATGCGCTCGAAGCTGTTGGTGCCGCGCTCGCCCACGCGCTTCATGGGGTACTTGTTGCGGCAGGGGTTGTAGAGAGCCTGGATTGACGAGAGGCCCTTGGGGCACAGGCCGCCGCGGCTGATGGGGCTCTCGGGGTTGCCCTCGACGCGCACCACACGACCGTCGCGTACCGTGGCGATGACGGCGCAGCTGCAGATGCAGGCCTGGCACGCGGTGTAGACCTTCTTCTCCTCAGACTCGACCTCGGAGGCCTGGGCCGTTCTGAACGGCGGGCTGTCCAACAGGCGCGACCCTGTGGCGGCCAGCGCTGCCGTCGCCGCCGCGGCCTTGACAAACCCACGGCGCGACACGCTGAGTTGACTCATACGCGCTCCCTCCCTCTTGCGCCTGCCTTATTGCAAGCGACTGTCCGCAGTGTGCGGCAGACGGGGCGCGGCGGGAATCGCCTGGGAGGATGAAGCCCGCGGTAACCTTGTGGGAAGCGAGTAGTAAACTCGATTAATCGCGCTGGTAGACGAGCCGGCGACGCCTTAGGGGCGCTCCACACCGTGCACGGCGTCGACGAACTCCTGGCGCGTGTGCACGCCCACCTTGGCGTAGATGCTGCGGATGTGCGATTTGGCGGTGTTCTCTGAGATTACGAGGTTGCTCCCGATTGAGCGTGCGTCATAGCCCTCGAGCATAAGGGCGAACACCTCGCGCTCCCGGCTCGTGAAGTTATGCTCCAAGGCATAGTCCTCAGCCGTGCGCGTCTCGCCGCCGGCAGCCGACACAGCAGGCGAGACCTGCGGCTGCTCGCCACGTGCGCGGCGGAGCTCCTCGCTCGACCATGCCGCGTTGACCACCTTGCGCGCGTCGCTCTCCCTGAACACCAGCATGCCCGAGGCGATTACCAAAAAGGCCAGCACCACGCCGATGACCAGCGGCTGCGATACCGAGGCGTCTCCAAATGCGTCGAACTCGGCGCCCACACAGTAGCCTGCCAGCGACCCCAGCGCAAAGACGCCACGGCCCCAGCCGAACACCTTCAGGGGGCTCCAATAGTCACCGCGTGCGATGAACGAGAGCAGGCACCACATGAACAGCGAGAACACCGAGTAGACAAACACCGTGATGGCGGCCGCGTAGACGTCGTAGCCACCCTGGGCAAACACGAGCACCACGCCCACGGCCAGCACGAGCACCAGCGGGTAGTAGATCAAGCTGAAGTTGAAGGACCGCGCGCAGCTGGCCACCAGCGTAAGGGCGAAGCTCACCAGGATGGTCGCCGTGATGCCCGGCACGCCGCTCTCGAGCGTGAGGCCCAGCCCTCCATGGGAGTCGAACATGCCCTTGACCAGGCTTGCGACGCAGGAGAGCACGAAGACTGCAATCATGAAGCGCACAAACGCCATGAGCACATTCGGGGTGAGCGCTCCCGGGTCCGCGGGCTTCTCGAGAGTCCCAGGGGCCTCGGGGCCGTCGAGCCATGCCATGAGCGCGGCGAGCAGTGGCAGGCCGGCGGCTACCAATAGTGCCACCTCAGGCAGCGTGCCGATTACGAAGAAGAACAGCAGCCCCGCGGCCACCTCGGAAAGCGCCGTGTTGACCACGGCCGTCGCCGCATACGTCCGCGCATATATCATGCCGGCACGCACGGCGACGACGGCCGTTCCCACGCCTGTCAGCACCGCACCGCCCACGAACAGCGGGTTCGACACCCCTCCCAGCGTCAGGCAGGCGACATACTCGAGAACGACTCCCACCGACGCCAACAGGCCGGCCGCCAGCACGACCCAGCGGTTGGCCAGCCACCGCAATCCTGCGCGATGCAGCACTGCCAAGCCGATTGACACCACCGAGAATGCCAGCGTCGACCATAGGTACATCTGGGAGACCGGGGACCCTGAGATGGGGGCTTCCGTGAGGTACGACCAGATAGGCGCCGTGTAGACGATGAGAATCCAGGACCGCCAGAACGCGTAGGTCAGGTATTTCGCCGCCGGCCACGCCCGCCTTCCGTATATGCCCATGGTCTCTCTGCCCCTCCTGGTCTCGCGTCCTGCAGACGATACCCTGCCATCGCGCGCAAATCCCCACCATACTACAG
>CAZEAF010000052.1:0-3248 GCA_964510125.1 uncultured Coriobacteriaceae bacterium
GTCCGATACCAGGTGTCGTCAGAAAGGCCTGTCATGAACCAAGTCCACGTGCTGTCCCACCCCCTCATCCTCGACAAGCTCACCCGCATGCGCCGCAAGGAGACCTCCTCCCAGGACTTCCGCACTCTCCTGCGCGAAATCTCCCTGCTCATGGGCTACGAAATCACCCGCGACTTCGAGACGGTCCAGTCCGCCTACGAGACACCCATCTGCCAAAGCCAGTTCCCCGAGCTCAAGGACCGTTTCATAACCATCGTCCCCATTCTGCGCGCCGGCCTGGGCATGGTCGACGGCCTGCTGGAACTCATGCCCTTCGCCCACGTGGGCCACATCGGCATGTACCGCGACGAGCAGACCCGCGAGCCCGTCGAGTACTACTTCAAGATGCCTCAGGGCGTCGAGAACTCCATCATCATCGTGTGCGACCCCATGCTGGCCACCGGCGGCAGCGCCTGCGACGCCCTGTCCGCCCTCAAAAAGCGCGGGTGCACCAACCTGCGCCTCATGAACCTGGTCGCCGCCCCCGAGGGCATCAAGGTCGTCCAGGAGGCCCACCCCGACGTAGACATCTTCGTGGCCGCCATCGACGACCGTCTCAACGAGGACGCCTACATCGTCCCTGGCCTGGGTGACGCGGGCGACCGCATCTTCGGAACCAAGTAAGGGCTACCGGACCCTCCGGCTCCACGCTTCCTCCATAGAATCGGCAAACACTCCCGGGTCGCCCAAGCGCGGCCCGGGAGTTTCTGTCCCCACCTTCGCCCATGATGCAGTCAAACGAAGGCAGCGTGAGGAGGCAGCCATGAACGCGAGCACACAGGCATGGGCAGGCATCAAGGCAAGGACGGACGGCAGGGACCAGGCTGGCCCCAACGTGGAGACAATCAGGCTGCGCCACTACGTGCGCTGCGTGCACGCTACCGACATCTACGGCGTGGTCACCCCCCTGTGGGTCGAGTGGGACGACGGCCGCACCTTCCGCATCGACCGGGTCCTCTCCCGCCGCGGGGTCGCCCGCACCCGCCAGGCCGGCTCGGGCACCTGCTACACCGTCCAAATCGGCCGCCACATCACCAATGTGTACCGGGCGGGCGACGGGCGCTGGTATGTCGAGGTGGAGGCCCCGGCGGACTCGGCCGACATCCTGCAGGCGAGCTGAACGTCAATAGCGTATGATGCGATTATCTGGGAACATCCCCATATGCGGAAGGAGTCGCCCATCATGAGGCTGGTCATCACGCAGACCTACGAGGAGATGAGCCGGGCTGCGGCCGACGAGATTGCCGGGCTCCTGGTTGCCAAGCCCGACTGCAACCTGGGCCTTGCCACCGGCACTACGCCTATCGGCCTCTACGCTGACCTTGTGAGCGACTGCGCCGCCGGCAAGATTAGCTTCAGGGGCGTGACCACCTTCAACCTGGACGAGTACGAGGGTCTGCCCGGCAACCACAGGCAGTCCTACCGCTACTTCATGAACGACAACCTCTTCGACCACGTCGACATCGATAAGACCCGCACCCACGTGCCCAGCGGCATCGAAGAGAGCGACCAAGCCTGCGTTTCCTATGATGCGGCCATCGAGGACGCCGGCGGCATCGACCTGCAGCTCCTCGGCATCGGGCCCAACGGCCACATCGGCTTTAACGAGCCTTGCGACGACTTCCCGGTGGCCACCCACCGCGTCAAGCTGACCGAGTCCACGCGTCAGGCCAACAGCCGCCTCTTCGACTCCATCGACGAGGTGCCCCGCTATGCCCGCACCATGGGCATCGGCACTATCATGCGCGCCCGCAAGATTGTCCTGGTGGCAAACGGCGCCGGCAAGGCCCGCATCCTGCGCGAGGCGCTGAGAGGTCCGGTCCAACCGCGTGTCCCCGCCTCAATCCTGCAGCTTCACCCTGACGTGGTCGTGGTGGCCGACGCGGCGGCAGGCGCCGAGCTCAAGTGAGACGGTGTTCGGGGAGGCAGCCTCATGCCTCCCCTTTTCATGTGCGCACCTTGTCCCGTGTGCCAGGAAGGTTGTGGTTGTATGGCGGAATATCCCCAGGTCAAGGCCATTAAGGGCGGCCTGGTGCTCTGCGGCGGGGTTTTTGTGGCGGCCTCGGTGCCCGTTGAGGGCGAGTCCTTTTGCCAGCTGGCGGCGGAGGAAGAGGTGCTGGCCTGCGCGGCCGAGCGGGAACCTGGGGACGACCTGGCTGGCGGTCAGCTGGACGCCTCGGGCTGCTATGTCATCCCCGGCCTCATCGACATCCATTTCCACGGGGCCTGCGGGGCAGACCTGTCCGACGGCAACCCCCAGGGCCTCCACACCATCGCGGCCTACGAGGCCTCGCGCGGCGTGACCTCCATCTGCCCAGCCTCCATGACCCTGCCCGAGGAGGCTCTGGCCCGCGCCTTCTCCACCGCCGCGGCCTTTGTGCCGGCCCAGGGTGAGTCCCAGCTGGTGGGCATCAACATGGAGGGTCCCTACATATCCCCTGATAAGGTGGGCGCCCAGAACCCCGCCTACGTGCGCCCGGCAGACGCCGGGGAGTTCGGACGCCTGCAGGCGGCAGCCCAGGGTCTCATCAAGCTCGTGGACGTGGCCCCTGAGGAGGCTGACAACCTGGCCTTCATCGAGGCCGTCCACGACCAGGTCCGGGTGTCGGTGGCCCATACCTGCGCCGACTACGACACGGCCGTGGCCGCCTTTGAGGCAGGCGCCCGCCACATGACCCACCTCTACAACGCCATGCCCTCCCTGCACCACCGCAAGCCTGGCCCCATCGCCGCAGGCAGCGAGCGCGACGACGTGACGGCCGAGCTCATCGCCGACGGGGTCCACGTCCATCCCACCATGGTCCGCCTGGCCTTTGCCATGTTCGGGCCCGAGCGCATAATCCTCATCTCCGACTCCCTGCGCTGCTGCGGCCTGGGCGACGGGGAGATTAGCCTGGGCGGCCAGAGCGTCTTTGTGCACGGGGCCCGCGCCACCCTGGCCGACGGGACCCTGGCCGGGTCAGTGTCCGACCTCATGGGCTGCCTGCGTACCGCTGTGGAGACCATGGAGATTCCCCTGGTCGACGCGGTCCGCGCCGCCACCGAGAACCCCGCCCGGGCCATCGGGGTCTGGGACCAGGTGGGCTCCATCGAAGCCGGCAAGCAGGCCAACGCCGTCATCCTCAACGACGACCTGTCTGTCCGCCACGTGGTCTTGCGGGGCCGTCTAATCCGCTAGGGCTGGTTTCGGCCTGCTGCGCCTGGCGCCG
>CAZEAF010000052.1:3348-10522 GCA_964510125.1 uncultured Coriobacteriaceae bacterium
CTGTCCGTCTAACCTACCCGTCTACTTGATGGCGTCAGCAAACCAGCTGGTGATGGATGTGGGATGGGTGATGGCGGTGCCCACCACGACGGCCCAGGCGCCGGCGTCAATGGCCGCCTTGGCGTCTGCCGGCGTGTGCACGCGGCCCTCGCAGACCACGGGCAGGTCCGGGAAGGCTTTGACCGCACGACGGACCAAGGCCAGGTCGGGACCATCAGCCATGGTGCAGTCGATGGCAGCCGTCCCGTGCGAGAGGGTCGTGGACACCAGGTCGCAGCCAGCGGCCACCCCGCGCTCGATGTCTTCGAAGGTCGCGCAGTCGGCCATGACGAGGGTGTCACCGTCGGCCCGCAGGCCGGCCACAATCTGCTCGAAGGTTGAGCCGTCGGGACGGGGGCGGTCAGTTGCGTCGATGGCCACGATGTCGGCGCCGGCCATGACACAGGCGCGGGCGTGGCGCAGGGTAGGCGTGATGTAGACGCCCTCGTGGCCCTCCTTCCACAGGCCGATGACCGGGACCTCCACACGTCCCTTGATGGCGGCGATGTCCGAGAGGCCCTGGCAGCGGATGGCCGCCGCCCCGCCCAGCTCGGCAGCCCTCGCCATCTGGGCCATGGTCTCAGGATGGCGAAGCGGTTCGCCCGTGTAGGCCTGGCAGCTCACGATGAGGCCGCCCTTGAGGTCCCTAACAAGCTTGTTCATGGCGAGCGCTCCCCTTCTCGAGTGTCTCTTCTCAGCCATTACATCTCGCCCGCAAGCCGAAGGTGCCACAGCCGGCTAACAGGAGGTCCTTATCACCTGGTCAGACGGTCCAGCAGGTACTCAGCGGCGCCGATGATGGGCGCATTCACGCCTAGAGAAGCCTCCACGATGGGCAGGCCCCTCATCTCATGGGGCAGCTGGCTGTCCAGACCCTCGCGCAGGGCCTCCCACCAGATGGGGCCGGCCTTGCAGACCGAGCCTGAGAGGACCACAATCTCGGGGTCCAGCAGGTTGGCCAAGGAGCCGATGGCCTCGCCCAGACTGCGGCCCGCCAGGCGGACCACCTTGACGGCGGCCTCCTCGCCCTCGGCTGCCCGCCTGGACACCTCGGCGCCGGATACGCCCTGGCCCGTAAGGTCGCGGTAGCGGGCCTCGATGCCGGACCCGGAGGCGATGGACTCAAGATGGCTCTGGCAGCCGCAGGTGCAGGTAATGCCCGCAGCCGCGGGGTGGATTGTGTGGCCGACCTCGCCGGCATAGCCGTTGGCGCCCATGACCACGTGGCCGTCCACGATGATGGAGCCGCCCATGCCCGTGCCCGCGGCAATCATGAGGCCCGTGCGGGCGCCCGCCGCAGCCCCGTGCCGAAGCTCACCCAGGGCATGGCCCTGCACGTCGTTCAGGACAGCGCAGGCAAGGCCGGTCCTCTCGGTGATGGCCCGGGCTACCGGCTGTCCGGTCCAACCGGGCATGAGCTCGTTGGCGTAGGAGATTGTGCCCGTCGCCGCATCGACGCGCCCGGCCGTGGCCACGCCCACACCAGCGAGGGGATGGCCCTCGTCCTTGCGGACCTCTTGGGCCAGCTCCTCCACGAGGCCGATGATACGGTCTAGCACGGCAGCCCCGCCCTCGCCTGCCTTGGTGGGAACGCTCCGGTAGCCCCTGACCTCGGGCGTGCGGCCGCGGGTCTCGTAGCAGGCAATGCCGCCGGCAATCTTGGTCCCGCCCACGTCGATGCCGACGACCGAGAAGGGCGAAAGGCTGGCGCGGGCGGCGGCGTAGAGGACCGATCCCTCTGCCGGCGACTGTGCGGGTGCTCCCTGCAGCATGCGAGGCTCCTTACGTCAAAGGCCCGGGGCCGCCCCAAAGACGACCACCGGGCCCGATTATACGACTGTCGCGGCGCATGGGGCTACGCGCGGATGGGGGCGTCCTTGTCCATGAGGCCGCACTTCTTGAGGATGGCCACGATGTGCTCCACATCCTCGCCCACCAGGGGCATGACCGGCTCGTTCATCTGGTTGGTCTCGAAGATACCCATCTGCCACATGGCTGTCTTGAAAGCGCCCACGCCGGCACCGAACCCGCTGGTCCCCTTGATGCCGCGAGTGATGAACATGAGGCGGGCCAGGTGGTCCTGGATGGTCCTAGCGCGCTCCCAGTCGCCCGCCTGCGCGGCCTTGAATTGCTCGACGTAGCTGACAGGGTCGATGTTGCCCAAACCGGGGACCGACCCGTCGGCGCCTGCCAGATAGGCCCCGTCGACGACGACCTCATGGCCGGTCAGCAGGCGTAAGGGGTGTCCGGCGTCCTCGTTCTCCAGGGACAGCCAGCGGAAGGACACGTCGTCGTTCGAGGAGTCCTTGACGCCCGCAAGCACGCCGTCCACACCCAGGCGGACCAGCATGGTCGGGTCCAGCTTGGTGTGGACGCAGGCGGGCAGGTCGTAAGCAAAGAGCGGCAGGTCGATATGGTCGTGCAGGACGCGGAAGTGACGCTCGACCTCCTTGGAGCCACCCAGGGCATAAAAGGGGCAGGTGGCCACGACGCCGTCGACGCCGGCCGCCTGGGCATGCTTGGCGTGCTCGATGACGCGGTTGGTCTCGGTGTCGATGCAGCCGGCCAAGACGGGCACGCGCCCCCTCACAATCTCGATGGCAGCTGCGAGTATCTCGGCGCGCTCGACATCGGTCTCAAAGGCCACGGCGCTGGTAGAACCGAGGAAGAAAAGGCCATCGACGCCGGCGTCAATCATGCGGTTGACCGAGCGCTCGAGCGACGCCCGGTCGAATGTGCGGTCCTCCCTGAGAGGGATGACGACGGGCGGGATGACGCCCTTGAGGTTCGAAAGATCCATGAATCCGCCTTTTGTGTTGTGGTGACGGTCCGCCGCGAGGGGCTGGGGTGTGTCCAGCAACAACGCTGCTTGGCAAATATAAACCGACTGTTTCAGAGGTCAAGTCATAGCAGCCAAGGGGGAAAATAAACATGAAACAAAGGTTTTACGCAAAAGCGCCCGTCGTCCTTTTGCGGGCGGCGGGCGCTTCGATGCCCTTTTACCGAGTCCATCCGGCCTTGCCCTCACGCCAAAACCGGAGGTAAAGCCCTACTCCCCCAGGTTGGGATGGAGAAGCGAGGGGGCCGCACCGAGCAGAAGCTTGGTGTAGTCGTCCTGGGGGCGGTTGAAGACGTCCTCGGCGGAACCCTGCTCCACCACGTTGCCGTGGTTCATGACGGCGATGGAGTCGGAGATGTAGCGGACGGTCTGGATGTCGTGGCTGATGAAGACCATGGCCAGGCCCAGCTCGCGCTTGAGGTCCATGAGCAGGTTGAGAATCTGGGCGCGGACCGACACGTCCAAAGCGCTTGTGGGCTCGTCGGCGATGATGACGTCGGGCTTGAGGGCGAGGGCTCGGGCGATGGCCACGCGCTGGCGTTGACCGCCGGAGAGCTGGCCGGGCAGGGCGTTCAGGACGCTCGAGGGCAGGCCGACCTCGCCAATCAAATCGTAGATTCGTTTCTCACGCTCATCAGCGGTGCCCACGTTGTGGACGCGCATGGGGTCGAGCAGCTGGTCGTGGATGGACATACGGGCGTTCAGAGCCGTCGCCGGGTCCTGGAAGACCACCGAGAGCACGCGGCCGATGGCCCGGCGTTCGGCGGGGCCGCGGTCGGTGACGTCCTGGCCCTTGAAGTAGACATGGCCGCTCGTAGGCTTTTGCAGGCCGATAATGACGTTGGCCGTCGTCGACTTGCCGCAGCCCGACTCGCCCACGATGCCCAGGGTCTTGCCAGGCATGACACGCAGCGTGACGCCGCGCAGGGCCTGCACGTGGTTGGGGTGCAGGATGGAACCGGTGCGAGTCTTGAAGGTGACACGGACGTCGTCGAGAAAGACGATAGGGGTCTCGTTGCCGTCCTGGTCCTCCTTAGGGGCCTCTTCGACGCCCTCGGCCTCCTTAGGGGTCTCCTGGGCCTCGATAGCCTCCTCGACCTCCGGTGTCTTAGGGGTCTCCTCGACATCCTGGGCCTTGGGGGCCTCTTCAATCTGATCGGTCATTACTCAGCACCTCCCTCGGCATACGGCTTGAGGTCGAACTTTCTGAGCTCGCTGTCGGGTAGCTCGGAATAGTAGTGGTCGGTCGTGCCCAGACGCTTGAGTACCGGGCGAATCGTGCATGTGACGTCCGGGTGGCTTGAGCGCGGCACGAAGCGGTCGCCCTCGGGGAAGTCGGCGGGCGAGGGCACCGATCCGGGAATCTGGTGCAGGCGGGCGCCGCCGGCCTCGATGGACAGGACCGAGCCTAGAAGGCCGCGGGTGTACTCGTGGATGGGGTTGGTCAGGATGTCCTTGACCGGGCCCTGCTCCACAACCTGGCCGGCGTACATGACGGTGAGCGAGTTGGCCACCTCGGCGACCAGGGCCAGGTCGTGGCTCACGAAGACCATGGCGAAGCCAAGCTCGTGCTGGAGCTTGTTGAGGAGGTCGATGACCTGCTTCTGCACGGTGACGTCCAGGGCCGTCGTGGGCTCGTCGGCGATGATGACCTCGGGGTCGCGGGTCAGTGCCATGGCGATGAGGACGCGCTGGCGCTGACCGCCGGAGAGCTCGTGAGGGTAGGAGTCGAGGGTGCGCTTGGGGTCAAGGCCGACCAGCTCGAGCAGCTCCTCGGCGGTGCGGGTGCCGCCGCGTTTGGTGAGCTGCTTCATCTGGGCCTTGATGAGCATGGAGGGGTTGAGCGAGGACAGGGCGTCCTGGTAGACCATGGCAATCTTGCGGCCGCGCAGCTCGTCCAGTTCCTTCTCGCTCATCTCGAGCAGATTCTTGCCGTCGAAGAGAATCTCGCCGGAGACCTTGGCGTGCGGGTCGAGCAGGCCCATGATGGTGAGCGAGGTGATGGACTTGCCGCAGCCGGACTCGCCGACCAAGCCCATGGTCTGGCGGGGACGCACGATGAAGGACACATGGTCCACCACGTTGACGTCGCCGTGGCGGGGGAACTGTATGCAGAGGTTCTTGACCTCCAGGATTGGGGGCACGTCGGTGCGGGCGTCGAACCGGTCGGTCCTGACCAGCTCGTTTTGCTTGAGCAGACTCAGGCGCTCCTCAAGGGTCTTCTCCTGCTTGGCGTAGGCCAGACGGGGGTCGGCGACGAGCTTGTCAGCCTCGCGGTTGCCGACGAGGGCGGAGTCGGAGGACTTGATGGCGGCGTTAGGCGCGGCCACGATTGCGTCGGTGATGCCCTCGGACAGAATGTTGAGGCACAGGACCGTGATGATAATGGCCAGGCCGGGATACAGCGCCTGCCACCAACGGCCGGAAAGGACGCCGGCGCGAGCATCGGCAAGGATGTTGCCCCAGGTGGGGGTGGGCTCGGGGATGCCTGCCGAGATGAAGGACAGCGAGGCCTCGAAGACGATAGCGTCGGCCACCAGGACGATGGTGAAGACCACGATGGGCGCGATGCAGTTGCGGGCCACGTGCTTCCACAGGATCCAAGGGGCGCGGGCGCCACTCACGATGACCGCACGGACGTAATCCTTGCCATACTCGGACACCACGTTGGCGCGCACGATGCGGGCTATCTGGGGGATGTACATGAAGCCGATGGCAAAGATGAGCGAGGGCAGTGAGTTGCCGAAAACCACGACGAAGGTGGCTGCCAGGGCGATGCCCGGGAAGGACATGATGACGTCGAGGATGCGCATGATGACTTCGGACACCCATTTGCGGCTGACCGCGGCAATGGAGCCAATGATGGCACCGAACACAAAGGCGAAGGCCGTGGCCCCCAGGCCGATGGTGAGCGAGTAACGGGCGCCGTACATCATGCGGGACAAGACGTCGCGGCCCTTGTCGTCCGTGCCGAACAAAAACTCGCTGTCAGGTGCCTGGCGGGCGTTGAAAATCTGATACGGGTCGTGCGGGGCCAAAAACTGGGCGAATACAGCAATAAGCACGATGAGGGCCAGGACGATG
The DNA here is from genome assembly GCA_964510125.1 of uncultured Coriobacteriaceae bacterium. Classification (GTDB taxonomy): domain Bacteria; phylum Actinomycetota; class Coriobacteriia; order Coriobacteriales; family UMGS124; genus CAIFEU01. Next base: position 9,311 of record CAZEAF010000052.1, read on the forward strand.
AGCGAGATGCGGGTGCCAACGCTCATGTTCTTCCACCGGCGGAAGCGGACCTTACCGGCGTTGTCCTCCATTTTCTTTGTGAGACCACCACGTAGTTTGACCATTGCGCTACACCGTCCTGATCCTGGGGTCAATCAGGATATAGAGCATATCCACGATGATGTTGACGATGATGAAGGTGAACGCAACGACCAGGACGACGCCCATGACGACGAGCGTGTAGTCGTTTTGGATGCCGTTCACAATGGTCATGCCCATACCCTTGAGGTTGAAGATGACCTCGATGACGACTGCGCCGCCGATGAGGTAGCCAATACGCATGCCTAGGACGGTAACGGGCGAGATGAGGGCGTTGCGAAGGACGTTGCGGGCCACGACAATGGACTTGGGCACGCCAAAGCCGCGGGCGGTGCGCACGTAGTCCTTGTCGAGCTCCTCGACCATGGAGGTGCGGATGACGCGGGTGAGCTGGCCAATGACCGGGACGGCGAGGGCGAATGCCGGCATGACCATGCGGCGGCACCAGCCGGCCGGGTCCTCGGTAAAGGCAGGCAGCTGACCCGATGCGGGCAGCCAGCCCAAGGTGCTGGAGAAGAGCAGGATAAAGAGCACGGCCAGCCAGAAGGAGGGCGTGGCTATGCAGATGATGCTAATTATTCGAATCACCTGGTCGGGCCATCGGTCTCGGTACAGGGCCGATATGACGCCCAAAATCACCGCGAATACCACCGCGATGATGAGGCCGGCGAAGGTCAGCTGCAAGGTGATGGGCAGGGCCTTGACGATGAGGTCGCTCACGGGCCTGTCGCTGGCGCTGTAGGTTCCGAAGTTGCCCTGGAACATGCCGCCGATGTAGTCGACGTACTGCACGACGATGGGCTTGTCAAGGCCGTGGTTGTGACGGTACTGCTCGACCTGTTCCTGCGAAGCGCTCTCTCCTAGGGCCGAGTAGGCCTGGTCGACGGGCGACAACGCCATGAGGAAGAACACAAGCAAGGTTACGCCGATGAACATGAACGGCAGTGCTATGAGACGCCGGCCAATCAGGCGCAAGAGGTTGCTCACGGTCTCTCCCTCCTCCCAAAACCGTGGCCCCTGCCTGTACGCGGTGCTCGTCACAGAGGCTCGTCCAATAGGAACCGCCTATTCCCCCGAGGTGGGGGACAAGGGCAAAGCATACTTCTATGCATCATACTGCATAGTTGTCCGCAG
>CAZEAF010000053.1:0-8565 GCA_964510125.1 uncultured Coriobacteriaceae bacterium
AGGCTCAGTCTGCCAGGGAGAAGCCCTCCTCGGCCAGCTTGGCGCGGATGTCGTCGATTTGCCGCTGGTTGCGGGTCTCCATGCCCACGCGCAGGGTGCAGCTCGAGATGGGCAGGTCGGGGTCGGACAGGTCGTAATCCACCGACACCACGTTGGCACCCATGGAGGCGATGATGCCGCTGACCTGCTGGAGCTGGCCGGGCTTGTCGGTGAGCTTGATGGCCAGGGTCACCTTGCGCCCGCTCATGGCCAGGCCGCGGTTGATGACGCGCGACAGGATGTTGACGTCGATGTTGCCGCCGGACACCACGCAGGCCACGCGCTGGCCCTCAAGCGGCAGCTTGCCGAACATAGCCGCAGCCACCGGGGCTGCGCCGGCGCCCTCACTCACAAGTTTCTGGCGCTCCATGAGGTTCAGGATGGCGGCTGCGACCTCGTCGTCGGTCACGGTCACCACGTCGTCCACGTACTTCTGGACCATCTGGAAGGTGATCTCGCCGGGGTTCTTGACCGCGATGCCGTCGGCAAAGGTCGCGGCCGTCTCGGAGGCGTACCACTGGCCGCGGTGGAAGGACTCGGCCATGGCGCAGGCGCCGGCGGTCTGGACGCCGTAGACCTTGCAGTCGGGCTTGAGGCTCTTGACCGCGCAGGCCACGCCGGAGATGAGCCCGCCGCCGCCGATGGGGACGATGACCGCGCCCACGCCCTCGAGCTGGTCCATAATCTCCAGGCCGATGGTGCCCTGACCTGCGATGACATCCTCGTCGTCGTAGGGGTGGATGAAAGTGGCGCCGGTCTGTTCCTGCAGGCGGACGGCCTCGTCGTGGGCGTCGTCGTAAGAGCCCTTGACCAGGCGGACCTCGGCGCCCAGGCGGCGGGTGTTCTCCACCTTCATGATGGGCGCGCCGTCGGGCATGCAGACCGTGGACTTGACGCCCATCTGGGTGGCGGCGAGGGCGACGCCCTGGGCATGGTTGCCGGCCGAGCAGGCGATGATACCGCGGTCCAGGGCCTCCTGGGGCAGCTGGCTGATCTTGTAGTAGGCGCCGCGGAGCTTGAACGAGCCTGTGACCTGCAAGTTCTCGGTTTTGAGCCAGAAGTCGTCAAGCCCGGGCACCAGGTTGGTGGCCTTAATCAGGTCGGTCTTGCGGGCCACGCCCTTGAGGACGTAGGCCGCGTGGTAGATTTTGTCGAGCGAAAGCATGCGTGGTCTCCTTGTGTGTCGTGCACGGACGCGGACGGGTGCCGGCGGCAGCCCTCCATCCGGATGCCGGCGGCTGCCTTACGGCGGTCTGCCGCACGTCCGGGTGCCGGCGGCAGCCCTACACCGCGAGGAAGTTCGTGATGCGCTGGCCGGCCGGGACCATGGGGCGCACCATCTCGTCCTGGTCAATCACGGCGTCGATCACGTAGCCGTGCCCGCAGGCCAGGGCCTCCTTGACAGCGCCCTCCAGCTCCTCCACCGTGCTCACGCGCTTGCCGTCGAGCCCGTAGGCCTGGGCCAGCGCCACCCAGAAAGGCGGCCGGTCGAGCGTGGTCTGGGAGTAGCGCTCGCCGTAGATGAGGGTCTGCCACTGGCGCACCATGCCCAGGACCTCGTTGTCGTAGACCACGGTGATGATGGGCAAGCGGTAGTGCTCGACGGTACTCAGCTCGTTGCAGTTCATGCGGAAGGACCCGTCGCCCGTGAGGTGCAGGACGCGCTTGTCGGGGTTGCCCACCTGGGCCCCCACGGCCGCGCCCAGGCCGAAGCCCATGGCGCCAAAGCCGCCCGAGGTCAGAAGCTGGCCCGGGTGACGGTAGTGGAGGTGCTGGATGGCCCACATCTGGTGCTGGCCCACGTCGGTGGAGACAATCGTGTCCTCGGGCATGAGGCGGGCCAGGGTCTCGTTGACCTGCTTGGGGGTCAGGTGGTCGCCGCCCTCCTCGTACTCGGTCTCCGTGGGGAAGGAGAAGACGAACTTCTTCCAGGTGTCGTGGTGCATCTGGTCGAGACGGCCATTGAGCAGCTCGAGCACGCGGCGCACGTCGCCCAGCACATGGTGGTCGCAGCGCACGTTCTTGCCGATTTCGGTGCTGTCGATGTCCACCTGCACAATCTTGGCCTGCTCGGCAAAGGTCGAGGGCTGCAGGGCCACGCGGTCAGAGAAGCGGCAGCCCATGGCTATGAGCAGGTCGCAGTTGTCGACGGCCGTGTTGGAGGCCTGCGAGCCGTGCATGCCAATCATGCCCGTGGACAGGGGGTCGTCGCCCACAAAGCCGCCGCCGCCCATGACCGTGATGGCCACCGGGGCGTCGATACGGTTTGCAAACTCGTTGAACTCCTTGTGGGCACGGCCGCGCACCACGCCGCCGCCGCAGATGAGCAGGGGCCGCTGGGCCTCACGGATCATCTGGGCCAGCTGGTCAACGTCGGCCATGTCGGGCTCGCGGGGCTCGATGCCGCCCATGAGGCGCTTGGACAGCTGGTTGGGGAACTCAAAGATGCGGTGGCTCTTGAGGGGCAGGGGCTCGTAGTCGCACTTGGCCTGGGTCACGTCCTTGAGGATGTCGATGAGGACGGGGCCAGGGCGGCCGGTGTGGGCGATAAGGAAGGCCTGGCGCACGACGTTGGCCAGCTCCTTCACGTCGGACACCTGCCGGTTCCACTTGGTGATGGGCTTGGTGATGCCGCAGATGTCCACTTCCTGGAAGGAATCCTTGCCCAGGAGGTGCTTGGGGACGTTGCAGGTCACAGCCACCATGGGCGAGGAGTCCATGTAGGCGGTGGCGATGCCGGTCGTAAGGTTGGTGCAGCCGGGGCCCGAGGTGGCGAAGCACACGCCCACCCTGCCGGTGGAACGCGCGTAGCCGTCGGCCGCGTGGGCCGCCCCCTGCTCGTGGCTCACCAGGTAGTGATGGATCTCGGGCGCCTGGTAGAGGGCGTCGTAGACATCCAGGATTGTGCCTCCGGGGTAACCAAAAATGGAGTCGACGCCCTGCTCCTTGAGACACTCGATGAGTATCTGCGCGCCCGTGAGAACCATCTCTGCCTGTCCTTCCTCTTCATTTTTTCAGCGTGCCTTGATTTTGTGTGCAGACACAGAAGGCCGGCGCCCCCATCTGCGCGTGAGGTCGTCGGCCCTGAGTGCTATCTAGCGCTTGTGCCCAGCTGAGCGACGCGGCGCCTTAGTTGTTGAGGAGCTTCTCTTGGTCGTTCCAGGCGTACAGGGCGCGAATCTCCTTGCCCGTCTTCTCCATGAGGCTCTCGGCCTGCTGACGGCGCATGGCCTTGAAGTGCACCTGGTGGCTCTCGTCGCTCATGTCGAGCAGGAACTCCTTGGCGAACTCGCCGTTCTGGACGCGGCGGAGGTTCTCGCGCATGCCGGCCTTGGCGGCCTCGGTGATGACGCGGGGGCCGCAGGTGTAGTCACCGTACTCGGCGGTGTTGGAGATGGAGTAGCGCATGCCTGCAAAGCCGGACTCGTAGATGAGGTCGACGATGAGCTTCATCTCGTGGATGCACTCGAAGTAGGCGTTGCGAGGGTCGTAGCCGGCCTCGACCAGGGTATTGAAGCCAGCCTCCATGAGGTCGGTCACGCCGCCGCACAGGACGTTCTGCTCGCCGAAGAGGTCGGTCTCGGTCTCGGTGCGGAAGTCGGTCTCGAGAAGCGCCGCGCGGGCTCCGCCAATGGCGGCACCGTAGGCGAGGGCGATGTCAAAGGCGTCGCCGGTGGCGTCCTGATGGGCGGCAACCAGGCAGGGCGTTCCCTTGCCGGCCACGTACTCGGAGCGCACGGTGTGGCCCGGGGCCTTGGGAGCAATCATGATGACATTGCAGTCGGGGCGCACGGTGATGCAGCCGTAGTGGATGTTGAAGCCGTGGGCGAAGGCAATCGTCTTGCCCGGAGCCAGGTTGGGCTCGATGTCCTCTTTGTAGGTCTTGGCCTGCTTCTCGTCGTTGATGAGGATCATGATGATGTCGGCCCACTTGGTGGCCTCGGCGGTGGAGAGGACCTCGAAGCCCTGCTCCTTGGCGCGGACGGCAGACTTGCTGCCCTCGTACAGGCCAATCTTCACCTCGACGCCGGAGTCGCGCAGGTTCTCTGCGTGAGCATGGCCCTGCGAGCCATAACCGATGATGGCGACCTTCTTGCCGTCCAGCTTGTGAATGTCGCAATCCTGCTCGTGGAAAAGACGGAACTTCTTCTCTGCCATGCCTACTTGCTCCTCTCGAGTCACACCCCCGGTCATGCCGGGCGGTTCAGTGAAGTATCCGCCCGCAAGGGGGTCCTTCCAAGTATCTTCATAGGATTCATAAGACGAACCCGTTTTGCCATGTAGACGCCCTGAATCCGCCATGCGGCGGGGCGCCCGGTCCGGGAGCCGGCTGGCAGACCGGCGCCCGGCAGACCGCCCCTAGTGGCCGATTGAGCCGCTCCCCCGCTCCAGGGACACGACGCCCGTGCGGCAGATCTCCAGGATGTGGAAGTCGCGCATGAGGTCGATAAAGGCGTCGATGCGGTCCGTCTCGTCGGTGAGACGCAGGACCAGCGAGCGGCGCGTGTAGTCGATGACCTCGGCCCCAAAGGCGTGGGCGGCGTCGAGAATCTCGCTGCGAGTGGCGCGGTCGTTGCTCATCTTGATGAGGAGGAGCTCCGAGCTGATGGCCTCGTTGGGCCCGAACTCCTTGACGCGCGTGACGTCGGGGAGCTTGTAGAGCTGGCTGACCAGCTGTTTTTTGGCCCCCTCCTCGCCGTCGAAGATGACCGTGATGCGGGAGTAATCGGCCAGCTCGGTCTCGCTCACGGTGAGCGAGGCGATGTTGAACTGGCGGCGGCGGAACATGCTGGTCACGCGGTTGAGCACGCCGAACTGGTTGCGCACGAGGATGGCAATCGTATAGCGGTCCACGCTACTCATCCCCCTTCACGATCAGGTTGTCCATGGTGCCACCGGGCAGCATCATGGGCAGGACAAGCTCGTCTTTGTCGATGGGGCATTCCACCAGGTAGGGACCCGGGGAGGCAAAGGCGCGGGCCAGGGCCTCGCGCAGGCTCTCCAGCGAGTCCACCCGCTCGCCCTGGGCCCCGAAGGCCTCAGCGATGGCCACGTAGTCGGTGTGGCGCTGGTCCAGGTCGGTGTTGGAGTAGCGCTTGTCGCACACGAAGCGCTGCTGCTGGCGGACCATGCCCAGGGTCTTGTTGTTGAACAGGAGGATGGCGACCGGGGCCTTGTAGGTCACAGCCGTGGCCAGCTCGTTCATGCACATGCCAAAGCCGCCGTCGCCGATGACCAGGGCCGTGTGCCTGCCCGTCGCCAGGGAGGCGCCGATGGCCGCGCCCATGCCGAAGCCCATGGTGCCCAGGCCACCCGAGGAGATGAAGGTGCGGGGCAAGGAGAAGTGCAGGTGCTGGGCCGCCCACATCTGGTGCTGGCCGACGTCGGTCACCACGGGCGTCTCGGGCTGGAGGAACTCCTGCAGGATGTGCATGGCGTTGCGGGGCGTGAGGCCCTCGCGGGTATCGGCGTTGCGGCGCTCCTGCTCGCGGTAGGACTGAACTTGCAAGGCCCAGTCGGAGCGGGTCCTCTGGTCCACGAGGGGCAGGAGCTTTCCCAGCGTGAGCCGCAGGTCGCCGTGGAGGTCGCAGGCGTCGTCGAGGGTCTTGGACAGCTCGGACTCGTCCACGTCGATGTGGACGATGCGGGCGCTCTGGCCAAAGCGCTTGCGGTCGCCCGTGGACCGGTCGTTGAAGCGCACGCCCAAGGCGATGATGCAGTCGGCGTTGACCATGGCCCGCGAGCTGGCAAAACGCCCGTGCATGCCCTCCATGCCCAGGAAGCGGGGCGAGTCGGTGGGGATGCCGGAGATGCCCATGAGCGAGCAGGAGATGGGGGCGTCGATGGCCTCGGCCAGCTCCTGGATGGACTGCTCGGTGCCGCTGGAGATGGCGCCGCCGCCAAAGTAGACCAGGGGCCGCTTGGACTCGTTGATGATGGTGGCAGCCCGCTTGACCTCGGACGCGTCCGCGGCAAAGGTGTAGGCCGGACGCACCGGCGGGTGGGCGTCCCACTCACAGGTGGCCTGCTGGGCGTTCTTGGCCACGTCGACGAGCACGGGGCCGGGGCGCCCGCTCATGGCCAGCTCGAAGGCCTCGCGGATAGTGTCGGCCAGCTCCCTCACGTCGCTCACGAAGTAGTTGTGCTTGGTGATGGGCAGAGTGACACCGGTGATGTCCAGCTCCTGGAAGGAGTCGGTGCCGATGACGTTCATGGCCACGTTGCCGGTGATTGCCACCATGGGGATGGAGTCCAGGTAGGCGGTGGCGATGCCGGTGACCAGGTTGGTGGCACCCGGGCCCGAGGTGGCGATGCAGACGCCCACCTTGCCCGTAGCGCGCGCATAGCCGTCGGCCATGTGGGCGGCGCCCTGCTCGTGGGCCACCAGGACGTGGCGAATCTCGCCGACGTGCTCGTACAGCGCGTCGTAGATGTTGATGACGTTACCGCCCGGATAGCCGAAGACGGTGGTAACGCCCTGCTCCATCAGCGTGCGGACGATGATGTCCGCTCCTGTTGTGATCATAGGCGGCGTTCTCCTCTCAATGCGCGGCAATCGGCGGTTGTGCGCGACCCCGTTTGTGCATCGTACCATCGGGAGCGTAGGGCATGGGCAGCTTGCCAGCTAGAGGCCTAAAAACTCCCGTACGCGGGGCAACTCCCTCTCGGCCTGCTCGGCGCCGTCGGCGTGGCTGCGCACTAGGGCCTCGTAATCGGTCGTGCCGCTGGAGACGGCCATCTTGTCCGCATAGACGACGCAGGCCTGGCCGCGCTTGGCCAGCTCCTCCAGGCGGTCCAGCTCCGCGTTGTAGCGGTCGGGGCGGCTGAGCAGGGCTTTCTTGACGTGAGGATGGCCCCAGAAGGAGTTCGCGATGGCCCTGTCCAGCCTGCCGGGCGCCGACTTGCGGTAACCCCGCGGGCGGGTGAGCACGACCAGCATGCGCTCGTAGCCAGCCTCCTCGGCCATGTGGATGGGGATGCCCGCGCCCTCGCCCAGGCCGCCGTCGTAAAAGACGTGGCCGCCTATGGTCACCGGCGGCATGGCACGGGGCAGGGAGCTGCTGGCCTGGACCCGGATGAGCGTGTCGCCCAGCGAGGGCATGTCCTTCTTGCCCCAGACGACCGTCTCGCCCGTGTCACGGTCAAAGGCCTGGATGCCCACCTCGGCGGGGTCGGCCGCAAAGGAGGCGTAGTCAAAGGGGAAGGGACCCTCGGGCTTGCCGGCCTCCTGGTAGATCCACTTGGCCGAGAAGAGGCCCTTGCCCTGCAGCCAGGTCTTGACGCCGCCGAAGCGCGGGTCGAGGACAAAGTCCGTGAAGCTGATGTTTGTCCTTTTGACATCGCCAGAAACAAAGTTGACCGTGTTGCTGGACCCGGCGGAGATGCCACAGACATAGTCGAACCCAATGCCCTGCTCCATGAGCAGCGACGCCATGGCCGAGGTGTAGCTGGCCCGCATGCCGCCGCCCTCAAAGACCAGGGCGACGTCGTGCACTCGCGGCATCAGCGGGCCGCCCTGTCGAGAATCTGCTGGACAGCGTCGATGATGGCCTCGCTGGTGATGGTAGCGCCGGTGGCCGTGTCCACGTCGGTGGTCTGAGTGGCGATGATGGCCGGGACCACGGTGTCGCGCGCCTTCTCGAGCATGGCGGGGGCCTCGTCGTTCTCGCCCAAGGTGATGCGGGTCACCAGGCCGCCTTCGATGACAAGGGTGACGGGCAGGTCGCCGCCCTTGCCGCGGCCGGTCGCGTAGTAAGTGCCGTCGCGGTAGGAGGCGTCGGCGGCAGCGCTGGCCATGGAGCCGGGGACCGCCGAGGCGGACGTGATGTCGCCCACAAAGGAGACGCTCTTGTCGGGGGCCTCGTCCTTACTCGAGAAAAGCTTGGCGGAGGTGGCTTCCTCCGTGTAGATGCGGCTGGTGTAGGCCGTCGTTGCCTGGGAGGGGAGGTCCGCCGCCGAGGCCACGCCCGGGTTGACCTGCTTTGACGAGGCTTGAGACGAGGCGGCGGAACCTTCGGCTGTGGAGGATGCAAGGGCGGCGGCCGAGGTGGCGGCGTTTGCAGCCGGGGCGCTGGCAGCGGAGCCGGGGGAGACCTGGGCGTCGGCCGTGTTCGTCGAGCTGGTGAGAAACGCCTGGGCGCCCGATGCGCTCGCGGACCCGCTGTCGGTTGATGCAGCGGCCTGGGTGGCGTCGCTCGTGCTCGAGCAGCCCGCCATCATAGCCCCCGCACTCACGATGGTACAGCTCAGCAAGATGGAAAGGCCCGCTCGAGAGAGAGTCTGGCGCGTCATCTGGGGCCTGCCTCCAAACTTTGCTCGATATGACGTGGTCGCGCGAGGAGCGAACACCGCCTGTGCTCCCGCCCGTAAATCCCCTTGTGCGACATCATCGTTACCGCAGGTAAACGCCGTTACACGCCTCCAGCTGTAACAATTTTGTCATATGGAATCGTCCCTCAGAGGTGCGCTGTGTTTGTGGCGGCGCCGTGCGCACCCCAATCCCCCATCGATAATTCACGACTGCCG
>CAZEAF010000053.1:8665-10514 GCA_964510125.1 uncultured Coriobacteriaceae bacterium
CAGGGAGCCTACAGGCCCATCTCCTTCTTGAGGCGGGCGAGCTCGTCGTCCACGCCGGCGGTGTTGCCGGCGGCCTCGTACTTGGCCTCGAGCTCGGCGGCCTTGTCCTTGGGCGACTTGGTCAGCTCGGTCTCGGCGTTGGCCTGGTCGAGCATCTGGTCGGCCTTGGCCTCCATGCGCGCAAAGGCGGACATGGCGCCCTCGGCCTTGTCGGACGCGGTGCTGACCTTGTTGACCTTGGCCTGGGTCTTGGCCACAGCCGTCTTGGCCTTGATGGCCTCGCGGCGGCCGTTCAGGGTCTCGATGTCGCTCACCAGCTTGTCGTGCATCTCGCGCATTTTGACGGCGTTGGAGTGCGCGGCCTCGTAGGAGGTCTTGAGCGACTCGCCCTTGGACACCAGGGCCTGCTTCTTGCTCAGGAAGACGCGGGCGTCGCCCTCGTTGCCGGCCTTGAGCGCCTGACGGGCCAAGTCCTCGTAGCGGGCGACCTCCTTGTCGTTCTCATCCACCAGGCGGCGGGTCCGGGTCTCCTCGGCCATGACCGCCGCGGTCTCCTGCCTGACCTCGGCCAGGTTGTCGGTCAGCTCGCGCATGTACTGGTCGATCATCTTGGCGGGGTCCTCCGCCTTGTCCAGCAGGTCGTTGATGTTGGCTTTGATGATGTCGCTGAAACGGTCGAGAATGCCCATGCCTGGTCTCCTATCTCTTGGCTGCCATAGTCAGGTCCGCAATTACCTTTTACCCTCCTGCCCTCCGTTCTCGTACTTCTCAGCCAGCTTCACGGCCTCGTCATCCTGTCCCGCCAGCTTCTCGATCGGCGTGTTGAGGATGTCCTGGGTCCTCTTTTGCTCGCGTTCGCGCTGCTCGCCCCGCTTCTTGACGACGATAATCACCGTGCCCGCGACGACGATGACTATGACGGCGATGACGATGGGCACGACGGGCGATTTCTCCACCGTCATAATCCGCTCGCCCGTGTCCTCGAAGGCCTTGGAGAAGACCTCCTCCTCGGACAGGCTGGTGTCCTGGTAGTAACGGTCCAGGTAGTCGCTCAGGATGGCCAGAGCCTGCTCGTCCATGATGGTCTTGGCCTGGGAGCCCACGGTATAGCCGCAGTTGAAGCCCCCGTAGCCGTCGTCGCAGAAGACGAGCAGGAAGTGGGCCTCGTCGCTGAAGAGCTGCCCGTAGAGGTCCTCGGCCATGGAGGAGAGCTCGTTGACCGAGGTGGTCTGGCCGTTGGGCAGGATGTAGACGTAGGGCCAGACGCCCGTCTCCTTGTAAAAGACCTTGAGGCCGGCTTCGAGCACCGAGGGCTGGTGGATCCAGTCGCCGTCCAGGTCGGTGTAGTAACCGGTGGCCGTGGCTGCCGAGCTGGGCAGGGCCTCACGCTCGATTGTGGACTTGGTCACGCTGCTGCTGTTGTTAGAGGAGCTGCAGGTGGGGATTGCGAGGAGGGCGAAGATGAGCAGGACGGCCAGGATGATGATGACGACCGTGGCGCAGCCGCCGCCCGCCCCGCCTTGGCGCGAGCCACCTGCCCGATTGCCGCCCGACCCGCCTATGAAGACGGGGAAGAAGGTGGTCCTATGGTGGGGAGGGCCGCCGAACCCGCCCGGCCCGCCGCCGAAGCCGCCGGGTCCGCCCGGCCCGCCAGATCCGCCACCGAACCCGCCCGACCGGCCGCCAGATCCGCTAGACCGGCCGCCGCTGTGAGACCCGCCTGAAAAACCGCCGGATGAACGGCCGCCGCCGGAGAACCCCCCGCCGGAAAAGCCGCCTCCGCCACCCCCTCCGCCAGACCTGCCCATAAAGACCTCCTCAACTAGACACGTGTTCCAAGTAGTATACA
>CAZEAF010000054.1:0-7115 GCA_964510125.1 uncultured Coriobacteriaceae bacterium
GGCAGCAAAAAAAGGACCCGGGCGCGGGGCGGCCTCAGCCACCCGCAACCCGGGTCCCTCCTTGTAAAGCTCCTCGCTCGGACGCAGGCCCTCAGCCGGCGGTCAAGCCGCCGACCTCGAAGCTCACGCCCCAAGCGCCTCTAGCACTTGGCGCCTTCCTTGTCGAGGTCGAGCTTCTGGGTGGGCTCGCCGATGGACGGCTCCTTGCCCAGGCCGTCGAAGCCGACGACGTTGCGCTTGACCGGGTCGTAGACCAGGCCGGGGGCCTCGGTACGGAAGAACATCAGCTTGGTGGGAGCGACGCCCTCGATGTTGGCCAGGTAGAGGTGGATGCACATGAAGATGATGAAGACATACATCATGAAGTAGTGCACCACGCGGACGGTCATGACGCCCCAGGCGTTGACGAGGAACTGGGAGATGCCCCAGGTGCTCGTCGGAATCCAAAGGGCAAAACCAGTCCAGGCCATGAAGAGCAGCAGCGGGGCGATGAGCAGATAGGACAGCTTCTGCGGGACGCCGAGCTTGGCTCCGAGCGGGTGGGTCTTACGCATGAACAGGTAGTACTTGACCCACTGGACCAGCTGGTGCTTGTTGTTCTGCTGAGGCAGCCAGGTCTTGTAGTCGCGGACGACGGAGCGGGTGCCGCCCGAGGGGGCGGACTTGACCACGAAGGCAAGCACGACACGCACGATGCAGTTGATCGTGATGATGATGCCGGCGCACACGTGGATGCCGCGGCAAATGCCCATGATGCCGCCGAACAGCGGGTAGTGGATATAGAAACCCGTCAGAATCAGCGCGAACATGCAGACCGCGTTGATCCAGTGCGTGATTACGAAAGGCAACGGGTGTGCCTCACGATAATGTGCGAGATGCACTTACCTCACCCCCCAGGGGCTTTCGACGGACTTGAACTCCTTGCCGGTCTTGGGCTCGAAGATGTGCACCGAGCAAGCCGTGCAGGGGTCGAAGCTGTGGATGATGCGCAGGGCCTTGATGGGCTTGTCGATGTCCACAACCTCGGTGCCGACAAGCGCCTGCTCCAGCGGGCCGGGGACGTCGTCCTCGTCGCGGGGGCCGAGGTTCCAGGTCGACGGAATGATGATCTGGTACTTGTCGATGTTGTTGTTGGTGACCGTCTCCATGTGGTACAGGGCGCCACGAGGAGCCTCCCACATGCCCTCACCGGTACCGGTGGTGTTCGTGGGCTCGGTGTACCAGTCGTCGCCGCCGGCGGCCATGTAGTCGATGAGGTCCTGGACCTCGTCCTGGAACTTCTCGGCCAGGTAGACCGTCTCGCAGGCGCGAGCGGCGATGCGGCCGGTGACGGAGTTCAGGATGGCGAGGTTGCCGGACTGGCCGAGCTCCTCCAGAATCTGGTCGACAAGCTCGACGATGCGCGGCACGCCACGCTTGTAGGCGACGAGCACGCGGGCCAGCGAGCCGACCTCGAGGGGCTTGCCGTCGTAGCGGGGGGCCTTGCACCAAGAGTACTTGCCGTCGTGCTTGGCGCCCTCGGTCGGGTACCAAGGCTCGGTGATGCCCTCGATGGGGTCGGCCGGGTCGTGGTCCTTGTAGTAGGCGTGCTTGGTGCTCTCGGTAATCTTGCGCGGATCGACTTCCTCGAGCGTCCAGTCGGTGCCGTCCTCGTTGGGCTGAAGGATGCCGGCGGGCAGGTAACGGTCGACCGGGTCGTAGGACGGCGACTCGAAGACGCCCCAGGCACCCAGGCGGCCGACGCCCTGGCCGTACTCAAAGCCGTTCTCGTAGGCCTTGGCGAGGATGAGCGTGTCGGGCCAGAGGGTGTTCTTGGTCCAGGTGGCAATCTCGTCGGCACGGAACTTGATGTCGTCGATCTTCTCAATCGTGGGCACGAAGGTGGTGCCGCCGGGGATGAAGGTCGTCACGTGGGGCATCTTGCCGCCCATGATGGCCGAGACCTCAGCTGCCTTGGACTGAATCTCGATGGCCTCGAGATAGTGGTCCGTCACGATGAGGTTCTGCTCGGGGCTCAGGTGGTAGGCAGAGTTGCCGTCGGCGTCCATGGCGTCGAACCAGTTGCCCGAGAAGATGGAGAGCTGGCCGTTCTCGGCGAAGGCACCCAGGCGCGCCTTGAGGTTGACGGCGTCAAAGGCGGGGGTGCCGGCGTCCACGGCGGCATCGAGCGCGGCCTTGGGGTCGGCGGAGGCGGCGTCAATCGGGTTGACGTAGTCAAGGCCGTTCAGGACGTAGAACCAGGTGATGTTCGAGTACATGAACTGGCCGAACTCCACCAGGTTGCGGACGATGCGGCCACCCTCGGCGGGGTTCATGCCAAAGGCCTTCTCGGCTGCAATCGTGGACGTGTTGGAGTGGGAGACGGGGCACACGCCGCAGATGCGCTGGCAAATCAGAACGGCATCGTGCGGGGTGCGGTTCTCAAGGATGAGCTCCATGCCGCGGAACAGACCGGCGGACGTCCAGGCCTCCTTGATCTTGCCGTCCTCGACCTCCATCTCAACGCGGAGATGTCCCTCGATACGGGATACCGGGTCAATAGTAGAAGTTGCCATGTGTTTTCGTCCTCCTCCCTATTCCTTGGTGTTCTTAATCTTGCGGCCCTCGATGCCCTTCTCGTCGAGCTCGTCATAGAGCTTGTCGGCGACCTGGGCGTACTCAGCGGCCTGCTCGTTGTTGTGCTTGACGTCGTAGACGCGCTCGGTCTCGAAGTCGGCGCCACCGTCGGTGCGCTTGGTGGCCTTCATGCCGATGGCGTGGACGACCAGCACCGCCACGACGACACCCGTGACGACGCCCGCGATGCCGGCGGGAGACAGCTTCCAGTCACCGAGCTGGAAGTAGCGGTGACGGGCCACGAAGGGCGTGTTCTCGTCGACCCAGTTGCGGGTGGGACGCTTGGGCGTGATGATGCCGCAGCCCTGGCAGGGGGCGCCGGCCTCGACGCACCAGGAGACGCGGCGGTTCCACTTGACCACGGGGCAGTTGGTGAAGGTCTGCGGGCCCTTGCAGCCAACGGCGTAAAGGCAGTAGCCCTTCTTCTCCTCCTCGGAGCCAAAGCGGTAGACAAACTCGCCGTTCTCGAAGTGACCGCGACGGGGGCAGTTGTCGTGGATCGTCTCGTTGAACATGAGCTTGGGCTCGTTCTTGGAGTTGAGCTCGGGGAGGGTGCCCATCAGCAGGTACTGCACGACGACGGCCGTGAACCACTCGGGGTTGGCCGGGCAGCAGGGGATGTTGACGACGGGCGTGGTGACGCTGTTGTCCTCGAGGAACTTCTGGACGCCGCAAGCGTCGGACGGGTTGGGGCGGGCAGCCTGCCAACCGCCGTCGCAGGCGCAGGAGCCCAGGGCGATGACAGCCTCGGCGCTAGCAGCGGTCTCGAGCAGGGCGTCCGTGCCCTTCTCGCCGCCGACGCGCAGGGCGTTGCCGTCCCAGCCCTTGACGACCGAGCCCTCGTAGACCAGGATGTAGCCGCCGGCTGCGATGGTGTCCTTGCGGGCCTGCTCAAGCGACTTGCCGGCAGCGGCGCAGAGCAGCTCCTGGTAGTTGACCGAGAGCAACTCCAGCACGCAGGTGGCCACGTCGGGGTTGGTCGTCTGCACGAAGGACTCGGAGCATCCCGTGCAGGAAGAGCCCTCCATCCAGATGACGGGCTTGAGCTTGCCCTCCGTGTTGCCGATGACCGTGTCGAGAGCTTGAGCAACCTGTGGGGCGTTTGCCTCCGACAGACCGATCATGGCAGCGATGCCCGCGCAGTACGCCAAGAAGCTGCGGCGGGAAACCCCGTGCGCCTTAAGCGACTGCTCCAGCTTGCTGCCGGTTGCGACCTGCTGTGTTGCCATCCAAGCACCTCCCTCTCTTCTCAGTAGTGCGCTCCTGTATGGCTGGCACTTCCCCTACAGGGCGCACCAGTCGTGACGTTCATAACCTAACATTTCTTTAAGGAAAATATGCGCTTTCAGCGGGGATTTCTCTGGTTTGGCACCCTTAGTCAGCCAAATGGGGCACATTGTAAAGACAGAGAATAATTATTGCCATATTATTATTACCGAGTCCTGTATCACCGCTCGATAACGCAGTGGCGGGCCATTACCAGCAGGACACTTCGTCTTTGAAGGCTCCTGCAATCTGTGGTGAAATCGTTGCCGCTCTATGTGCGGATTATGCGTTGGTACCTCTTGTGAATAAAACGGATGGCGACGAAACGGGTGGCACACACCGCTCCTGCCCCCCTTTTTGGGCCTTTTGCACCGAAAAGCCCGCCGCACACGGGTGGGTGCGGCGGGCTTTGCATTACGTTTGTCTTACATTCCTGCGTGCTATGTCAACCCGAAAATCAGCCCGGCAGGCGCGGGTGCAGACTCGGGCTCAGGCCCGGGCAGACCTTGGCGTGGCCAGGTCTTAGTAGTTCACAACCTGCTGCACGAAGTAGGCCTGCGGGTGGCCGCAGACGGGGCAGACCTTGGGGGCCTCGGCGCCCACGTGCAGGTGGCCGCAGACGGAGCACTTCCACACGACCACGTCGTCGCGCTTGAAGACCTCGCCCTTGTCCAAGCGCTCGACCAGCTGGTTGTAACGCTCCTCGTGGGCCTTCTCGATGGCGCCGACGGCCTCGAACTTGGCTGCAATCTTGGGGAAGCCCTCCTCCTTGGCGGTCTTGGCGAAGCCGGCGTACATGTCGGTCCACTCGTAGTTCTCGCCAGCGGCGGCGTCGCGCAGGTTCTGGGTGGTCTCGGGAATCTCGCCGTCATGCAGGAAGCGGAACCAGAGCTTGGCGTGGGCGTTCTCGTTGCCCGAGGTCTCGGTGAAGATGTCGGCGATGGCGGCGTAGCCTTCCTTGAGGGCCTGCTTGGCGTAGTAGCCATACTTGACGCAGGCCTGGGACTCGCCGGCGAAGGCGGCCTCGAGGTTCTTTTTGGTCTGAGAGTTCTGGAACTCCATGGCTTCCTCTTTCTCCCTTGTATTCTCCCGCAGGGGGCTGGAATCGGGACGACGTCCGCATCCCGCAGAACCCATACCCATCCCTGCGCCTATTGTGACCCATTGTGCTTCGAAACGATGGCTTTGTCACACAGGCCGTGAACCCGCATGCCAAAATCCATCTATTTCATAGCAAAATCCTTCCCTTTGAAGCTCGGCGAGGAGGGCGCAGGTGGCGGCAAGGCCGAGCGCCTGGCGGCCCGCCCGCAGCTCGGCGCGGTCGAGGGCCTGTGCCACCTGGCCTGCGGTGACGTCCGAGGAGGCGGCGCCTGCGGTGGTATCTGGGGCAGCGGTGTGCGCGGTCCCGGGACCGTCGACAGGCTCCAGCTCCTCCTGGCCCAGCAGGCAGCGCAGGACAAAGGCCCTCTTCTGCCGGTGGGACCCCTCGAAGCGCGGCTGGCGGGTGTAGGCGCGGGCCCGCCGGGTGGGGTTGGGGCCGGCCTGCTTGAGCCAAGCGCCGTAGTCCAGGCAGGCGTAGTACCAGCCGCGCACGTCCGTCTGGGGGCAGGCCTCGCGCACGAGGGGGACCAGGGCCGCGTCGGGCACGGACGAGGCGGTGGGGAAGAGCTCGTGGATGAAGACGGCCCGCACGTTGGTCTCCAGGTAGACGCCGGGCTCGTCAAAGGCAAAGGCCCGGATGCCCGCCGCCGTGGCCGGCCCCACCCCCGGCAGGGCCTGGAGTCTGTCCGCCTCGCGGGGGAAGACCCCGCCGTAGTCGCCCGCCACCGCTTGGGCCGCCCGGTGCAGGGCCAGGGCTCGCCGGTTGTAGCCCATGCCCTGCCAGGCGGCCAAGACCCGGGCATCATCCGCTTGGGCCAAGGTCTCCACGGTGGGGAACTCCTCCAGCCAGGCCGGCCAGCGGGCCTCCACCCGGGCCACCTGAGTCTGCTGGAGCATGACCTCTGATATCCAAATCCGATAGGGGTCGCGCGTGTGCCGCCAGGGCAGGTCCCGCCAGTGGGCGCCGCCGATGGACCGCACGCGGGCGCGCAGGTCCTCGACGTTGAAGGGGACCTCGGGCTGCATCAGTTCCACTCGAGCTCCGGCCAGCCGCGACGGGCCGCTTCCCGCCTCATGGTGGGGCCGGGGTTCACGACGTAGCAGGCGTCGGCGCTCTCCAGCAGGGGGGCGTCGGTGTAGTGGTCGCCGTAGGCGCGGCAGAGGATCCACCCCCCGCGGCCAAAGCGCCCGTCGGCGTACTCCTCGATGCGGCGGACCTTCTCGGAACCGGCCGTGACCTCGCCTTTCACCTGCCCGGTGTAGTGGCCGCGCTCGTCGGTCTCCATGAGGGTGGCGAGGGCAGCGTCGGCGCCCAGATACTCCTTGCTGGCCTGAGCGACCGCGTCGAACGTCGCCGAGACGATGATGACGAACTCCCCCTCGCGCTTGCGCCGGCGCAGCTCAGCGATGCCGTCGGCTCGATAGTGGGGAATCATGACCTCGTCGTGGAAGTCGCGCATGAGGGCCTCGATGGCGGAGGTGGGCAGGTGCTTAATCTTGCCGATGAGAATCTCGCGCACCTCGGACTGGCGGTGGGGCAGGTGGAGCTTGTAGCGGACGCCCCACCAGGCGGCCCGGCAGAAGGCGCCCGCGCCCACCAGGTGGCGTTTGATGAGGTAGACCAGGATGAGCGAGCCTGACTGGCCGTCGAGCAGGGTGCCGTCCAGGTCGAAGGCACAGACATGCACGGGGTCCAGGACCCTGCTCTCGGGGGCAAAGCCGGCAACCGAGGAGGACGGCGCGCCGCCGGTTGTGCCGGGCGCGGCTGAACCGGTCCCCGCTTGCTCGTCCTGATTGCCCATGCCGTCCCCTTCCTGCATGCGCGTTTCGGCGCCGTCGAACATCATCCAAGGTGTTAAGCATACACCGCGACCGGGGACGGAAAATCCCGTCGCACGCGAAAACAGGCCAGAAGGCGCGTGCCCTCTGGCCTGTCTCATAATCAGTGGCGGGATGGACGGGGATCGAACCCGCGACCTCCGGCGTGACAGGCCGGCGCTCTAACCAATCTGAGCTACCACCCCACTGGCAACTGGCGTTCATCTCTGCCCACCAACTGCGAGGAAGAACAATACACGAGGGAGCGGCCCTTGTCTACGGCGTTCTTCATTTCAATCAAATTCACATCCCCG
>CAZEAF010000054.1:7215-9943 GCA_964510125.1 uncultured Coriobacteriaceae bacterium
CACCAGGTCCACGAACTGCCGGGCGCCGCGGGCCGACCTGCCGCCGGCCCCGATGGCGAAGCGCTCGGCTGCCTGGGCCAGCTCGTCCGACTCGGCGTTCAGACCCGCCCGCTCGGCCAGACTGCGGACGATGGCCAGGTAGCCGGCCTTGTCTGGCTTGTCGAAGGCGACGCGCAGGCCGAAGCGGGCCGACAGGGACAGGGCCTCCTGCAGGGTGTCGTTGAGGTGGACCTCGTCGCCCTCGCGGTCGGAGAAGGTCTCCTTGAGCAGGTGGCGGCGGTTGCTCGTGGCGTAGATGACCACGTTCCTGGACCGGGCGGCGATGGACCCCTCGAGGGTGGCCTTGAGGGCGCTGTAGTTGTCGTCGTCGCCGGCAAAGGACAGGTCGTCGATGAAGAGGATGAACTTGAGCGGGTTGAGGGCCAGGTCATCGAGGATGCAGGGGATGTCGCGCAGCTGGTCCTTGCGCACCTCCACGACGCGCAGGCCACGGTCGGCGTACTCATTGCCGATGGCCTTGACCGTGGCTGACTTTCCGGTGCCGGCATCGCCCGTGAGCAGCACGTTTACGGCCGGCCGACCCTCGAGCAGGGCAAGCGTGTTGTCGACGATGGCCCGGCGCTGGCGCTCGTAACCC
Organism: uncultured Coriobacteriaceae bacterium; assembly: GCA_964510125.1. Classification (GTDB taxonomy): domain Bacteria; phylum Actinomycetota; class Coriobacteriia; order Coriobacteriales; family UMGS124; genus CAIFEU01. Next base: position 7,853 of record CAZEAF010000054.1, read on the forward strand.
ACCAGCCAGGAGAGGCGGACCGGGTCGGGATGGGCGACAGGGGCGAGGAGGACCTCCGCCTGCTGGGCGGCCGCCGGGCCCCTTTCGAGACCCGCCCTCGGTGCCGGTGCCACCCGGGCGTCGTCCAGATAGAACATGTGGAAGCGAGCGTAGATGCCGTAGCCCCGCTGCCCTATGTGGGCCAGGCAGTCGGCGTAGGCAGCCGCGATGTCGGCGGAGCCGGGCTCGAAGCGCGGCAGCCAGGTGGGGCCGCCCGCAATGCCGCCCTCGGGAGCCAGCTGCCCGGGCTCCAGACCGGCCACGAGCTGCAGGGTCTCGAGCTCGTTGCCCACGGTGGCGCGCAGTGCCGGGCCGGCCTCGCTGCCAGCCCCGACCAGCCGCACGTAGGGGTTGTCGTCCTCGCAGACCAGGTCGCGCACAAGGCTGGCTAGGTCGGGCGCGCCGGTGGCGTAGAGACTGGCGACAAAGGCCGCGTAAGCCCCGACCGTGTCGGCCCGCGACTCGCCGGGCTTTGCGCAGAGCCGCAGGTAGCGAATCAGGTTGGCTATCACCGGCTCGTCGAGTAGGTGACGGAAGACGGCAAGCGCCTCCAGCCGCTCGAGCAGGGTCGGCAGCCCCACCGACACCTGCGATTTGGCCTTGGCATATCTGACATCCGACATGGCCGCCCGTCCCTTCACCCTCGCCCTGTGTGTTTTCTCAATGCATTCTACCCGTATGCAGCCGGCACGCGAGAGCGAATCCGGCCGGGGCACAGGTGGGGCAAAGGGGCAACCAGGAGGGATATATGGTCGGGAGGGTGGCTTGGTGCGGCAAGGCGTGAAGTTTGGACAATTGCCTGGTACGGCGGGGTGCGGCCGAGCCGTCCATGCGTTTCCCCGCTAAAAAGAGGGCTATACTCTAAGAGGCTCTCTAAGGGGCTGCCGACAACACCGCGACGAGGGGAGACGTCATGAAGCCTTCGAACACCAACCCACGCCATTCTTCCTCAGCTCCGGCCGGAACCCATAGGGGCCTCACGCGGCGAGAGTTCGGCGTTCTGGCGGCCGCGATGCCCGCTGTGGCCGCGGGTATGCTCGCCTCGATGCCCGAAACCTCCCTGGCTGCGGCCCGGACCCAGCCCATCGCCGGCGGCACCCTGGCCCCGGTCTCTCCGACCGCCACTGTGACCACCGTTCCCGTCGTCCCCATCACCACCGTGCCCGCCACCACCACCGTCACCGCCCCCGCGGCGCCCGCGACGAGCGCCACCGTCCAGACAGGTGGCTACTACACGGTGAGCGTGGCCAAGGGCTACCTGGCCCTGCGCACCGCCATGGCCTACGATGCGAGCAACGAGCTGGGCGCCCTGTACACGGGCGACGTCGTGCAGCTTCTCGCGGTGGGCGACGACACCTACTGGTACGTCTCCGCCCCCAGCCTGGGTCAGTCGGGCTACGTCAACCGCCACTACCTGGTGGGCGGGGACGGCACCTACACCGTGCGCGTGGCCAAAGGTTACCTGGCCCTGCGGACCGCCAAGGCCTACGACGAGAGCAACGAAATCGGCGCCCTCTACACGGGCGACACGGTCCAGGCCCAGGACACGTCCGACCCCACCTACTGGTGGGTCTGGGCGCCCAGCCTGGGCAAGTCGGGCTACGTCAACAAGAACTACCTGGTGGGAGGCACCGGCACGGTCGATGCCACCATGCTGGTGAGCGTGGCCACAGGCTACCTAGCCCTGCGCTTTGCCAAGGCCTACGACGAGAGCAACGAGATTGGCGCCCTCTACACGGGCGACCCCGTCCAGGTGCAGGACACGTCCGACCCCACCTACTGGTGGGTCTACGCCCCCACGCTCGGCCGCAGCGGGTACGTCAACCGCAACTACCTGGTGGACGCGAACAGCTCGCTGGTCAACACCTACCAGGTCAACGTCCAGAGCGGCTACCTGGCCTTGCGCTGCGCCATGGCGTACGACTCCCGCAACGAGCTGGGCGCCCTGTACAACTTCGACACCGTGCAGGTGCAGGAGAGGACGAGCGCGGACTACTGGCTGGTCTACTCCCCCCGCCTGGACATGGTGGGCTACGTCAACTGCAACTATCT
>CAZEAF010000055.1:0-9743 GCA_964510125.1 uncultured Coriobacteriaceae bacterium
CGTTCCTCCAGGTGCGCCAGCGGACGCTGCCCCCAGACCGCGAGCAGGGCGTTGGCGGTCTCGCACACCCGCTCGGCCACCGCGCGCCCGGGGCGGCGGCGGCAGTCCTCACAGTGTCCGCAGACCAACGCCACCTCGCGGACGCCCGCCCGGGCCAGAAGCGCCAACAGGCTTTCGTCCACCCGCCCTAGACAGCGCACGACGACGGCGCCCTTCTCCCCTTGGGAGCTGGGGGCTGCCTCCGCCGCGTGCTCGCAGGCAACGGTCAGGCGCCCGTCGGCCCCCATGGCCCGCACGCACAGCTCGTAAAGCTCTCGGTCGGTGGGGTCGACCGGCTCGAGGGCACCGGTGGGGCACACCGTCGCGCAGGTGCCGCAACCCACGCAACGCTCGGGCTCGATGGTCACACGCCCATCGGCGCCGCCGACGACGGAGATACACTCCGTGGGGCAGGCCTGGGCGCACCGATTGCAGGTGGCGTGGCGGTTGCGCACGAGCACGCAGCGCTCGGGTCGGACGGTTATGGGGGCGTCGGCCAGGGAGTCGAATAGGCCGAGGTACGATTCGGTGCGCATAGCGGGCCTTTCTGCATAAGGGCCTCGAGGTCTAAGTCCCTCGAACAACGCGCCGAGGACCCTCGTTTCCGGGAGGGGTCCCCGACGCGCGCCTCGGCAAAGGTTGGACTGGAAGCCGGGGCAGGTCATGGGATGGATGGGCGTTCTTTGGTTCTTGAGACGACGCGCGGCCCGCCCATCGAGCAGAGAGAGGCTACTCGATGACCGTGATGTACACGCCGTCGCCCGTGGCGAGCTCGGCATATGCCGCGTCGCCCACCGAATCGCTCGTGTACACGGCGTCGGCACCGGGATTCTGGGCGCCGGCCTTGTAGACGGCGACCGTGTAGTTCTTGTCCGCCAAAAAGTCAGCCATCGACTCCAAGGCGTAGTCCTCGTGGGCAAAACGGTCGACCTTGTTCTCGCTTGCCGTGAGGAATTCGTTCATGACCGCCTCGACGGTGGCCTCGCTGCTGTTAACGGGCAGCCAGACCGCCTTCACGGAACCGCCGACCTGGGAGCAGTCGAGGGTCACCGCGATGTGCACGAGACCCCCGCTGGCACTAGCCTGGGCCTCGCTGTGGGCGTAGGGCAGCGCCGACGCTTGAGTGGCCGCCGCTGCCAGGGAGCCTGCAAGGGCGAGCGCCACCACGCCCGCGCCTACTCCCAGCTTTCGGACATCTACCATAATCCATCCTTTCGAGAGTGGGTGCCCATCCACCGGGCCCAGAGCCATGATAGGGCGCTCACCTGGGGCGTCTCTACGGAAAAAGGGGGTATTTCGAGGCACCCTCCCCCTCTTGCCGGGGCGGGGGAAAATACCCCAAATCGCATGAGTGCCCCCAGAGCCCTCTCCATAAGCTGTGTTTTGACGGACGCCGCCCGCACCGATTTCGCCGGCCCTGCGGCACCCCCCGCGTCCCATGCGCCATAAAGACACCCAAGGAGGCCGCGATGCCCATCACATCGACAACCACTCTCGATTTAACGTCGGTCCCCGAAGCCGAATACGACCCGTTGGAGTTCATAGAGGGAGAGGACACCGAGGACTGGCTCGAGCAGGACACCAGCGTGCTGCTGCCCAAGCCGCTGCCCCCCTCGGAAGCCGGACACCGACCCACCCGCGTCTCGACCTACTCTCCCGAGTGCGCCGGCGGCGTTGTGAACGCCGTGCGTAATCTCGTCACCACCAATGCCGGACGGCGCCACATCCTGCTCTCGATTCTGGACTGGGCTCGCGAGGGCATCGACGCCGACGACCTCTTTGAGCGCATCGAGGCCGAGGCGGCCGACAACCTGTCGGTCTACAGCCCTATGGCCTACTGCAAGATGCTCGAGCGCGCGGGCGCCCTGGTTCTGGAGACCCCCGAGGTCCCGGTGTCGGAGAGGCCCGCAGAGGTCGCCGAACCCCACGCCAGCGGCTCGGCCAGCGCCACCGAGACCCCGCTGCTCCCGTCGGACGCCGCGTCTGGCGATGTCAGCTACCTGTCCATCGAGGGCGACGCCAGCCCGCTCTGGCGTTCCACGCCCGACGGCCTGGAGGCCTACGACGAGCTGACCCAGGGAACCGAATGGCGCGAGAAAGTGCTGGGCACCGACGCCGTCTATGCCGAGGTCTACCTGGCCGTGATGGACGCCATGCTGGATGGCGGCCGTCCCAAGGCCGAGCTGGTGGAGCTGGCCGAGACGTTCGAGGTGACCCACAACCCGCGCCGCTACGGTGCCCACTTCATCGACATCCTGGAGGCGACGCAGGCCATCCGGTGGGCTGGCTCCCTCTGGAACCTCACCGACCTGGGCCGCTCCCTGCTGCCCGAGCTCGAGGCCTATTGCGCCCAATAGACGGCCCCGCGCCGAAACCCCGCAGCTGGCGCCCCCTTCGGGCTGTCCGCCGCGCGTCCCTTCCGCCGTAGATTGGAGATTTCATGACCGTCGCCACCACCTCGCCCGAAGCGCCCCAGGCCGCCCCAATCGCCTTTGAAAACAACGACCTCGCCGTGCTGTTCGCCTCCCGAGCCAACATGTATGGCCTTCTAGCCGGGATATTCCGCAAAGAGCTCGACTACGACCAGATCTGCGAGCTCAAGCACATGCAGTTCCCCACGAACACCGGCAACGCGTCCATGGACCAGGGCTTCAAAGACCTCTTTGAATACCTGCGCAACGCATGGCAGGGCAGCACCACCGAGCTCGCCATCGACTACTCCCGCACCTTTATCGGCAACGGCACCAGCGGTTACTCCGCCGCCTACCTCTACGAGAGCGTCTACACATCCGAGCGGCGGTTGCTCGCCCGGGAGGCCCGCGGCGAGGTCCTTCAGTACTATCGCCACAACAACCTGAAGAAGGGCGTGTGGAACGACCTCGAGGACCATCTGGCCCTGGAACTGGAGTTCATGCAGCGCATGAGCCTGCGCACCGCCGAGGCCCTGGTGAACGACGAGGAAGAGGAGGCCCTGAACAGCCTGCGCTGCCAGTACGACTTCGTGCGCAACCATCTCAACAACTGGCTGCCCATGATGGCCGGCGATGTGCTCAAGTTCTCGGAGACCAAGTTCTACCAGGGAGCCGCCCGGGTGGTGCTCGGCTACTGCGAAGAGGACGAGCGGCTGCTGGCCGAGGTGCTCCAAGACGCGCCCGAAGCCCCGGTCAGCGCCACGGTTGAGTTGGCGTAGACGGTATGGCCGACGACTGCAGTCATCCTAGTCGTAGTCGTCGATTTCCTCGATAAGCCGCATCAGGTCATTGCGTTTATGGATGTCGCACTTGCGGTAAATGTTGCGCACGTGGGTCTTGACCGTGCCTGCCGAGATGCAGAGCTTCTCCTGAATGTAGGCGGCCGAGTTGCCTTTGGCCAGCTCGAAGAGGATGTCCGTCTCGCGTTCGGTCAGCAGGTAGATGGCCGCCACCTTTCGCACCCGCCGCGAGAAGCGGCCGCCGGTGTCCGCAGGCCCCGCCCCGGCACCTGCGGCAGGACCGTCCGGCCCCGAGGCCGCCTCATCCGCACCCGCCCCGGTTTTCTGGAGTTCCTTGGCCCTTTCGACCGACTGAGACCGGTTGGTCTCCAGCAGGGCCAGACGCTCGTCCATCTCAAGGACCGCCAGCCGCACGGCGGGGCACCGGACTGTCTCTCGCAGCAACTTGCTCTCCTTGGGTGTCGCAGCCCGCGCCAGCAAAATCAGGGCCATGGGGATGAACACGAAGCCCCGGGAATCGATGCCGGAGCCCACCAGAGGCGCCACGTAGGCGATGGCCACGACCCCCAGAAACATCGCCATAGTGAGCATGCCGCGGACCATGCCAAAGACGAACACGGGCGAGAGCCTGAGCCGATGGGCGAGTATGGCACAGTACGCCCAGGTCAGCGACTCATAGAGAAAGTACGTGGCCGCTAGGAACAGGTCGAAAAGCGGGCCGTAGTCGGCCACGAAAAAGGCCACCACCAACAGCGCACAGGCCGCTGCCGGGCATACGGCGGTGAACAGCGCGTCCCAGTTCCCGCTGGTCTTTACCAGGGGGAAAACCGCGTAAAGCGCCACCACCATGGCGCCGGCGACGAGAAGCACCACAGGGGTGGCCGGGGTCAGCACGCCACCGAGGCTCCCCTGCACGGCGGTCTGCTTGAGCACGCCCAGGGCGATACCCACGGAGGCGGCGGTCTCCAGCAGCAACCGACCAAAACGGGCCTTGCCGTCGCTCAGGGTGTTGAACTTGGGCAGGACGTTCGCACTAAGTGCCGGGGTCACCACGCTTAGGCACAGCCATTCCCCCAGCGGCAGCAGGGCCACCACGACGCCTCCCGCCGGCGCGGCCATCTCCCGAATGACCAGGCTGTTGAGGGCAAAGCCCAGGACCACCCCCACGGGAACACTCACGACAGCGTCGCGCTCGGAGGCCCGGGAGAGGGCGATGCCCCAGTAGAGGGCCAGCCCCGCCGAGCCGACGCCGGTCACCACACCGGCCACCGTCTCCATCGCGGTGCCCCCCGGCGCCAGCGCCAGCAGGGTTCCCCCACAGGCGAGAGCCGCCACCACCGCCATGGCGCGCCGTGAGCGGGAGAAACGGATAATCGATTGGTCAAAGCGCGCGGCCATGAAGGCGGCCAAGGCGAACCCCACGATGGAAGTGAGATAGAGCAGTGAGTAATTTCCGCTCAGCGCCCCCGGCAGCCGCGCCGTGGCACCTAGCACCTCCGGAGAGTACATGGCGGCGCAAACCCACGCATTATGCAGGCAAAAGCCGGTTGTCAGAATGACGGTCGACGCGGCGCGCGACAGAGTCCGCGACATCATGGTGCCTTCACCCATAAGCTCCCTTCCCAAATGGCCAAGCAGCATGTCCACCAGACCTCGACATGCGACGCGCTTCTATCATACGGACCCTACCGTGCAATCAGGGCACAGACAGACCGGTTGAAGGCCGCCGGGTCCTCCAGGGGCACATCTTCGGCCAGCATGGCCTGCCCCACGAGCACGACGGCGCAGTGGCGCAGGAGCTCGTGATCGGCGTCCTTCCAAGCCTGATGCGCTAGGCGGTAAAAGGGGTGGCCCAGGTTCACCTCGAGCACGTAGAGGGGCGGGGGCGTCTCGTCTTTGCCCAGCTTGGAGCTCACGTAGCGCGCCATGGAGAGGGTCATCATGCCGTCAGTGGCCAGACGAGAAGCCGGGTCGTCGGGCCCCCGGAAGCACCCGCAGGGCACCGCGCGCACCAGGGGCAGCGGGGCGGCTTCCTTAATTGCCGCCAGCACTTTGTCGGGCTCGTCCGTCCCAGGCTCCTCCCCCGGGGCGTCTTCGGTCAGGTTTGCGCTGGTCACGCTGTGAAAAGCTGCGCCTTTGTATGTGCCCATGACCATGAAGCAGAATTCGTCCTGGGCCCCTTTGTCGCACAGGAGCACGTCGCGTCCCCGGGCGACCATGGCGGCCACCGCCGGCGAGCGGCCCAGGCGCTCGACGTCGCCACCTGCGGCGTAGAGAATCTCCTGATGCCTAGCCGGCGGCAGGGCGTCGACGTACTCCTGCAGAGAGACGAGCCTCCCCTCCCGGGCCGACCAGTAGAGAAGCAGTCCATTGAGCACGTTGGAGAGGGTCCCGCGACTCGAGCAGATGGCGAACTTGAGGCCGGTGCCATACTGCTCAAAGAGCCGCTCATAGCCGGCGCGGTCCTCGTCCATCATAGCGTGCAGCTCGTCGGTCACGGCGCGCTCAATCTGACGGGAAATCATGTCGATGCGGGCGTCCTCCCGGATTGCCTCACGCGAGACGTTCAGGTGCAGGTTGGCGGTGTCCACCACCCCCTGCACAAAACGCAGGTGGCTGGGGAGCAAGGCCTGGCAGGCGTCATCGATGAGCACCCCGTTGCTGTAGAGCCTAAGACCGTAGGGATAGTCCTTGGTAAAGAGCTCCGCCGGTGCCTCGGCGGGCACGAACAGCAGGGCGTCGTACGCGATGGCCCCCCGCACCCGGACGCGCATGGTGCGCAGGGGCGGTTCGGGGTCGCCGAACTCCTGCCGGTAGAAGTCGCGCAGCTCCTCCTCGCCCACCTCGCCCTCGGGCCGGGCCCACAGGGGGTCACGGGCATTCACCACGGTCCGGACTGCCCTCTCGCCGCGGACCAGCTGCCCCGCCTCGTCAAAGGACTCCTCGACCAGGTCCATGGTGATGGGGTAGCGGATGTAGTTGCTGTAGCGGCGCACCAAGGCCTGAAGCGAGCTCTGGTCGAGATAGCGCTCCAGATTCTCTTCAACGGTGCTGGCGCGCAGATGCAAGGTCACGTCGGTGCCGAAGCTAGACCGTTCGGCGGGCTCCACGGTGTAGCCCGCCACCCCGTCGCTCTCCCAGGCGTAGGCCTCCTGCGCCCCCCGGGCTCGGGAAACCACCCGCACGCGGTCGGCCACCATGAAGACGCTGTAGAACCCCACGCCAAACTGGCCAATCATCTGGGCGGCCCCGTCCTGTTTGAGCAGGCCGGTGTCGGAGTGGGCGATGGTGCCCAGGCATTCCTCGAGGCCCCGGGCGTCCATGCCCACGCCGTTGTCGCTCACCGTGAGCTCGCGGGCTTCGGGGTCAAACGCTATGTGGATGCCCGGCTCCTCGTCGACGGCCCCGGCAAAGGCCCCGGCCAGCCGCGCCTTGTCCAGCGCGTCGGAGGCGTTGGACACGAGCTCTCTCAGGAACACCTCGTGGTTCGTGTAAATCGCGTTCACCATCAGGTCCAGCACGCGCTTGGACTCCGCTTTGAACTCCCTCATCGGCCCTCCCGTCTTCCACCAAGCGTCCCGGCCGCTCGAGCCCACCGAGCAGCGCGCGCCGGCCGGCCCTCGTGACGCGCCGTTATGGCCTCTTTGCGAAGAGCGCCCCCATATCCACCGCGTCGGCGGCGGTAAAGCCCCCGAAGGCGCCGGCCGCCTCCTCAAAGTAGAGCGACGGGGCCACAACGCACTGCCTGCGGCCTTCGACCGAGGCCACCCGCTCGACGCGCATGCGGGACTCCTCGGCCACCTCCAGGTCGGCCTGCACAAAGGCCGAGCCCACCACAAGGTCGGCACCCGTGACGATGCAGCGGCGCAACCGTGCGCGGTCGTCGCACAGAACCTTGCGGCGGCGCTTATCGGTGCGGTCAATCTCAAAGACCTCCCGGGCCGGCAGCAAGCCGTCCACCATGCCGGGCATGAGCAAAAGCGGGCTCTGGGTCCCGCCGAGGTTCTCGTAGAGCGCCACGCGCACGCGCTCGGGGTCGTCGGGCCAGACGGGGCTCGCCAGATGGCGGCGCACCCGGGCCAGAAGCTCGCGGGCCCCTTCACCGGGGCAGACGCAGGCCAGCGCCTCCTCAAAGACGGGCTCGCCGAGCAAACCTAGGGCGTCGGCCAGGTCGAGCCCCCTCAGCGGCTGGCATCGCTCGATGAGGGCCTGGCCGGCGTCCCAGGCCCTGCGCAGCACGGCGACCTTGAGCACCGGGTCCGCCTCGCTCGTGTCCGCCACCGTGCGGGCGAGCACGTCGTAGAGCGGCCGGTCTCCCGTGGACCACCGGCCGTACAGCGCCTCCCAGGCCTCGCTGTTGGTGATGGCGTTGTCAAAGCCGGTCCACAGGCGCCAGGCCACCATGTCGCGGGGGTCGGCCACCAGGCAGAGCGCAACGTAGGCGGTGAGGGCGCCGTGATGGCCGGCGGCCCGGGGGTCGCCGCCCAAACGCGGTCCCAGCCCAGCGCCGCTGGACGCCAGCCCCTCGGCCCGCAGGGCCCTGCGCACCAGGTCCCCCCAGCGACGGGTGGGCACCGCCACCGTCACGTCGCAGGGACGCCGGCCGGGGTCGGACGCCAGGTAGGCCCGCACCGCCCGGGTAATCCCGGCAAGCTCCTCCTCCGGAGTTTCCCATCGGAGAAAGACCGCGCCATCGGCCGCCTCGGAAGCGTCGCAGGGCATTGGGGCCCAGGCGCTCCCCCGGTCGCCGGCCACCGGGCGTTCTCCGGGGTTGAGCAGCGACGGAGAGTCCTCTCCCGCTGTGGCCGCGGCCGCCAGGGCCTTCTCAAAAGCCAGCGCCCCGGCGATACCGTGTCCCTCCCCCAGGTCAAAAACGGCCACGTTGCGGTGCAGGCGCTCGAACTTCGCGAAGCCCTCGGGGTTGGGATAGTCGGTGTTCGCCGCCGTGGCGCGCGACGCGTCGCCGCAGACCACCAGCTGCTCGCGGGCCAACAATCCCAGACACACCTGCTCGGCGCGGGAGAAGTCCTGGTAGTCGTCGGCCAGCACGTGGGAGAAACGGGCGCCCAGCGGCCTGCCCGTCTCGCTCGACAGCAACTTCCCGCAGAGATAGGGGGCCTCGTGGCGCAGCACGGCACCGGTGGCCGTGAGGATGCGCCGGGCGTAGGCGAGCACGTCGGTCTCCTCGCCAGGAATCAGCCACTCCTCCTCGTCCTCGAACGCGCTCCACTGGGCATAGAAAAACATGAGCATATTGCGCAGGCGGCTGCTCTTCATGCCGAGGGTCTTCATGTCCTCGAGAAAGATGGCCTGCTCGGCGTCGTTCAGAATCCGGGGGACGCGCCCTGAGGCGGCCCGGGCAGCCGGTTCGTCCAGCACGGTGCAGCAGATTTCCAGAGGCCGCCCCACGGTCACCGCAGCTGCGGCCGCAGACAGCTCGGGGCGCACCCCGGCAGCAAGCCTTTCCCTGAACGCCTGGGCGGCGAAGCCCGTGGGCACGGCCACGAGGACCTGGGTCGGGTCGACCCCGTTTTCGAGAAGCCGGGCGACCCGGCGCACCAGGGCCTCGGTCTTGCCGCCGCGGGCAGACCCCTGGACCTTGACGATGCGCGCGTCGCAGCCGGCGATGGCGTTGAGCATGGAAGTCCCCCCTAGGCCACGAAGGCGCCGGTCTCAGAGTCGAACTCGCGCGAGGAACCGTCAGCGTAGACAGGCTCCCAGATGCGGTAGTCCACCGTAAAGGCGGGGTCGGCCACACCGTAGAGGGCGTCCCACTCCTCGTCGCTCAGGGGCGCGAGCTCCAGGGGCGAGTCGGGCTTTTGGGCGGCCTCCTCCTCGGCCACCTCGGCCGCAAGCTCCGGCGACTCCATGAAGCGCTCGTCGGCCTCCTCCTCGACCTTCTGGCGGGCCTCCTCCTCGGCTGCAATCTGGGCGTCGTGCTCCTCGGCGGCCACACGCTCCCGCTCGGCGGCCAACTCGGCGGCTGCCTTTGCCTGCTCGTCGCAGGAGCGGCGCGAGGGGATGCGCACACGCACGGGGGCGGGCTCACCCAGGGCGCCAGTCCCCAGGGCGGCGCGCACTGCCGAGGCTATGGAGGCGCAGTCGACAGGCAGCTCCCCGTTGGAGTCGAGCGCGAACTCCAGCGTGAGGCGCCCCCCTTCCAGCTCGAACTCCATAGCGTCCAGAGAAACCTCAGCAAGCCCAGCATTGCGCCGGCGGCGGTTGAAGGCCACGGCGTTGCTGCTTATGTTGCGCATGGTGGCCATCAGGTGGTGCTCCACGCGCTCGGTCCAGTTGGCGTCCGACTCGGCCCCGTCGCAGGCCAGGTAGGGACGGGCCCCGAACTTCACCATCACGTGCACCACGTTGCGCGGGGCCTGCCCCTCCTGGGCCTTGCGGGGACGCACAAGCACGCCGCCCAGATGGGTCCAGGAGCGGTTGATGTCGAGCTTGACCTCTTCGTTGAGCACGCGCTCATCAATATAGAAAGTAA
>CAZEAF010000056.1:0-9731 GCA_964510125.1 uncultured Coriobacteriaceae bacterium
CAACCACCAAAGGAAAGGACCCACCCATGCGCCTCACCGACACCGGCCTCACCGCCCAGGACATCAAGGACAAGGTCAACAAGTACATGATGGAGACCTACGAGCGCTTCGACTTCATCGCGGAGCGCGCCAAGGGGATGTATATCTACGACGAGAACGGCACCCCCTACCTGGACTTTTACGCGGGCATCGCCGTCAATAGCACGGGCAACTGCAACGACAAGGTCGTCATGGCCGTCATCGACCAGTGCATGGACATCATGCAGACCTTCAACTACCCCTACACCATCCCCCAGGCCCTGCTGGCTGAGAAGGTCTGCACCGCCCTGGGCATGGACAAAATCTTCTACCAGAACTCTGGCACCGAGGCCAACGAGGCCATGATTAAGCTGGCCCGCAAGTACGGCACCGAGACCTACGGCCCCCAGAAGTACGGCATCGTGACGGCCAAGATGTCCTTCCACGGCCGCACCTTTGGCTCCATGTCGGCCACCGGCCAGCCCGACAACGCCTGCCAGCTGGGCTTCGGCGACATGACCCCCGGCTTTACGTACGCCGACTTCAACGACCTGGCCTCCTTCGAGGCAGCCGTGGACGACAGCACCATCGCCGTCATGGTCGAGCCGGTCCAGGGCGAGGGCGGCGTCCACCCGGCCACCAAGGAGTTCCTCTGCGGCCTGCGCAAGCTCTGCGACGAGCGCGGCCTGCTCCTCTTGCTCGACGAGGTCCAGACCGGCTGGTGCCGCACGGGCGCCGTCATGTCCTACATGAACTACGGCATCAAGCCCGACATCGTCTCCATGGCCAAGGCCCTGGGCGGCGGCATGCCCATCGGCGCCATCTGCGCGACCGACGAGGTGGCCAAGCACTTCACGCTCAGCTCCCACGGCTCGACCTTCGGCGGCCATCCCGTGACCTGCGCAGCGGCCCTGGCCGAGGTCGACGACCTGCTCGAACGCGACCTGGCCGGCAACGCCCGCGAGGTGGGCGCCTACTTCATGGACAAGCTCCGCACCCTGCCCCATGTCAAGGAGGTGCGCGGCCAGGGCCTTCTGGTGGGCGTGGAGTTCGAGGAGGGCGTCAACAGCGTCGAGGTCAAGCACAAGGCGCTGGAGAGGCACCTGCTGGTCACAGCCATCGGGACCAGTGTGATTCGCATGGTGCCCCCGCTCATTGTCGAGAAGGGCCACTGCGACGAGGCGGTGGAGATCCTGCGGGCCTGCGTGGAGGAAATCGCAGGTTAAACAAGGTGTCCGACGGTCCCGGGCTCGCGGCGTGCGGGTCCGGGGCCCTGAGTTTGCAAAGGGGGACGGGGCCCATGGATCACATCGTGATCAACATCGGCGGGGAGTACGGGAGCGGAGGGCCCGAGATTGGCAGGCTCGTGGCGCGAGACCTGGGCATCGAGTACTACGACCGCGACCTGGTGGACAAGGTGGGCCAGGCGCTCGACGTCGAGAGCTCGCTCGTGGAGCAGACGGAGAGCGACACCAACGTGCGCTTCAAGTTCGACACCTCGCTCGGCCCGCGCACGGCCAACCTCACCAACAAGGTCATCTACACCCAGTTCGACGTCATCCGCAAGATGGCCTGCCGCAGCTGCGTCATCATCGGCCGCTGCGGCAACTACATCCTCGAGGGCGTGACGGACTGCATCAACGTGTTCGTCTACGCGCCCGAGGACGTGCGGGTCCGTGCCGTCATGGAGGGGGAGCACCTCTCCGAGAAGAAGGCCCGCGAGCAGTGCCACCTCAAGGACCAGCAGCTGCACGAACGCTACAAGTACATCACCGGCACCAACCGTGGGGACCGGACCTACCGCGACCTCATGGTGGACAGCTCCGTTCTGGGATGGGCGAAGACGGCGCGGCTCATAGAGTCGTTCGTCGAGATGGCCCACGAGAGGCTCTAGGGGGAGGCGAGACGGATGGCGGCGGAAAAGAAGACTTCTGAGTTCAACAAGGTTCTGAGCGCGTGGGACATCCTGGTGCTCGCCTTTGGCGCCATGATTGGCTGGGGCTGGGTCGTCTCCTCGGGCGACTGGATTGAGAGCGGCGGCGTCATCGGCGCTATGATTGGTTTTGCCATCGGCGGCGTCATGGTCTACTTCGTGGGCCTGACATACGCCGAGCTCACCAGCGCCATGCCCCAGTGCGGCGGCGAGCATGCCTGGTCCTTTGCGGCCATGGGGCCCGTGGGCTCCTACGTCTGCACCTGGATGATTATCCTGGGCTACGCCTCGGTCTCCTGCTTTGAGGCCTGCGCCCTGCCCACCATCATCCAGTACATCTTCCCCGGCTTCATGCAGGGCTACCTCTACACGGTGGCAGGCTTTGACGTCTACGCCAGCTGGCTGGTCACGGCCGTAATCGTGGCCGCCGTCATCTTGGCCATCAACATCCGTGGTGTGGAGACGGCGGCCCGGGTGCAGAGCGTGCTGACCATCATCATCGCGGCCGTGGGCATCCTGCTCATCGCCGGCTCCTTCTTCTCGGGCAGCACCGCCAACCTGGAGGGGCAGATGTTCCTTCCCGAGGACTCCGGCGGCATGCTCAAGGGCATCATCGCGGTGGCCTTGGTCACGCCCTTCTTCTACATCGGCTTCGACGTCATCCCTCAGGCGGCCGAGGAGATCAACACCGGGCTCAAGCGCATCGGCAGAATCCTCATCCTCTCGATTGTTTGCGCCGTGGTCTTCTACGCCCTCATCATCCTGGGCGTGGGCCTGCTCATGAGCCCCGACCAGATTTCGGCCTCCATGTCCAACGGCGCCGGCCTGGTCACGGCCGAGGCCATGGGCAACGCCTTCGGCAGCGACCTCATGTCCAAGGTCCTCATCGTCGGCGGCATGGCTGGCGTCGTGACCTCGTGGAACTCCTTCCTCATCGGCGGGTCGCGCGCCCTGTACTCCATGGGCGAGTCCTACATGGTGCCGCGCGTCTTTTCCCGCATCCACCCCAAGTTCAAGACCCCCGTGGCGGCCCTGCTCCTCATCGGCGGCCTGTCCATGCTGGCCCCCTTCTTCGGCCGCAAGATGCTGGTGTGGGTCGTCGACGCCGGCAACTTCGGCTGCGTGGCCGCCTACCTCATGGTCGCGGTCTCCTTCCTCATCCTGCGCAAGAGGCGCCCGGACATGGCTCGTCCCTACAAGGTCAAGAGGGCGGCCCTCGTGGGCGGGATTGCCGTGGTCATGGCAGGCGCCATGCTGGCCCTCTACCTGGTGCCCGGCTCGCCTGCGGCCCTGGTGCCCCAGGAGTGGGTCATTGTTGGCGGCTGGCTGGCCCTGGGCGCGGTGTTCTTTGTCATCTGCAAGGTCAAGTACGGCGAGAAGTTCGGGACCGAGGTCGAGCTGGTGCTGAGCGGCGAGCTCGAGCAGAAGGCCCAAGCTGAGCTCGACGAGGCCTTTGAGCTGGCCCTTTCCGATGTACGCAAGGCCAGTGGCGCGGCGGCCCCCGCGGCTGCGGGCGCTGTGGCGGCGGCGGGGACCGGCCTGGTTGCCGGCGCGCAGGGGGCTGCCCCCGCGCTGGGCGACTTCTCCTACTTCCTGCCCGTCAACGTCCAGTTCGGCTGGGGCAAGATTGACACGGCCGGGGCTGTCACCGCGGCGTACGGCAAGCACGCCCTGCTCGTCTGTGGGGGCAGCAGCGTCAAGAAAAGCGGCCTGCTCGACCGCGTGCAGGAGAGCCTAGGGGAGGCCGGCGTCTCGTCCGTCGTGTTCGACGAGGTGGCGCCCAACCCCCTCAAGTCCTGCGCCGAGAAGGGCGCCGCGCTGGCCAAGGCCCAGGGCTGCGACGTCGTGTTCGGCCTGGGCGGCGGCTCGGTCATGGACTGCGCCAAGGCCATCGCCTTTATGGCCTGCAACGAGGGTGACGTCTTCGACTACATCTACGGCCGCAAGACCGGCGACGCGGCCCTGCCCATCGTCCTTGCGCCCACGACCTGCGGCACCGGTTCGGAGGGCAACGGCTTCGCGGTGCTCACCGACGACGAGACCGGCGACAAGAAGTCCCTGCGCACCAACGCCATCGTGGCCCGCGCCTCCATCGTGGACCCGCAGCTCATGACGACGCTGCCCCGCAAGGCCCTTGCCTCCGTCGGCTTCGACGCCCTGTGCCACTCCATCGAGGCCTACACCTCCAGGCGGGCCCAGCCCCTCACGGACGCCCTGGCCCTCTACGCGATTGGCATTGTCGCCCGCAACCTGCCCGAGCTCTGCGACGGCTCGCAGGACCGCCGGGCCTGGGAGGAGATGGCCGTGGCCGCGACCATCGGCGGCATCGTGATCAACACCGCCGGCGTCACGCTGGGGCATGGCATGGAGCACCCGGCCAGCGGCAAGCGGGACATCGTGCACGGCCAGGGCCTGGCGGCGCTCGAGCCCGTGGTGGTGGAGGCCTCCTACACGGGCGACCCGGTCAAGTTCGGGACCGTCTCCCGCCTGCTGGGCGGCTATGCGGCCTCGGACTGCGCCGACAAGCTGCGGGGGCTCCTGCACCAGATTGGCCTCGAGGTCACCCTGGGCGACCTGGGCGTCAAGGAGCAGGACATCCCCTGGATGGCCGACAACTGCCTCAAGGTGTCGGCGGCCAACGTCGAGAACAACCCCGTGGTCTTCACCCGCGACCAGATTGCCGACCTCTACCGCAAGGCGCTGTAGCCCGAGGACCCATGCGGGCCCTTATCCCACAGTTCCGTTAAGCGCAAGGGCGCCTGCCGCAGCCGCGACAGGCGCCCTTCTCATCCTAGGCACCCTCAACGCTCGGGCACCCGCCTCAACGTCCGGGTGCCTGACCCGCGCGATTACGCGCCCACCAGCGAGCCGCGCACGACGCCGCGCGAGACGCGGTAGGTGACGAACAGGTAGCCGCCGTACACCGCCACGAACAGCGCGGCTGTCATGACCGACGACTGCACGATGTCCAGGTGGCCGAAGAGCGCCACGAGGCCGGTCACGACCTGCAAGGCGACAAACGAGTGCGTCAGTCCCACCACCAGCGGGAACAGGAAGTACACGAGGCTCTGCGTGAGCAGCGAGCGATAGGCGAGGCGCGTGGGGCACCCGAGTTCGGACAGCAGCCGATAGCGCGGGACCGAGTCGCTCGTGCTCGAGAGCTGCTGGATTGCAAGAATCGCGGCGCATGCGATGACCAGCACGAAGCCGATGTAGATTGCCATGTAGCTAATCACGCCCGACAGACCGTTGACGCTCGACCAGTTCTCGGTGGCGGTGACCACGGTGCCCGTGTAGGCAACCCACTTGCCGTCCTCGACGAACAGCGCGGACGTGTCAAGGTCGTCCAGGCCGGCTATGAACGAGTCGCCCTCTTCAGTCGTGACGCCGGGGCCGTACATCACGTTGACGTATGCCTCATAGGGCGCGCATGCGTCTGCCACAGCGTCGGGCACGATGAGGCAGCCGGGGTTGGAGCCCATTGGCATGTCCGCGACCGAGGCCGACAGGTCGTCAATCGTCGTCTCGACCGCTGGGACCAGCCCGACGCCGGCGATGGTCAGGCAGTACCCCTGCCCGAGCACCCCGTCGTAGAACCGCGTGAGGTCCTCGCCCATGTCGTTGGCGATGGCGTAGCCGTTTTCGCCCAGCTCGATGGGGTCGAGGCCCAAAAGCGCGCGCCACGCATTGAACTCGCTCAACCCGATGACCCCTATATCGGCCGAATCGAGGTCGGAGCTCTCCATGCCAGTCGGTATCGCCTGGCCCGTCGCCTGCGCCATCGCGGAGATGGACCCCGCGGCCGGGTCGTCCATCGCCAGCGTCGCGTCCTTGAGGTTGAGGACCGCGACGTCGCCAAGGCCCTCAAGGTCGTATCCCGCCTGGGCCAGAAGAGCCACGTAATCCAGGTCGGTCGTGGCGACGCCCGCCTTGTCCTTGAGGCTGCCAGTATCGAGAGACGACCACGCGTTCTCCCCGTAATAAGCGACGCAGATGCTCGCGTCGCAGGGCGTGTGCTGCTCGACGTTGCCGGTGAGCGTGTTGCAGATGCTCATGCCGCCGGTCACGCTCGTAATCGCCAGGAACAGGATAATCGAGATGACGGCCATGCTCACTGAGGACGTGTTGATCTTCGCGCCCAGCTGGCGCACGGTGAACATGTTGAGCCCCCGCCAGTACACGCCAGGCAGGCGCCGCGCCGCGATGAGCAGAAAGCCCGACAGCGCGTAGAAGAACAGCAGCGTGCCCCCGACCATCAGGGCCGTAGTGACGAGGAACCGGAGCTGCGCGTCGTCGGTGCCGTCGATGGGCAGGCCGTCATGGAGCAGGCGCCCGTACGCCACGCCGATAAGCGCGCAGCCCGTCACGAACAGCGCCAGCGAGAGCGGCAGGTTGCGGACCTTGATGCGCTCGTTGGCCCGCTCGGCCCCCATGAGGTCGATGAGCCTCACGCGGCCGAGCGTGTGCAGGTTGAACAGGAGCATCACGACGAACATGATGCCAAAGCAGGCGAGCGTCATCGCCAGGGCCTCGGGGGAGAACTGGAAGGAGAAGGCCGTGACCTGCTCGTGGAACAAGGCAGCGGTCACGAACACGAGCATCTGGGACGCCAGCACGCCCAGGCCGACGCCCACCGCGAGCGACACCGCCGACACCATGAGCGTCTCGAGCATGAGGATGACCGAGACCTGGGAGCGGCGCATGCCGAGCACCTGGTAGAGCCCGAGCTCGCGCTTGCGGCGGCGCATCAGGTAGTTGTTGGCGTAGACCATGAGAAAGCCCAGCACAAAGGCCAAAAACACTGTGAGGCCGACCATGACGTTGCCCAGCATGCCCAATATCGCGCCGTACTCGGGCTTCAGGAAGTCGGCCTGGTTCGAGATTGTGTTGAACGCGTAGAACACCGCGACGCCCAGCACGAGCGTCACGAAGTAGACGGCATAGTCGCGCGCCGACCTGCGCACGTTGCCCAGCGCAAGTCTAGCGAGCATCGTCGCCCTCCCCTCCAATCATCGCGACGACCTCCATGATGCGGTCGAAGAACTGGCGGCGCGTCGCGTCCCCGCGCACGACCTCGGTGAACACCTTGCCGTCGCGGATGAACAGGACGCGCTTGCAGTAGCTCGCGGCGAACGAGTCGTGCGTCACCATGAGGATTGTGGCGCCCATGCGTGCGTTCAGCATGTCGAAGCACTCGAGCAGCAGCTTGGCGTTCTTGGAGTCGAGCGCGCCGGTTGGCTCGTCGGCCAGCACGAGCTTGGGGTCGGCCACGATGGCGCGCGCCGCGGCCACACGCTGCTTTTGGCCGCCCGACACCTGGTAGGGGAACTTGTCGAGGATGGCGTCGATGCCGAGCGCAGCGGCGACGCGGTCCACCCGCTCGCGGATCTCGCGCGCGACCACATGGCTGATGGTGAGGGGTAGGGCGATGTTCTCGCGCGCGGTGAGCGTGTCGAGCAGGTTGGCGTCTTGGAACACGAAGCCCAGCGTGTCGCGCCTGAAGTCGGCAAGCTGCCGCTGCGACATAGCCGTGACGTCGCGTCCGTCGATGGCGATGGTGCCGCCGGTGGGCATGTCAATCGTGGCGATGCAGTTGAGCAGCGTCGTCTTGCCCGACCCCGAGGCGCCCATGATGCCCACGTAGTCGCCCCTGTGGACCTCGAACGAGACGCCGGCCAAAGCGCGGGTGGTGCCTCCCCTGCTCCCGTACACCTTCTCGACGTTCTTCACTTCCAGAACCGCGGTCATAGGCGGACATCCTTTCTCTCTCGTGCGACGAAGGTACACGCCACCAGGATGAACGCCCCGGGTCCGGCGGGCCATCGACTGCGCTTACCCCGACCTTGCGCTTGTGTAAGGGACCTGCGCGGGTGCGGGGGCCCACGGCGCTAGCCAGCCTCAGCCTCAGCCTCAGCCGGCTCCGGCCCCTAGTCCGCAATCAGCCGCATGCGGTTCGTGGGAAACGTCACTTCCACGCAGGTCCACGCGCCAGCCACGCTCGAGATGCCCACCGACAGGCCCATCTTCTCGCAGAGCGTGCGCACCAAGAACAGCCCAATCCCTGTCGACTTGGCGTACCTGCGCCCGTTCTCGCCGGTAAAGCCCTTCTCGAACACGCGCCCCACGTCGGCTGCACTGATGCCCAGGCCGTTGTCGCGCACGCTGAGCACCACGCGCTCGTCGGCCAGCCCCACGTCGAGCGTCCGGGCGGAGAAGTCGATGCGCGCGCCCTCGCTGCGGCGGTAGCGCACCGCGTTGTCCACAATCTGGCCCAGGATGAACTGCATCCACTTGGGGTCGGTGAAGACCTGCCGCCCGAGCCCCTCCATGCCCACCGACACGCCTGCCCCCACCAGCTGGTGGGCCCGGCTTTTCAGCACGCTTCCTACCAGCTGCTCGAGCGTGCAGGTGCGCACCAGGTAGTCGTTTTCGACTGATGACGACCGCGCGTAGAACAGCGCCTGCTCGACATAGGTGTCGACCCGGTCGAGCTCGCTCGAAAGCGGTCCCAGGCGCGCGTCGTCGAGGTTCTCAATCATGAGGTCGGCCGCAGCGAGCGGGGTCTTGACCTCGTGCACCCATGCCTCGACGAACTCCCGGTGGTCGCGTTCGCGCGCCGTCGCCTCGCTCACCAGCGTGTCGGCCCGCGCGACCGTGCGCGCCAGGGCGGCCTGCACGACGTCGCCCTCGGGATATCCCGGCGGCTTGAGCTCGCGGGCAAGCTCGAGCACGTCGTCTTCCGCGTCGGCGATGATTGCGAGCTGCCGATACAGGGCGCGCCCGTGCAGGTAGTCGGCGGCGCCCGAGCACGCGAACGCCAGCGCGACCACGATGGTGAACAGCCAGGCGAGGTCGGGGCCGAGGCCCACGAGGCGCAGCATCGGCCAGAGCAGCGCGCAGGCCGCGAGGCCCATGGCCGCACTCGTCACATGACCGCGCAGGTAAGAGCCTATGCCCATGGCGCACCCCCACCCCTCGCGCTCACGCCGAGTACCCTTGGCCGCGGTGGGTGACCAGATAGTCGGTCACGCCGATGGACGCGAGCGTCTTGCGCAGGCGGTTCATGTTGACGGTGAGCGTGTTGTCGTCGATGAAGGCGTCGGAGTTCCAGAGCTCAACCATGATGTCCTCGCGGCTCACGATTTCGCCCTTCCGGCGCATGAGCAAGGCGAGGATGCGCAGCTCGTTTTTGGTGAGCTCCACGCTCGCGCCCTCGTAGGTTGCGAGGGACCGCGCCAGGTCGAGCGTGAGCCCGCGGTACTCCAGCACGCGCCCCGCCTCGGGGGCGACATTCGCGCGCCGCAGGACCGCGTCGATGTGGGCGAGGAGCACCTGGCCGTTGTACGGCTTGGCGATGAAGTCGTCCGCCCCGAGCGACATGCTCATGAGCTCGTCGAGGTCGGTCGTGCGGCTCGTGACCACCACGATTGGCACGCTGCTCGCCTGGCGCAGCTCGAGGCACACGTACTGGCCGTCGGTGCCCGGCAGGCCCAGGTCGAGCAGGACCACGTCGGGCGCGGCGGCGAGCGCGGAGGCGGCCAGGTGGTCGAAGCGCTCGGCGCACACCGGCTCATGGCCCCCGCGGCGCAGCAGCGTGGCCAGCTCGCCCCGTACGGCCTCGTCGTCCTCGATTACATAGATGCGCGCCATGGGCAGACCTCCTCGCGGATTGGCGGACCGGAGCACCGCGCCGCGCCCGGCAGGCCGAGCGCGCGGCCTGCCGGGCACCGTCCCGTTCTCGCCCCATGGTACCCTGTGGCGCCAGCCTGCACCTTACACG
>CAZEAF010000057.1:0-5075 GCA_964510125.1 uncultured Coriobacteriaceae bacterium
TTTGCTAAAGAGATGATTGGCGCACCATTATGCCCGTCAACAAGTTCACGCACCGTCTATCAGGGGGAGGCTGCCCCATGGCCGAGCAACAGGAGTTCAAGGACATCGAGGCAATCCGGGCTTATTTCAGCAAGGACCAGTTCGCCACCAGCTGCCTGGGGGCGCGCGTCGATTCCTTTGATTGGGACACCAATACGGCCGTGGTGAGCATGGACCTGGACGAGCGTCACCAGAACGCCCAGGGCTTCGTCATGGGCGGCGTCTTCTTCGCCCTGGCCGACTTTGCCCTGGCCATCGCCTGCAACGTGAGCAAGACGCCCTCTTGCTCAGTCTCGTCCAGCATCCAGTACATGAGCCGGGCCAAGGGAGCGCGCCTCATAGCCACCGCCCGGCCCGACCGGGACGGCCACACCATGGGCTACTACACCATCGACATCAGCGACGAGCTGGGCACCCCCGTGGCCCGCATGATCGCCACGGCCGTGCACGCCCGGTAGGCGTCCATCCAGGTGAGCTAAGTAAAAGGGGCGCCCCGTCCGCGGACTGCGAGCGGGGCGCCCCGATTTGTCTGTCCACCGGCGCGGCGGGATACTCTCTCGCCTTACGCCTCTTCCTGCCTCGGCTCCTCGCTCTCTGCCCCTGCTTGCCCGTCCGCAAGCTGGGCCTGCCCCTTCTCGACCTCAGCCTGCTCCTTCTCGAACTTCTTGAGGTTGGTGTTGAAGCGCATCTGGACAAGCTCGAGGATGAGGGCGAAGGCCAGGGCCACGTAGACGCAGAGCTTCTCCAGCTCCATACCAAAGACCTCGATGTGGGTCGCGATGCCCAGGCTCTCGGTGACCAGCAGCAACCCAATCATGGTGATGAAGGCCAGGGCCAAAAGCTTCATCTCGGCGTGGCGGTTGATGAAGCCGCTCACCTGGTCGATGAAGACCATCATGAGCAGGATAGCCAAGATGACGGCGATGATCATCACGATGAGGTGGTCGGCGATACCCACGGCAGTAATGACGGAATCAATGGAAAAGACAAGGTCCATGGCCATGATGGTGCCGACAGCCTGGCCCAGGCCGATCGTGCGGGCCGCGATGGCGCCCGCGTCGCCCGCCTTGGCCGCGGCATGGGCGCGCTGCTCGGTCAGGCGAAGCATGTCGCGCTGCTCGACCACGCCCTTGTAGATGAGATAGCCGCCGCCCACGAGCAGGACCAGGTCGCGCACCGAGAAACCGTGCGACCAAAAGCCCAGGTCAATGGTAAAGAGCGCTGTCGTCATGTGGACGAGGAAGGAGGCCACGCTCAAGAAAATGATGCGCATGACGAGGGCGCCGGCCAAGCCGAGTTTGCGGCCGATATGCTGCTTTTCAGGCGGCAGGCGGTCGGTCGTGATTGTGATGAAGACGATGTTGTCGATGCCCAAGGCAATCTCGAGGAAGAGCAGGGTCACGAGCGTGACCCAGGTCTGGGCCTCGAGGAAGATGGACAGGTCCACGGACTGATCCTTTCTCTCGCAGTGGTGACGGCGCCCCCCTCGCATGGAAAAGACCCGCGACCGCCTGCCATTTCCATGGCTTGGCCGCGGGTCTTGTCATTTAAGGCGAGCCAGGCGCACAGGCGCCGGGTGTTGGCTTTGCCACGCGCTTGCGCACGCCGCTACTCCCCCATCGAGGACTACTGTACCCGCATGGCGCGTCGCCAAAACGCCCTTATCGCGGCCCGTCCAGATTGTGAGGAGGCGTAGCCGCGGCTATTCTGAGGCGCCGGCCAGCGTGGGGCAAGCCGCTCGCCGCGAGGCGCCTCAGGGTCGCAGGCTACTCCTTCTTGCCGTCATCGCCGGAGCCACGGGCGCCCACCTCGACGATGTCGGCCGCATGCACGGCGCGCTCCTCGGTCAGGCGGTTGAGGTCGGCACCCTTGGCAGCGCCCGCGCCGTCGGCCGCGTCGCCCGAGGGGAAGACGTTGGCCACGATTTCGCGGTCGGTGGCGCTGTCGGCCCGCGGCGCCTGAATCTCAAAGGGCACGGACGGGGTGAAGAGGCTCACGATGGGCACGATGACGAGCGAGATCAGCATGGTGATGGCACCGCAGTTGACCGGCGAGGAGATGAAGCCGAAGGCCATGTTGGCCACGGTCATGCCCACGCCCACGATGAAGCTCGCCCACACAGCTGCCTTGCTGATGCGCTTGCTGTAGAGGCCCCAGAGGAAGGGCCCAAGGAAGGCGCCGGCCAGAGCACCCCAACTGTAGCCCATGAGCTGGGCGATGAAGGTGATGGAGCTGTTGTACTGGACCAGGGCGATGACCGCGGAGACGACCACGAACACCACGATGAGGGCGCGCATCCAGACAATCTGCTTGCGCTCGCTCATGTCGCGGATGAGGTTGCCCTTGATCATGTCGAGCGTGAGCACCGACGAGCTGGTGAGGACGAGCGAGCTCAGCGTGGACATGGAGGCCGAGAGCACCAGGACGACGACCAGGCCGACCAAAAGGTCAGGCAGGGTGCCCAGCATGGTGGGGATGATGGAGTCGTAGATCGGCAGGCCCGTTGTGGCGTTGTAGGCAATCTGGTCGGCGTAGAGTCGGCCGAAGCCGCCCAGGAAGTAGGAGCCCCCGGCCACGACAAAGGCAAAGATGGTGGAGATGATGGCGCCCTGCTTGATGGCCGGGCCGCTCTTGATGGCGTAGAACTTCTGCACCATCTGCGGCAGGCCCCAGGTGCCCAGGCTGGTCAGGATGACGACGCCGAGCAGGTTGAGCAGGTCGGGGCCGAACATGCTGGCAAAGGCACCCTGGAGCTCGGGGGTCTGCTCGCTGGTAATCTGCGACAGGCTGATAATGGCCTGCGAGAAGCCGCCGTTGTTACCCAGGATGGCCACGATGACGGCCGTGATGCCGACGAGCATTACAATGCCCTGGAGAAAGTCGTTCAAAACGGTGGCCATGTAGCCGCCGAGCACGACGTAGATGCAGGTCACAGCCGCCATGCCGATGATGCAGGCCTCATAGGGCAGACCAAAGGCCATCTCGAACAGGCGGGAGAGGCCGTTGTAGACACCCGCGGTGTAGGGGATGAGGAAGACGAAGACGATGGCGGCAGCTGCAATCTGCAGGGCCTTGCTCTGGTAGCGGGCGCCGAAGAACTGGGGCATGGTCGCCGCGCCCAGACGCTGGGTGATTTCGCGCGTGCGAGGGCCCAGCACCCACCAGGCGAGGAGGCTGCCCAGGATGGCGTTGCCGATGCCCGCCCACACAGCCGAGATGCCGTACTTCCAACCGAACTGACCTGCGTAGCCGATAAAGACGACAGCCGAGAAATAAGCTGTGCCGTAGGCAAAGGCCGAGAGCCAGGGGCCGACGTTGCGCCCGCCCAGCACGAACCCGTCCACGTTACGCGCCCCCTTGCGCGCGTAGATGCCCACGCCCACCGCAATCGCGACGAACACCACAATCATCAGTATCTTTATGGCCATGCCCTTCCCCTCTCCGCTCGACCAAGGGTTCCGCTGCCTACGGGCACCCGCTCCCTGCCACCGCCCCGATAGGTCGCCGAAACAGTCTGACAACCTATGAAGTTGGTTGATTGTATCGATGCTGTGTTACAGATTCGAAAACAGGAACCTCAACTTGCCCAAGCTGAAGAAGTATTTCGATAGGGGCCAGGCTGCCTGCACATTCTTTACATAGGCCGCCTGCGCGGCATCCGGCGGGCTTCCCGGCCCTTAGCCCTTACAGGTCGAGGCTGTCGGGGTCTAGGAGAAAGTCATACACATTCATCATCAGGATTCCCTTTTCGTTGTAGTGGGGCTCAAGCCCATCCTTGGTGATGATGATTTTCTTAAAGCCGTCCTCGGTTTTGAGCAGAGACCGCTCTTCCTTTTCCCGCTTGTCGCCCGTCGGCAGCGCGTAGGCGGACTGCACGTAATAGCGCTTGCTCCCCCTGTTGCAAACAAAGTCAACCTCCAGCTGCAGCTGCCTCTGCCTTCCGTCCCCGCCCGTCTCGCTCGTAGCGACCACGCCCACGTCGACCCCCAGCCCGCGGCCGACCAGCTCGTTGTAGACCACGTTCTCCATGATGTGGGTCTCTTCCACCTGGCGGAAGTTCATGCGGGCGTTGCGCAGGCCCAGGTCAGTGAAATAGTACTTGTGTGGCGTGCCGATATAGCGCCTCCCCTTGATATCGTAACGCTTTGCCTTATGGATAAGAAAAGAGTCTTCAAAATATGAGACATACCGGTCAATCGTCTCGGGAGCGATGTCCACGTGCCTGTCGCTCTTGAACGTAGCCGAGAGCCTAGAGGCGTTCGTGAGCGAGCCGATGGAGGAGGAGAGGACGTCGAGCAAGGCCTCAAGATTCTCGCCGCCGCGGACGTGGTTCCGCTCGACGATGTCGCGGATATAGAGCTCGTCGTACTGGCTTGTCAGGTAGTCGGTCTTGCCTTCGGGCGAGCTAATCAGACAAACTGCAGGCAAACCCCCATAAATCGCATACTCGCCGTAGCCGTCCCGCCTATCCCCGCCCCGGGCCACCATGAACTCCGAGAAGCTCAGGGGGGCCATGGCAATCTCCTGGCCGCGCCCGCGGAACTCGGTGACCACGTCCTTGGAGAGCAGGCGGGCGTTGCTGCCGGTCACGTAGACGTCCACGTCCTGTATGGCGACCAGGTCGATGAGCACCTCGGCAAAGTGGTCGAGCAGCTGGACCTCGTCGAGCAGGACGAACTTGCGCCCCTCCCCCATCAGGCCAAGCTGCTCCGTCACGTAGGGGTAGAACACCTCGGGGTCGCGGTACCTTTTGCTGCTGAAGCGGTCAAAGGCAAGCTCAAAGATGTTCCCGGCGGGGACGCCATGGGCGAGCAGATAGTCCTTGAAGAGGGAAAATACCAGGTAGGACTTGCCGCAACGTCGGATGCCCGTCACCACCTTGACCCGGTCGGAGCCTATGCCCGCGATGAGCCTCTCCATATACACCGGACGTTGGATAATCATGACCTGTCCCACCTCTATCTGAAATTTTTCCTTGTACAAGGTATTTTATCAGTTATTTGCCGCCTGGCCGCCTGCGCGCAAAAACTCGTCTG
>CAZEAF010000057.1:5175-7560 GCA_964510125.1 uncultured Coriobacteriaceae bacterium
CGAAAGTGTTTGCGCGCGATATCCGCCGCGCGGCGCTGCGCCAACCTCTGCTTGGGAGCCACGGTCCTCTGCCCCGCCGCCCCGATGACGCCAGCCGTATGCCATCACCGCACCGTGCGCACTTCTGTGGCACTTTTGAATCCACGCGCTGGAACATCCATAGCTTTGTAGAAGAGGGAGAACCATGGCTGAAGAGGTCAATTACTATCCCATGTGGGAATCGCTCAACATGGACACGCAGGCCCACGACGCCCTGCTCGGAGCCGTCGGCCAGATGTACGGCGACATATTCCTGACCCAGAAGAACCGCCCCGCCTCCACGTCCTACCTTGACCAGTTCGCCAACAACCTGCACTCCGGCGAGATCAAGGAAAAGCTCGACGCCAAGGAGCAGGGCAAGGCCAAGAAGATCATCGGCTCCTTCTGCCTCTATGTCCCCGAGGAGATTGTGACCGCAGCCGGCGGCATCGCCGTGGGCCTGTGCGCGGGCGCCGACTTTGCCATCGACGAGGTCGAGAAGCACCTGCCCCGCAACACCTGCCCCCTCATCAAGGGCTTCACGGGCTTCAAGCTCGGCCGCGTCTGCCCCTACATTGAGAGCTCCGACCTGGTCATCGGCGAGAATACGTGCGACGGCAAGAAAAAGGCCTACGAGTACTTTGGCACGCAAAAGCCCATGTACATCGTCGACGTGCCCCACGTGCGCACCGAGGAGACCAAGCAGACCTGGCGCAACGAGATTCACCGCCTGGCAGCCCGCATCGAGGAGGAGACCGGGCAGGAGATTACCGCAGAGAGCCTGGCCGCCGGCATCAAGCTGGCCAACGACAAGCGCCGCGCTCTGCAGCGTCTCTACCACGCCCGCGCCTTTGACCCCGCCCCCATCTCGGGCCTCGACAGCCTGCTGACCGTTCAGGCCGCCTTTATGGACGACCCTGCCCGCCTGGCCGGCGCCATCGACGACATGGCAGCCGAATGCGAGGCCCGCGGCGCTGCCGGCGAGGGCGTTGCCCCCAAGGGTGCCAAGCGCATCCTCTACACCGGCACCCCCATGGCCGTACCCAACTGGAAGCTCTTCAACATCATCGAGAAGGCCGGCGCCGTCGTAGTGGGCGAGGAGTGCTGCACGGGCTCCCGCTACTACAAGGACCTGGTGGACGAGACCGGCGCCACGGTGGACGAGATGCTCGACAACATCGCCGACCGCTACTTCAACATCCAATGCGCCATCTTTACGCCCAACCCCGGGCGCGAGGAGGACGTCATCCGCATGGCCCGCGAGCAGCACGCCGACGGCATCATCGACTGCTCGCTGCAGTTCTGCACCATCTACGAGATGGAGGCCTTTGGCATGGAGGCGGCCGCCGATAAGGCCGGCATCCCCTACCTTCACCTCACGACCGACTACACCGCCGAGGACGCCGGCCAGCTGGGTACCCGCATCGAGGCCTTCCTCGAGACACTGTAGTCCCCCGTATAGCCCTGTAAACCCCGCATAATCCCAGCTCAGAGCCGGGTGACGAACCGCAGGCGGGCGCCGTCGAAGCCCCACAGCCACTAGGGCACGGCGGCGCCCGGCCTGCCTGGGAAGGAGATTCCCGTGCACAGGATTGGTCTCGACATAGGGTCCACCGCGGCCAAGGTGGTCGTGCTCGGAGCGTCCGGCCAGGTCGAGGACACCGTGGTCGTCCCCACCGGCTTCAACAGCGCCGAGACGGCCAAAGCCCTGGCGGTCGAGCTGGCGCGGCGCGGCTTCGACCCCGCCGACCCGGCCAACCCCGTCGTGGCCACCGGCTACGGGCGTATCTCAGTCCCCTTTGCCAGCAAGTGCGTGACCGAGATTACCTGCCACGGCAAGGGGGCATACCGGCTCTTTGGCCAGGACGGCACCGTCATCGACGTGGGCGGCCAGGACACCAAGGTCATCCAGCTCGTGGGCGGCCGGGTCAAGAAGTTCATCATGAACGACCGCTGCGCCGCCGGCACGGGCAAGTTCCTCGAGGTCATGGCCAACCGCATGGGAGTCACCCAAGACGAGCTCTCGGCTCTGGCCCGGGAGGGACAGCCGGTGGAGATCTCCAGCATGTGCACCGTCTTTGCCGAGAGCGAGGTCATCTCCCTGGTGGGCAAGGGTGAGCCGCGCGAGAACATCGCCAACGGGGTCATCGAATCCATCGCGGGCAAGGTCGCGTCGCTTGTCAAGAAGCTGCCCGGCGACCGCTACTTCCTCACCGGCGGCCTGTGCGAGAACGCCTATATCATTGAGCGCCTGGGAGCCCGGCTGGGGGCGCCCGTGACCACCTCCCCCATGGGCCGCTACGCGGGCGCGCTCGGAGCCGCCCTCAGCGCCTGATTGCCACTCGCATGCCCTATCATGTCCTCAGT
>CAZEAF010000057.1:7660-9568 GCA_964510125.1 uncultured Coriobacteriaceae bacterium
AGTCCTCAGCAAGTCCTCAGCAACGTCCTCGGCGGGCGGGACAGACGGGGAGGTGGGCCGGGTGGCCAAGGCGTCGTTTTCGCACGACAGAAGCGTCGAGGACATCCTCGAGCTCATCCGCAAGCAGGTAAGGTCGCAGGCCAAGGCCGATGCTATCAGCAAAGTGCACATCGGCGCGCCCCAGGGCCAGAGCCTGGCGGGGGCCGTCCCCTCCCGGCCTGCCGGACCTGCCCAGCCGCCAACCCCCTTGCGGCCTGCTGGGCCTGGCCAGCCGACGGACTCCTCGCGGCCAGCAAACGCGCAGGTCAGGGCTAACGGACCCGCGCGCACCCCGTCCCACGTCTACGGGGACGAGCCGATTCCGCCGAGGCAGGACCGTCCCATGCCCACCCGCCCGCCTGCAGGCACGGCTCGCCCGCAGTCCGCAGTCCCTCCCCAGCGGCCGCCTGCTGCCCCACGGCAACCCGCATGCCTGCCAGTGCAACCCGCAACCCCGCAGCAACCTGTCTGGCAGGCGCGGCCAAAACCCCAGCTCCCGCCCATGCCCGAGCAGTACCGGCGCATGCACGAGCTGTCGCAAGAGGATTCCCTCGACCCGGAAAACCCCTCTTTCTGGCGGTACAGCACATGCGACCTGGGCAAGCTGTTCTATGACCAGGCCCGCTTCATGGCTGACTTCACCGACGACGCCGACCTGGCGCGAGGCCCCGAAAGCACGCAATTCTTGCAGCTCAGCGCCTATGCGCCCACCTATTCGTCCCTAGCCGACCCCGACCTGCGCCGCTACTTCACCTGGCGTGGCCTGGTCCGCTCGGGCGACATCGGGCAGGCCGTCCAAACCGGCGCCCCCCGCTTCGTCCAGCTGCTAGCGGGCGAGCTCCTCTGCGGCGTGGGCGCCTCCTCGCCCGAGGATGCGGTGGGAAAGCTCCTCCAGCTCGGCCGCGACTTTACCAGCCTGGACCCCCGCCTGGCCGTTCGTTGCGACTCCTGGGCCCGTGACCTCTGCCTTTACCGGGGACTCGACCTCTCGCTGGTACCCGCGGCCCCCTACGACCATGTCGACGCCGCCCGCGCGACCCTCCTGCAGGCCCAAAACGCCCGCCTGGCCGACCTGGGCAAGCTGCCCGAGAGGCGGCAGTTCAACCCCCGCGCCATCACCTTCGCCTATGACAGCCCCCAGGCGGCGGACGCCCCCGTGGGGAAGGACATGCCCAGCCGGGACGAGCTCTTCTCCGCCCTGCTCGACTGCTCGCAGAAAAGCGTCCGGGCCTCGCGCTTCTTCCGCGACTACCCCGAGGACTCGCGCGACGTGGCCTGCGCCGTCTTTCTGCGCCTGGTCGACCATTGCGACAAGCACCGCAAGACGTCCTTTGTGCAGGGGCTCTTCGGAAAAGGGACGGTATGGCCCTACAAGAGGCTGTTCGAGGACGTCATGTTCTACAGCCCCGAGCGCCACGAGGACGCTATCGTCTGGGAGAACCCCGTGCGCTACCTCTTCTGCTCGCAGGGCAGGTGGGGCCTGGGCTGCGTCTTCCGCCTGGAGCTGGAGCCGGCAGGGCTCAGCCAGATTATGCACAGCATCGACTATGTCATGCGCGAACGCTACTCCTACCCCGCCCTTTTGCACGACCGGTCCCTGCCCAAGTACCTGGCAAAAATCGTGGGCGAGGAGACCGACCGCCGCTTGGCCTGGCGCGAGGCCCATACCGTCCGCAAGCTCAAGATTGACCGCAGCGCCTTGGGTGACATCCGCCGTGCGGCGGCTTCCACCCGCGAGGCCCTGCTCGTGGACGAGGAACGCGGCGACCTGGAGGAGGAGCTGGCAGGCGACGCCGGGACCCTCTGGGGGGCCGCCGCCGCAGCCGAGCGGGAGGGGCCGACCCCATTTGCCGCGGAAGAAGCGCAGGT
>CAZEAF010000058.1:0-9472 GCA_964510125.1 uncultured Coriobacteriaceae bacterium
GCGTCGGCAGGCGTTTCGCCTTCAGCAGGTATGGCGACCTCGGCAAGCCCCTTGTCGGTCTCAGCGTCCTTTGTACCGGCGGTCGCTGCCGCGGCGCGCAGGGCCCGCTTCTCCCGACGGGACAGGGCTCCGCTGGCACGGTAGCGCTGGGAGTGGCTGGAGTAGAGGTTGATGGCCAGAATCACCACGAAGGAGATAACGATGACCACGGCGACCCAGAAGAGGGCCACGTCCGTGTTGCCGGCCATCCACTGGAAGTAGATGGCGATGGGCATGGTCTGCGTGATGCCTGCGTAGTTGCCAGCCACGAAGAGGGTGGCGCCGAACTCGCCCATGGCGCGGGCAAAGGCCAAGACGGTCCCTGCGGCGATGGAAGGCCAGGCCAGGGGGACCATGAGCCGGCGGAAGATGCGGCCCTCAGACCAGCCCAGGGTGCGGGCGGCGTCCAGCATGTTGGAGTCGAGCGCCTCGAAGGCGCCGCGCGCCGTGCGGTACATGAGCGGAAAGGCTACGACCGTGGCGGCGACGACGGCTGCCGGCCAGCTGAAGACCAGCTTGATGCCATGGGCGATGAGCCAGCGACCGAAGCCCGTGGAGTTGCCAAAAATCAGCAGGAGCAAAAAGCCGCAGACTGTGGGGGGCAGGACCATGGGGATGGTGAAGAGGGAGTCCACCAGGCCCTTCCAGCGGGACTTGACGCCCATGGACTTGTAGGCGGCGATGATACCCAGGACAAAGACGATGGCCAGGGCCGCGCCTGAGGTCTTGAGAGAGACCCACAGGGGCCGGTAATCGATGCCGGAGAGGAAGGTGCGCACATTATCCCAGAAGGTGGGGATGGCCTCCATATTGGTGCCCGAGGATTCAACCAGGTGGGCGATATCGCAGGTCACAAGACCTTCGTTTGAGTCAGCGTCATCAGAGCGCGAGATGATGGCGTAGGTGTACTTGGGGTTGCCCTCGTCGTCGGTCTTCTCGCCCGGCACGCCAATCTCGTAGGTCCGGCTGCCCGAAGTGTAGGAGGTCTGGCCCACGATGATGGTGGGCGTGAGGTCGATTGAGGAGATGGGCTGGGTGCCGCTGGCCGCTTCGTCGTCGAGACTGAGCAGCATGGAAATCAAGGCGTCGACCTGGGTCTGGTCAGAAGCGCTGAAGCCCGCGGCGTCGGCCGCCTCCTGGGGGATGAGCACGACAATCTCGTCCTCCATGGCGAAGATGGCCAGGTCCTGGGCGTCATCCTGGGTAAAACGGTAGCCGTAGGTGATACCGTCGCCCTTGCGGGCGGTGCCGGTGGACAGGCGCTTGAAGTCGTTGAGGCCGATGTTGGCCTCGTAGTCGACGGCCGACCCGGCAGCTGCCTGCTGCTCCTCGGCCTGGGCACAAACAGGCGCCAACGCCCCGCCCGGCACGAAAGCCAGGGCAAGGGCGCAGGCGCATGCGATAATGAGGCCCACCACGGCCGCCGGCGCAAGGCGACCGTGGTGAGAAACATGAGTTAGAGACATGCAAGGGTCCTTCGACGCGATGGGGTCTGCGTGCACGAGAAAACCGTGAGCGCGGAGAGCCCGCATCTATGCGCGAGGGGCCCTCGCACGCGGCGGGATTTAGCCCTCGGCGACCTCAAAGCCGTACTGGGACCAAACCTGAAGGGCATCCGGGTCGGTCAGGCAGAACTCGAGGAAGTCGGCAGCGGCCTCGGCGTTGACGGCGTCCTTGGCGACGGCGCCCGGGTAGACAATCGACTTGTGGGAGTCCTCAGGGCAGACGTAAGCAATCTTGATGCCGTCGTAGCGATAGACGTCGCTGGAGTAGACAAAGCCCAGCTGGCAGTCGCGCGTGGAGACCCACTTGGCGGCGGTGCCAACCTTGTCGGCCAGGTTAATCTTGTCAGCGATGGAGGGATCGTACTCGCCGCCGTCGCCGGACTCGTCGGTGTAGAGGCCCACAGAGTACAGAGCCTGGTTGGCATACTTGCCGGCAGGCACGGTGGCGGAGTCGCCGATGGCGACGGTAAAGATTGTGGGGTCGGCCACGTCGGCGATGGTCTGGATGTCGTAGTAGTCGTCCTCTTCGCACACGACGATGACCAGGTCGTTGTTGAACATATCGATGCGGGTGTCGACGTCGATCAGCTCGTCCTCCTCGGCGGTGTCCATGGTGCCCTTGGAGGCAGTGATGAGCAGGTCGGGACGGGCGCCGGCAACCATCTGCTGAACCAGGTCGCCGGAGGCCTTGAACTGGGTGTCGGCAAAGGTGACGTCGGGGTTGGCGGCCGTGTAGAGCTCCTGGACGACAGGCAGGGCCTTCTCAAGCGAGTTGGCGGCAAAAATCTGGAGCTCGCCCTTCTTGGCCACGATGACGTCGGCGGCAGCGGACTTGTCAGCCGTCGAGCTGGCCGAGCTGGACTTGGCCTCGCCGTCGGCCGACTTAGTGTCGGCAGCGAAGGCGGCCGAGCCGACAAGACCGGCGGCACCCAGGGCTGCAGCAGCGGCGCCGACGAAGGCACGACGGTTGATAGAGCTGTTTTTGATGTCCATGTGTTTTCCCTTCCCAAAGAAAACGCACTTATAGGATGCGGCTTGTTGTTTTGCACAAGATTGGCCGCGCCGCCCCGGGCTTGTCCCGGTTTGAGTCCTCATCACTATAGCGCACCCCAACTCTAAGGGGCAAGTGTCGAAAAAAGCAAAGTCCCGTGCCAGATAAGCCTTCACGCTCGTCACACGGGACTTTGCCGTTTTGTGTACCTGTTTGGCCGGAAGGGCCTGCGTCCGGTCGTCCCCTAGCCCTTGGCGGTCGGCTTCGTGTCGCCATGATTGCCGTGCTGGTGGCCGGCAATCATGTGCTGGACGTGCTCCATCTCGCCGGCCACGACCTCCCAGCACTCGCGGGCCGCCCGCTCGCTGCCGGGGAAGTTGATGACCAGGGCCGTCCCCCGCTGCATGCACAGGGCGCGGGAGAGCATGGCATGGCTGGTCTTGACCAGGGAGGCCGCCCTGATGGCCTCGGCCACGCCAGGCACGTCCCTGTCGCAGACGGCGCGGGTGGCCTCGGGGGTCACGTCGCGGGGCGAAAGGCCCGTCCCTCCACAGGTTAGGACCACCTGGGCCCGGTCCTTGTCGCAGGCGTCCACGATGGCCTGGCCCAGCTGGCCCACGTCGTCCCTCACGACCACGTGGGAGACGACATGCCAGCCGGCAGAGCCGATGAGCTCGGCCAGGGCCGCGCCGGCGGAGTCCTCGTCCAGGCTGCGGGTGTCGGAGGCCGTGACGATGGCGAACCTGATGTCCATTTAAATCGCCGTCCCCTCGCGCAGGTCGAGGCGCAGGCACGTCACCTCGGAGCCAGCAGGCATGCCCAGGTTCTCGTCGGGCAGGACGATGAGGGCGTTGCACCTCTGCAGGGCGCCCAGCAGGGCCGAGGACTGGCCGCGGAACTGGGTCGCCACCCACCCGCCGTCCTCGTCGCGCTCGACCATGCCGCGCTCGTAGTAGCGGCGGGGCTCCTTTTTCTTGGCGTCTTTGGCCAGTTTGGCGGTCACGACCGGGCGGGGCGCCTCGCCTGCCCCCTGCATGATGCGCAGGGCCGGGCGGATGAGGAGCTCGAAGCCCACGGCCGCGGCGGCGGGGTTGCCCGACAGACCCCAGACCGGCTTGCCGTCGACGATGCCCATGGTCTGGCGCTTGCCGGGGCGCAGGGAGATGTAGTCGAAAAGGACCGTGCCCATCTCGTCGATGATGGGGTTGATGTAGTCGAAGTCGCCCTTGGAGGCGCCGCCCGCGCTCACCACGGCGTCGCACTCGGCCAAGGCCCGCTCGATGTTGGCTCGGATAGCGGCCTTGTCGTCGGCCATGATGGGATAGACGCGGGGCTCGGCGTCGGCGTCGCGCACCAGGCCCACCAGGCAGGCGGTGTTGGAGTTGCGAATCTTGCCCGCGGTAGGCTTTGTGTCTGGCTCGAGCAGCTCGGACCCGATGGAGAAGACGCCCACCACCGGACGGCGGAAGACGCGCACGGTCGTGGCGCCGGCGCTGGCCAGCATGCCCATGCCGTAGGCGTTCACGCGCTCGCCGGCGTGCAGGACCACGTCGCCGGCATGGAACTCCTCGCCCGCATGGCGGATGTTGTCGCCGGCCTTGGCGGGCTTGGCAAAGACGGCCATGTCGCCTGCGGTCAGCCCCCCTTTGACCTCCTCGAACTTGACCACAGCGTCGGCGCCTGCCGGGATGGGGGCGCCTGTCATGATGCGCAGGGCCGTGCCTGCGGTGACCTCGCCCTCGAAGACCGCGCCGGCCCCAATCTCCTCCAGAACTGTCAAGGACACGGGGTTGTCCTGGCTGGCAGCCTCCAGGTCGGCCGAGCGGACCGCGAAGCCGTCCATGGCCGTGTTGTCAAAGGGGGCAACGTCGATGTCGCTCAGAATGTCGCGCGAGAGGACCCGGCCAAAGGACTCGTAGAGCGAGACCTCCTCTTCGTCCAGCCGGGTCACGTTGGCGCGCATGCGGGCTTGGGCCTCCTCGACGGTGATCATCTGCTTGTCTGCCATCAAACTCCCTCTTTCGTCTCGTCTTGTTCCGACACGGGCAACCGGGCGATTATCGCGCTGGGGGCAACCCGCACATTCCCTCGCAAGTATTCCACAAGTCTACCGCAGGCATACTGGGCACCCGCAGGCAGCTGTCCGGAGATTTGCCGTAGCATCATTGGCCAACAGGCTAGGCCGGCGGCCGCCCATCCTCGGCGAGCCCCATGACCTCGCGCTCGATGAAGTCGCACAGAGGCCCCACATCCGCCAGGCCAAAGGCCCGCATGCCCTGGGACCTGGCAGTGCGTGCTACCCGAGGCATGTCAGTCACCACGGCCACGGTCTGCCCGTCGGGCAGCTTGCCTACTACATTGGGCCGGGTCTTGATCGAGGTCTGAGCCGCCCCCGTAGACTCGGGCGCTGCCTGGTCGTCCTCGGGGACAAACGGTGGCAGCAGGGGCGGCTCGCCCGGCTGGGCGGCCTCGATGAAAGCCGCGGCAGCCGCCCGGTCGCGCTTGTTGGCCGCCCTCATAATCTCGACCGTGGGCAGGTCGGAATACCGGTAGCCCTCGATGACGACCACGTCGTGGGCCTGCATGGCTCCCACACAGGCGGCCATGGACAGCTCCTGGGGCAGGGACCTAATCAGGGCGAACTGGTCGGGAGCCGAAATCGCGACCTCGCTTGCCCCAGCCTTGCGGTGGCGCCAGGAGTCCTTGCCCGGAACGTCGAGTTCAAAGCCAGCGTGGCCGTGGTGCTTGACCGAGCCCACGTCGCGCCCGCGGGCGACCAGCTCGGAGATTATCTTTTCCACCAGGGTGGTCTTACCCGAGTTGTGCCGGCCCACGAAGGCCACGACGGGGCTGGGCAGGCCGCTTGGCTGGACCGGGGGGCGCAGGGCCGGAGTCTGGGTGGCCTGGGCGCCCGGGGCCCGCCAGCCGTTCGCCGCCCTCGTGTCGAACCAGGCGTCCAGCTGGGCCTTTACCTGGTCGGGGGTCCCGGAGGCGTCGATGATTGCGTCGGCCAGGGCGCAGCGGTGGTCGTCGCAGACCTGCCGGGCGTCGCGGCGGTCGAATTCCTCGGGCGCCATGCCGCGGGCCAGGGCCCGGGCGCGGCGAACCTGGCGGGGGCAGGCCAGGGTCAGGGTCTCGTCGGCCAGGGAGGGGTCGCCAGCCTCGGCTACCTGCACCTCCACGACAGCCAAGGTCGTACCCTGCGCCGCCAGCTCATCCAGCCGGGCCAGCAGGCGAGCTATGATGGCCGGATGGGTTGCGGCGTCGAGGGCGGCCGTCGCCTCGGGGCTGGAAAAGGCGCAGGCGGCCAGGGCCTGTCGGTCCACAGACCCCTCGGGCCCCAGCACCTGGCCCCCAAAGACGGCCTCCAGCCGGGCGGCTACCGCCGGGTCGGCCAGGGCCTCGTGGCCCACCGCATCGAGGTCGACTGCGGCGGCGCCCTTGCCGGCCAGGACGGCTAGGGCCGTTGACTTGCCCGCCCCGATGCCGCCTGTGAGATAGACCGTGTACATGCTCTCCCCGTCCTCTGCGGCCGTCCCGTCCGACGCCCGCCTCGCCTGTATTTTGCTCAAGACACCATAGCATGCAGCCGTGGGATGCGTGCAGAAGGGAGCTTGACGGTCCCGTTCGCGCGCCTGCGTTGTACCTTATAGGGGTGACTGACCGGCAGGCAGCTCCTGTGCTGCCCGTATGCGACATCCCAAGGTGCGACCATGACCCAGAACCGCCACAGCCCCTTTCTCCTTGCAGGCCTCACGGCCCTGGCCTTTGGCTGCCTGCTCGCCGTCGCTCGCGCCTCCTCGCTGGTCCCCGGCGTCCCCTTTGCCAGCCAGGCGCCCTCCCTTGCCCTAGCCGGGGCGGCCGCCGCCACCCGTCTGGCCATGCTGGCGGCAATCGCCCTGCTCGTCTGCCGCAAGGGCAGGCAGATGGCCACATGGTCCTTTGCCCTCGCCGCGGCCCTGCTCCTGGTAGGCGTCGGCGGCCTGGCCGCCCTGCCCTTTGCCGGGGATGCGACCCCCTTGCAGATAATCCTGGCGGCACTTGCGGGTGCCGGCGAGGGCTGCCTGCTCTTTTTCTGGGTCCGCGAGCTGGCCTCCACCGGCGCCGCCCGCTGCGTCCTGACCGTGCTTGCCGCCACGGTCGTGGCAGGCCTGGTCGTCGCTCTGGCACAGGCCACTCAGGGAGCAGGCCGTGTGGCCGTCCTGGTCTTGGCTGCTCTGGTCTGCGGGGGTTTCCCCCTTGTCCTGCCCAGGCTCAAAGGGAGCCAGGACGCCTCCGAGGAGGCTGCGCGCGCCGCCTACGCGGCCTCGGCCAGCCTGCCCTGGTTCTCCCTGGTCATGGTCGTGGCCTGCTCCTTTGTCGGCACGCTGCTCTATGGCATGGCCCAGGCCCTCTTTGGCATGTCCGTCACGGCGGCCGACCCGGCCTGGTTTGGCGTCACGGCGGCCGCGGGCCTGGCCCTGGGCGTGGCTGTGTTAACTCTGGCCCCCGACCCCGCCCGTCTATCTTGGCTGCCCCCTCTGGCCCTGCTCCTGTTCGCCCTGGTCGTAACCCTCACCACCAGCTGGAACAGCCTGGCCATCACCTTGGGGGCCCTTGCTGGTCTCATGCTCGGCCTCCACTGCCTCAAGTGGGCCCTCATCGCCGTCATCGCGAGCTCCGCCCCCAACCGCGACATGGTAGCGGCCTTGTTGGTCATCCTGTGCTACGGCACCCTCCCCTATAGTCTGGGCTGCGCTTTTGGCGAGGCTGTGCCGCTCGCCCCCTCCTCGCTCTCCAGCGCCGCCGGCGTCATGGCCCTTGTCCTGGTCGTCATCCTAGCGGCCGCCCTGGTCTTGGCCCGCGGCCACGCAGCAGCGCCTGCCCCTCTGGCCCAGCGGCCCGCAGCCCCAGCCAAGCCCACGCCCGACGAACGCCTGGATGAGCTGGCCGCCCGCCATGGCTTCACGGCCCGTGAGCTGGAGATTGCCAGGCTCACCGCCCGCGGCAACTCCTCGCTGCGCATCGCCGAGATTCTGATTATCTCGGGCAGCACCGTCCGCTTCCACCAGCAAAACATCTACCGCAAGCTGGACATCCACTCCCGTCAGGACTTCTTTGACCTGGTGAACGGCGAGACACACGGCCCCGGTGGTTCTCATTGAGGCAAGGGACGGGCCCGGCTGTCAGCCCAACCTGCACGCCCGACTTTACCTACAGCGGTGGTTGTGGCAGAGCTCCCAGAAAGCAACGGCGGAGGAGGCAGCCACATTGAGGGAGTCCACCCCGTGGGACATGGGAATGCGAACCGTGAGGTCGCACCCCTCAATTGCCTCGCGCGAAAGGCCGTCCCCCTCGGTCCCAAACACCATAGCCAGCCTGTCAGCCTGCCAAAGGCGGTGGTCGTCGAGTGAGATGGAGTCGTCCTTGAGGGCAAAGGCCGCCACGGTGAAGCCCAGCCGGTGGAGCCGGTCAAGGCCAGCCTGGGGCCAGTCGGCAACCGTCTGCCCGATGCGGGTCCACGGCACCTGGAAGACCGTCCCCATGGACACGCGGACCGAACGCCGGTAGAGGGGGTCGCAGCAGGTGGGCGTCACCAGAACGGCGTCCACGTCGAGCGCCGCGGCCGAGCGGAAGATGGCCCCGACGTTGGTATGGTCCACGATGCCGTCGAGCACCGCGACCCGCCGGGCACCCGCCAGGACCTCCTCCACCGCGGGCATGGCCGGCCGACGCATGGCAGCCATGGCGCCCCGGGTCAGCTTGAAGCCGGTGAGCTTGGCCAGCTCCTCCTCGGGCGCCACGTAGACCGGCACGTCCGCGCCCATGCGCCGCCCGTACCCCTCGGCCCGCTCCTGGGCTTCAGCCTGCCAGCGGGGCGTCACCGCCATCGAAAGCATCTGCATGCCGGCCTCGAGCGCCCGGTCAATCACCTTGAAGGACTCGGCGATGAAGACGCCCTTCTCCGACTCCAGCCTGTTGCGGAGCTGGGCCTCGGTCAGGCGGGCGTAGACGTCGAGCTGGGGGTCGGCGATATCGGTTATGCGGATGAGCGGCATGGTAAGGCTCCTGGTCTGACTCGGGCGAAGACGGCGCAGGCAGTGCGGCCCCAACAAAAAGGGAGCCAGGCCACTCGCGCGGCTCGGCTCCCCTGTCTTCGTGCGGTAACCGCCGGCTCAAGGCCTGCCGGCAGGAAGAAGGGCTACTCGGCCTCGGGGGCCTCGCCCTGCGCCTCTTCCTTGGCGTCTTCCTTTTGGTCTTCCTTCAGGTCGTCCTTCTTCTCTTCCTTCTGGACGTCCTTCTTCTCGTCCTTCTTGTCCTTGTTCTCGAGCGGCTTGACCTCGACCTCGAAGCCAAGGGTCTCAGCAGCGGACTTCATGGACAGAGAGACGCGACGACGGTCGAGGTCAATCTCCATGACCTTGACATGCACGGTCTCGCCCACACGGGTGACCTGGCTGGGCTGGTCGACGTGCTGCTTGGCCATCTCGGAGATGTGCACCAGGCCCTCGATGCCGTCGCCCAGCTCCACGAAGGCGCCGAAGGGCACGAGCTTGGTGACCTTGCCCTCGACGATGGCGCCGACCGGGTACTTCTTGACCAGCGAGCGCCAGGGGTCCTCGGTGGTCTGCTTGAGGCCCAGGGAGATGCGCTCGCGGTTCATATCGACGTCGAGCACCTCGACCTCGACCTCCTGGCCGACCTTGACGACCTCAGAGGGATGGTTGACGTGGTTCCAGGACAGCTCGGAGATGTGCACCAGGCCGTCGATGCCGCCGAGGTCGACGAAGGCGCCGAAGTCGACAATCGAGGAGACGGTACCCTTGAGGCGCATGCCGGCCTTGAGCTTGGACAGAATCTCGGCGCGCTCCTCCTTGCGGGCCTCCTCGAGGACGACGCGGCGGGAGAGGACGACGTTGTTGCGGTTGCGGTCCATCTCGATGACGCGGGCCTCGAT
>CAZEAF010000059.1:0-6164 GCA_964510125.1 uncultured Coriobacteriaceae bacterium
GCCGAGAGCGCCCTGCGCGCGGGCTGCCGGTTCTTCTTCGGCTACCCCATCACCCCGCAGACCGAGCTGGCCGCCTACATGGCCAAGCAGATGCCCAAGGCCGGCGGCACCTACCTGCAGGCCGAGAGCGAAATCAGCGCCATCAACATGGTCTACGGCGCGGCGGCCGCGGGTGCGCGCGTCATGACCAGCTCCAGCTCGCCGGGCATCTCCCTCAAGGGCGAGGGCGTCTCCTACATAGCGGGCGCCGACCTGCCCTGCGTCATCATCAACGTCGAGCGCGGCGGCCCCGGCCTGGGCTCCATCCAGCCCTCCCAGGCCGACTACTGGCAGGCGACCCGGGCCCTGGGCCACGGCGACTTCCAGATGCCCGTCTACGCGCCCAGCACGGTGCAGGAGATGGCCGACTTCATCTACCGTGCCTTCGACGTGGCCGACGAGTACCGCACGCCCGTCATGATTCTGGCGGACGGCCTGCTCGGCCAGATGATGGAGCCCGTCGTCCTGCCGCCCGCCCGCAAGCCCGAGGACCTGCCCGCCAAGCCCTGGGCGACCTGCGGCACCCATATGCAGCGGCCCCACAACGTGGCCAACTCCCTGCGCCTCGACGCCTACGAGCTCGAGCGGACCGTGGTCGAGCGTTACAAGCGCTACGACAAGATTCGCTCCACCGAGCAGCGCGCCGAGCTCTTTATGTGCGACGACGCGGAGGTCGTGGTCGTGGCCTTCGGCGCCAGCTCCCGCATCTCCCGCTCGGCCATCGTCAAGGCCCGCGCCCGCGGCATCAAGGTCGGCATGGTCCGCCCCATCACGCTGTGGCCCTTCCCGACCGAGGCAATCGAGCAGACCGTCTCCGCAGGTGCCAAGGGCTATCTGTCCGTCGAGCTCAACATGGGCCAGATGGTGGACGACGTGCGCCTGGCCGTCTCGGGCCGCGCCCCGGTGGAATTCTTCGGCCGCACGGGCGGCGTCATCCCCACCCCCGACGAGGTCCTTGAGCACATCGAGGGGCTCGCGGCCTGTGTCGGCGCCACGAACGCAAAGGCAGGTGAGTAGCATGCCCGCAAACGAGAAAACCCTCCCCGACTACCAGCGCGACCTCGTGGACCTGCAGCCCGGCGAGCGCGTCGTCGCCTGCCGCCC
This sequence comes from uncultured Coriobacteriaceae bacterium, assembly GCA_964510125.1. GTDB lineage: Bacteria > Actinomycetota > Coriobacteriia > Coriobacteriales > UMGS124 > CAIFEU01. The sequence goes on from CAZEAF010000059.1 coordinate 1,144, forward strand.
CCACGCGTTCACGCCCCTGCAGAACTCCTACTGCCCCGGCTGCACGCACGGCATCGTCCAACGCATCGTGGCCGAGGTCATCGACGAGCTGGGCATCGAGGGCATCACGGTGGGCATAGCCCCCGTCGGCTGCTCGGTGACCTGCTACGACTTCTTCAACTGCGACATGATTGAGGCGGCCCACGGGCGCGCCCCGGCAGTGGCCACCGCCGTCAAGCGCGTCCACCCCGAGGACGTCGTCTTCTCCTACCAGGGCGACGGCGACCTGGCCTCCATCGGCATGGCCGAGACCGTACACGCGGCTACCCGCGGCGAGAAGATTACGGTCATCTTCATCAACAACGCCATCTACGGCATGACCGGCGGCCAGATGGCCCCGACCAGCCTGCCCAACCAGGTGACCCAGACCTCGCCCTACGGCCGCGACGTGGCCACCGCCGGCTACCCCGTGCGCGTGAGCGAGCTTTTGTCCACCTTGGATGGCGTGGCCTACATCGAGCGCGTGACCTGCGACGGCCTCAAGAACATCCGGGCCACCAAGCGCGCCATCAAGAAGGCCTTCCAGTACCAAATCGAGGGCGTGGGCTACTCCATGGTCGAGGTCGTGTCCACCTGCCCCACCAACTGGGGTATGACGCCCCAGCAGTCCTTTGCGTGGCTGCGCGAGAACATGCTCCCCTACTACCCGCTCGGCGTCTTTCGCGATGTGCGGGCCGAAGGCTACCAGGACGTGGCCGAGGCGGCCCTGGCCCGTGCGGCTGCCTGCCCCATCGCCCAGAAGGGTCGTGAATAACATGGCAGACACCGCGACCGACGCGACGACGCCCGCCCAGACCCCCGCAGCTCCTGCAGCCCCCGCGCCCGAGGACCTGCACGTGACGCCCAACGAGCTGGCCGGCGGGCCCCGCCGCGACCTCAAGATTGTCCTAGCTGGCTTCGGCGGCCAGGGCATCCTCTTTGCGGGTAAGCTCATCGCCTACGCAGGCCTGGAGGACGGCCGCGAGCTCTCCTGGCTGCCCAGCTACGGGCCCGAGATGCGCGGTGGCACCGCGAGCTGCAACGTCACACTGGCCGACGAGCCCATCGGCAGCCCCCTCATCCAGGACCCTGACGTGCTCGTGGCCATGAACCAGCCATCGCTCGACAAGTTCGCCCCGCAGGTCCAGCCCGGCGGCATCATCGTGGCCAACACCACCCTCTGCCCCGACCTGGCAAGCGCCCAGGCCCGCGAGGCCGACGGGGTGGCCGTCTACGCCCTGCCTGCGACCCAGCTGGCCGAGGATTCGGGCCTCAAGGGCCTGGCCAACATCATCTGCGTGGGCAAGCTCTGGGGCCTGACCCACTTCTGCCCCGCCCCCGCGCTTGAGAGCGGCCTGCGCCACTGCGTCCCCGCCCGCAAGCAGCACCTGCTGGCCCCCAACTTCCGGGCCCTGCAGATGGGCATCGAGGGATAGACGTAACAGGGGACGGGGGTGCGTCACGCCCCCGTCCCTCGCCCGCCTCGACCGGAAACAGGCCCCTTGGGCTGCCCTTACCGCCGCTCCCCCGGGCCCACGCGGCGGACGTGGACGACGTTTTCCTGGGTGAGGGCCGCGCCGGACAGGCGGTCGGTCCGCAGGGGCGTGTGGTCGAGGGGCCCCACGCCTAGCTCGCCCGCCACAGCTGCCCGGGCCCGGGCGTGCATGCCCGAGCGGGCGCCGGGGCTGGCCACCGTGAAGAGGGCTGCCGGGTGCAGGTCGCGCGTGAGGTGGGCCACAGCCCGGTCGGACCCCTCCCTCGAGCTGACCTCCACGATGTCCCCGTCGCAGATTCCCAGCTGGGCGGCCCTGTCCTCATGCAGCCACACGGCAGCCATGGCGTCGGAGGCCTTCTGGTACATCTGGCGCGCCTGCTCCAGGTCGCGGCCGGGCCGGCTGCGGTTCTCACCGGTCTGGCGGGCGCCGTTCACCAAGGCGTGCGAGGAGGTGTGGGAGGCAAAGGGGTTGTTGCCCCCGATGAGGCGGAACTCCCCCGAGCCCGGGCCCAGCAGGGGCTCCACCATAGGCGGCATCCACTGGGGCGTGCGGCCCTGCCCAGCGCGGGCCCACTCGTCGGAGGCGAAGGCAATCTTGCCGTCGGGCGTGGCAATCTCGGGCTCGCCAGTGCGGCCGGCCAGCTCCACGCCCGTGTCGATGAAACCACGTTCTCGCAGCTGGGACAGGTAGTCGCAGGCGTCCTGGCCCTCGGGTACGAACGGGGCCACCTGGGCCAGGGCCAGGTCCTGCGCCGTAAAGGAGAAGTACTTCCCCACCCCGCAGGCAGCCGCCAGCTCGCGGAAGATCCGGTCGGCGGGCTTGGTCTGAGGGTGCAGGACGGGCATGGCCTGGGCCCGGTAGTAGAGGAAGGGGCCGCTCACGCCCACCCCGCGGTCGCTCTCCAGGTAGGTCACCTCGGGCAGGACGTAGTCGGCTATCCGGGCGGTCTCGGACAGGCGGATGTCCACGGCCACGATGAGGTCGAGCTTGGACAGCATCCGCATCCAGTCGCGCGCGTTGCCGTAGCCGGTGGCCGGGTTGGAGGCGTAGGCGATGAGGGCGTGCAGCTCGCCCAGCTCGATGGACTCGCCGATGGTGGTGCACAGACCCCGCTGCTGGTCCACCAAGGGGTGGCGGTCGGCGCCCACCTTGGGCTCGGTCGGGCAGGCCGGGCTGGGGAAACGCCCCGGGTCCAGCTCGCCCAGCCGGATAGACCGCTCGGGTGCCAGGCTGCCGCCCGGTTTGCCATAGGAACCCAGCAGGGCGTCCACCAAGGCCACCATGCGGGAGGTCTGGGTGCTGTTGACGTAGGCCACGCCCAAGCCGCCATGGAAGCCGCAGTCCACCAGGGCCCGGGGTCGGGCCGCGCCCAGCTCGCGGGCCACGTCCAGGATGTCCTGCTCGGACACGTCGGCCTCGCAGGCGGCCCAGGCGGCCGTGTAGGGCCTCATGGCTGCCGCGAACTCGTCGAAGCCCGTGGTGTACTTGTCCACAAACTCGTGGTCGTAGAGGTCCTCCTCGATGAGGACGTGGGCGATGCCGAGCAAAACCGCCAGGTCGTGGCCGGGGCGGACCTTGAGCCAGCGCGTGGCCTGGTCGACCGTGGAGTTGCGGCGGGGGTCGACGACGATGACCTTGGCCCCCCGCTCCCGGGCCCGGGCGACCTCGTCGGCCATGGTCACGCTGGCGGCGTCCATGGGCGAGCGGCCGAAGTAGACGATGTAGTCGGTGTGGGCCAGGTCGGACTCGGGGCTGTAGCCCAGGGTATGGAGCCAGGCCGTGACCCGCGAGGCCTCGCAGGCGGCGTCGGCCGTGTAGAGGTTGGGCGAGCCGAGGGCCCACAGGAAGCGCTGGGCGTACCAGGCGTAGTAGGAGGGCACCCCCGTGGTGAGGGCGAGGGATCGGGCCCCGTGCTCGCCGATGACGGCCAGCAGGCGGTCGGCGATTTCGCGGTAGGCGTCGTCCCAGCCGATGGGCTCGAAGGACCCGTCGGGCCGCCGACGCAGGGGCTGGGTCACGCGGTCCTGGGTGGAGTCGGGCAGGGCGAGCCGGCGTTTGCCGCGCCCGCAGAGCCGGTCGGCCCGGCAGGGGTGGCCCTCTACGGGCATCTCGACCTCGAGCTGGTTGTCCTCCTGCAGCAGGACCCGCATGGCGCAGTCCGAATAGCATCCCTGGCAGGTGGTGAAGACACCCCGTCCCTGCCCCGATTTCCCGTCAGTCCTCATGCCCTTTTCCTCCTCCTTCGAGAAGAGGATAACCAACGCCCAAACCTTGTGGTCGGCACAGCACTATGCATACAAACAAACCCCGCGCCGACCGGTGCCAGCACGGGGTTTGTGGGCATGACAGGGTAACAGGGGACGGGGGTCTGTTACGCGCGCCCCCGCCCCCCGCCCCCTGCCGGCGGGACTAGTAGTGCAGGTCCGCCACATCCACCCGGCCACGGAAGGCCCGGTAGGCCAGGACATGGTAGACGAGGACGAGCGGCACGCCGATGCAGGCGATGACCGTCATGGCCGCCAGGGTGACCTCGCCAGAGGCCGCGTTGGCGATGGTGATGGACATGGCCGCGTCCACCGCGTCGGGGATGAGGTAGGGGAAGAGGGTGGTGGCCATGATGCCCACCAGGCCCACGCAGCCCACGCTCTGGCCCAGCAGGGCGACCAGGTCGCCCGCGCCCTCCTGCGAGCCCTCGCCGCGCGAGATGGTCACCAGGGTGGCCAGCACGTAGACGACGGCAAAGACGATAGCCAGGGGCTTGGCGCCCAGACCGACCACGGAGGCCGGCGCGACGACGGCGAAGAAGAGGACCGTGGCCAGGACGAAGACGACCAGCTCGACGACCGCGAAGATCCGGCGCAGCTTGGCGGCCTTGGCGTGGAGCTCGGCGCCGTCCTCGCCCGCGGGGGCCTTGACGGCAATCCAGCTGGCGCCCTGGCTCAGCATGTGGACCAAGCCCAGAACCCCGCAGACCAGGGCGAAGGGCGAGAGCAGGGCGAAGAAGGTGCCCGTGTAGTCGCCGTTGGCGTCCATGGGGATGCCGGCGATTACGTTGCCCACGGCCACGCCGAAGAGCAGGGCCGGCAGCAGACTGCCAACGAAGAAGAAGGCGTCGCAGATGCCCGCGGGCAGGGCGTCATGGGCACGGAACTCCAGCGAGACCGCGCGGGCAATCAGGCCGAAGAGCACCAGCATGATGGCAAGGTAGAAGCCCGAGAAGCTCGTGGCGTAGGCAGGCGGGAAGGCCGCGAAGAGAGCGCCACCCGCCGTGAGGAGCCAGACCTCGTTGCCGTCCCACACGGGGCCGACAGCCTGGCGCAGGACCGCCTTGGTCTTCTCGTCCTTGGCGACAAAGGGGTAGAGCACGCCGACGCCCAGGTCAAAGCCGTCGAGCGCGAAGTAGCCGATGATGAGGACCGCGACGAGCACAAACCACAGGATAGAGAGGGCCGTCATGGTTCTACGCCTCCTTTCCGCTGGTAGGAGCCTCGTCGGCATCGCCGGCCT
>CAZEAF010000059.1:6264-8002 GCA_964510125.1 uncultured Coriobacteriaceae bacterium
CCTGCTCGGCCTCCTCGGCCTGCTCAGGCTCGGAGAAGCTCATGACGCTCGCGGCAGCCGCGGCGCCCTCGGCCAGGTCGTCGCCGGCCTCGTCGGCCAGGAAGGCCTCGGGGCCCTTGTGGATGGTCTTGAGCATGAGGCGGGCCCACCCGACGTAGAGCAGGGTGTAGACCAGCGCGAAGAGGACCAGCGTGATTACCAGCTGGACGGCGCTGACCGACTGCGACACGGCCTCGTCTATCCTGAGCTCGCCCCAGACAATCCAGGGCTGGCGGCCCATCTCAGCCGTGAACCAGCCGGCCTCGACGGCAATCATGGGGGCCAGCCAGCCGAACTGAAGGATGCGCAGGACCACCGTACGGCCCTTGCCCTTGCTGAACTTGCCGGCGTTTACCAGCAGCGCCAGCAGGAGCACGACGACGATGATGCCGAAGAGGGCGACCATGAGGTGGTAGCTCTGGAAGATGGCGTTCACGGTTTCGGGCTGCTCGTCGGCCGGGAAGTCGTTGAGGCCCTGGTACTCGGTGTCGAAGTTAAAGGTCGCCAGGAAGGACGTGCCGCCCGGGATGGACAGGGCGTACGTGGTCTGGGTCTCCTCGTCGACCCAGCCGAAGAGCGACAGGTCCACCGCGCCGCTCTCGTACTGGCCCTCCATAGCCGCCAGCTTAGTGGGCTGGTAGTTCCAGACCTCGACGGCCTGGGCGTGCGCGGCCACCAGCAAAAGGACCGTGGTGACGACGCCGGCGATGGCGCCCGTCCTGACCATGGTGCGCCCGGCCCGCTCGTTGCGCTTCTTGAGCAGGTAGTAGGCACCGATGGAGACGCACATGAGCGAGCCCGCCACCAGCAGGGCCGTGACCGTGTGGGCGTAGCGCTGCAAGGTGGAGTTGTTGAGGGCGGCCTCGAAGAAGTCGGTCATGACGGCGATGGGGCCGCTGCCGTTGTCCACGACTTCGTAGCCGGCCGGGGTCTGCATCCAGGAGTTGGCGATGATGATCCACAGGGCCGAGAGGGCCGAGCCGAACCAGGTGAGCCAGGCTGAGGCGGTGTAGAGGCCGCGGCCCACGCGCTTGGCGCCAAAGAGCAGGATGCCCAGGAAGACCGACTCCAGGAAGAAGGCGAACAGGGCCTCGGCAGCCAGGGGCGCGCCGAAGATGTTGCCCACGAAGCGGGAGTAGTCGGCCCAGTTGGTGCCGAAGCTGAACTCCATCGTGATGCCGGTGGCGACACCCACGGCAAAGGTGCCCGCAAAGATGCGCACCCAGAACTTGGCAAGCGCCTGCAGATGGGCGTCATCACGGTGCTTGTTGGCCCTGGTCACGTAAATGGCCATGATAAGGCCCATGCCTACCGAGAGCGGCACGAACAGGTAGTGGTAGAGCGCGGTTGCCGCGAACTGTATGCGGGCGAGCATGACCGGATCGCTCAGCACATCCATGGATGCCCCCTCCTTCCCCCTTGTGGGCGGTCATTTTTGGCCGTCCGACCTGCGGCTCTCTTTTGACAGCCGCACTATTCGCCTCCGCCTGCCCAAAAGCTGCGAAAACCCTCTCGCTGGGTCGGCAAATCCTTAGCGCACTGCTGTGATTATAGCTATTCGCAGGCAGGCCGCGCCGAGGATCACCGACAATTCTACTAGGAGACGGGCAAAGATGTTCAAGTGGTTTTGGCAGTTGTCTTACCGATGCTTCTCTCGTAGTCTAAAAACAGGCCCTCGGGTTTTGCTAAAGACGGGTTT
>CAZEAF010000059.1:8102-9309 GCA_964510125.1 uncultured Coriobacteriaceae bacterium
GCCGGGAGTCGAAGCGCGGTCTTTGCCGCTCTGCGCCATGATGCCTGCGCAAAGGGCGCTATGCTGGGATGATGCGCCTTGTGCGGACATGGGGGGAGGATGGCACGATGTTTGACAGAGCGGTGCTGGCGCTGCCCGGGGCTCGCCGCCTCTTGGCTCTGCTCATCTTGACCGCGCTTGCCGACGCGCTGGCCGCCGTGGCCCAGGCCTGGGGCATCGCCGCGGCCGTTGTGGGCCTCTGGGAGGGAGGCGGCCTGGCCGGGCAGGCGGGCTGGGTGGCCCTCTTCCTGGGCGCCTTCCTGACCCGGCAGCTGGTGGCCTTCGGCCGGTCGCGGGCCACGGCCTCCTTTGCCCGCAGGCAGGCCGGCAGCCTCCGGTCCCAGCTCATGGCCCGTGTCTACCAGGGTGGCCAGGGGCTGGTCTCGGCTACCGGCACGGGCGCGCTCACGGCCGCGGTGCTCGAGGGCGTGGACCAGGTCCAGCGCTACCTCTCCCTCATCATGCCCAGGATTGCCGACGTCGTGGTGGTCCCCTTGGTCCTGCTGGTCTTTTTGTTCTCCCTGGACTGGGTGAGCGCCCTGGTGGCCCTGGTTCTCTTCCCCGTCATCATCATGTTCATGGTCCTGCTGGGCAATGCCACCAAGGCCCGCGCGGCCAGGCAGTACGGCGAGTTCCAGGCCCTGTCCAACCACTTTGCCGACTCGCTGCGGGGCATCGGGACCCTCAAGCTCTTCGGACGCGCCGAGGGCCACGGCAAGCGGGTCTTTGAGGTGAGCGAACGCTTCCGCGAGGCCACCCTGCGGACCCTGCGCATGGCCACCACCTCCAGCCTGGTGCTCGACCTGGCCGCCACCTTCGGCCTGGCCGCCATCTCCATCCTGCTGGGCTTTCGCCTCCTGGCAGGGCAGATTGCCTTTTTCCCGGCCTTGGCGGTGCTGGTCATCGTGCCCGACTACTTTGGGCCCCTGCGCCGCTTTGCCGGCGACTTCCACGCCTCGCTCGACGGCAAGAACGCGCTGGCGCAGATCAACCGGCTGCTGGCGGGCGACGCGGGCGGGCAGGTTGGGGCGGCTGTCCAAGCAGGGCGCGATGCGGGCGGGCAGGACGGGGCGGCTGTCCAAGCTGGGCGCGATACGGACGCGGCAGTTACCCAAGCCGGGCGCGATGCGGGCGGGCCGGGCACGTCCGAGCAGACCGCCAGCCGCGC
>CAZEAF010000060.1:0-9277 GCA_964510125.1 uncultured Coriobacteriaceae bacterium
GGTCTTGAGCTCAAAACAACGCCGCTCAAGCAAAAGGTAACGAAAGACGGCATCCAGTTCGTCGCCAAAGAACGCCTCGTCATCTCGATGATTGACTACATGCACGTCGTGAATGAGGATTTTGAGCACTCGAGTCTGGTGAAGAAAGCTGCCGACACTCTCATCATCTCTTACCTGTGGGAAGAGGATAAGAATCCTATCGATTATGTCATTCAGCTAGCGGAGGAGCTTCATATTCCGCAGGAGGATATCCCGCAAATCAAAGCGGACTGGGAAACAGTCGTCGACAAAATCCGTTCCGGCCACGCCGAGGACATCTCGGGAAGCGACACCCTCTACCTCGAAGCCTGCCCCAAGGGTAAAAACGCCAGCGACGTCCGTCAACAGCCTTACTCCACAGTCATGGCCAAAAAACGGGCCTGGGCCCTCAAGTCGTCCTATATGACCGTTCTGCAAAATGGCCTTCTCGGGCACATGAGCTCCGTCAAACGTACCGCCGACGAGAGGAGCCTTACGCTCCTCGAGCTCGTCCGCCATCGTTTTGCGCCCTACGTTGGCATGACAGAAGAAGGGCTGGCAGATAGGTTCGGAACCTCCCACTCAAAGAATAGATGCGCCCGCATCACAAAACGCATCCTTGGTGTTGCCGACGAAGACAAAATCGAGGAGTTTGAAAAAGCGGGTATCAAGCCAAAGTCCATCCGGCTTAAGGCAAACGGAATTCCCAAAGAGGATATCTCGTTTCCGGCATTTAGCTATTTTGATGTGTTGGAACAGGATTTTGAGGACTCTTGCTTCTTCGAGTACCTCCAGCAAACATATCTGTTTGTCATCTACCGTGAGGGCGAGGATGGCAGGTACCGCCTGTCCGATGTCTGTTTCTGGCGCATGCCTGACGCGGATATCCCCGAGGCAAAGCGTTGCTACGGCCAGATGCAGCAGAATATCCGAGCCGGGCATGGGGATGTTTCGGTCAAGTCAACCGAGAATCGCTGCTGTCATGTGCGGCCTCATGGCCGGAACGGGCAAGACACGGTTCCTCAACCTTTCGGCAAGCCTGTCGTGAAGAAGTGTTTCTGGCTCAATAAGCGCTATATCGCAGACGAGATTGCCCGCCTTCTTCCCACGCCCGTGTCTGAAAACAAACAGTAGAGGGGCAGAGCGCGACTTTCTGTCCCCACCGATTATCTATCATTACCAAACAAGAACTGAGACACAGCAGCGATTGGAGAAACGTGTCCAGCAACAATAACGACGATGGGGTCAAAGTGGCCGAGCTCTTTGCGGGCGTCGGCGGTTTTAGGCTTGGGCTCGAGGGATGGGATGGCAATCAGGGGCTCGAATCCCTTCCCTCTGCGGGCAACTTCAAGACCATATGGGCCAACCAATGGGAACCGCCGGGAACCGAAACCCGGCAGTTCGCCGCCCGGTGCTATCAGACGCGTTTTGGCGCGGATTCGGTCATCAACGAGGATATCGACAAGGTCATGGCAGCTGCGGAGGCTGGCGAATTTGGAATTCCCGCTGTCGACATGGTAGTGGGCGGCTTTCCCTGCCAAGACTACTCCGTGGCCCGGCCCCTCTCCCAGGCAAGCGGCATCGAGGGTAAGAAGGGCGTCTTATGGTGGGACATCTATCGATTCCTGAACTACCAGCTCAATATGGACGAGGACCACAACGCCCGCTACTGTTTGTTTGAGAACGTCGATCGACTCCTCAAGAGCCCGGCATCCCAGCGGGGGCGCGACTTCGCCATCATCCTCTCTTGCCTGGCCGACCAGGGCTACTCGGTCGAGTGGCGCGTCGTGAATAGCGCTGAGTACGGCTTTCCGCAACGCCGCAAGCGCATCTACATCTACGCCGAGCGGACCGAGAAGGATTGGGACCTAGAGGAGCGTCTCATCAGCACCGGCATCATGGCGCGGGCCCTCCCTGCCAGGATAGACGGCGACTTTATCAAAACCGATATCCCCGAGGACCCCTACGAGGCCACGCAGCGCTTCAATAAGCAGCACTCCGGGACATCGCCATTCCTCGAGGCTGGCGCCATGCAGGATTTCAAGGCTGTTACCTGCAAGATTATCGAAGCTTATAGCGGGCCACGGCGAGCCTTGGGCGACGTACTGATTCCCGAAGACGAGGTGCCTGAACAGTTCTACGTCCCCGAGGAGCAGCTCCCCAAGTGGGAATACCTCAAGGGCGCCAAGCACGAGCCTCGCATCGACAAGAAAACGGGGCACGAGTATTTCTACTCGGAGGGCTCGATGGCATATCCCGACCTGCTCACCAACCCCTCGCGCACCATCCTCACAGGTGAGGGCGGGTCTGGGCCCTCTCGGTTCAAACACATTATCGAGGTGAACGGCCGCATGCGCAGGCTTGTCCCTGACGAGCTCGACCGCTTGCAGGGATTCCCCCGCGGCTGGACCGACACGGGTATGACCGACAGCAACCGTGCCTTCTGCATGGGCAACGCGTTAGTGGTGGGGATTCCCCATCTGATTGGCAAAGTGATTGCCGAGGAAGCCGGAGCTTGGCAACTCGCATAGTAAGGCCAGCTTGTCCGCTTCCAGCTAGGCTTGCAGGCACCTGCCACTATCCGCGCCTCCGCTGCCCGCGCGTCATTTCCCGGCCACCACTTTAGCTCCCGAAGGTACCAGTTGGCACTTGTTGGTACTGATTCCTTGCAAGAGGCCTGTGCGGGACGCGGGGCGGGCCGGGGTGTGGGATAGTAAGCATGTCAACGGAGGGCGTGGGGGGCAAAGCTACGCCCGAGAGAAGAAAAGTAACGTCTTTCAGAGAGAAAAGGAAACCAACCATGATGAACATTTCTGCCCGCAACCAGTTCTCCGGCGTCGTCCTCGCTGTCAAGCCCGGTGCCGTGAACGCCATCGTGACCATCGAGTCCGCCGGCCAGCAGATTACCGCCGACATCACGATGGGCTCCGTCAAGCGTCTGGATCTCGTGGAGGGCAAGGAGGCTGTGGCCGTGGTCAAGGCCACCAACGTCATGGTCGCCACCTCTGGCCTGCAGCTTTCCGCCCGCAACCAGTTCGCCGGCACCGTCACCGCTGTCAAGCCCGGCGCCGTGAACGGCATTGTCGAGCTCGACTGCGGCGGCCTCAAGGTGACCGCCGACATCACCATGGGCTCCATCGAGCGCCTTGGCCTGGCCGAGGGCGTCAAGGCCACCGCGGTCATCAAGGCCACCGACGTGATGGTGGGCGTCGAGGAGTAGGCCCCTCCCTGCGGAAGGCCGGCGCAAATCCCCCGGCTGGCCTGTGCGAACGCAGCCAAGGCAGCCCGTGTGTCCCCAGTGGACGCGCGGGCTGTTTTCTATTATTAGGGCTGCCAACCACAAACCGCCTCTGCCATCCCCAGGCCTTTTCGATACAATGGGCCCTGTGGGAAGGCGAGGGAACACATGGGTGTGCAGGCAGACGAGAGGGCCTCGCGGCAAAGGCTTGCGGGCCCCGAGCGCACAGAGGGGGCGTCATCGCAGGTAAGCGGCAGTGCGTCCGCTCCGGCGGCCATGCCTTGTGCGTATCCCCCGGCAGCCGCCAAGCCGTCTCCCGGCCACCTGGCCCTCGTCATCGTTGGCCTCGCGTTTCTATGGCCCTGCCTGGGCAGCTTCGTCACCATGCGCTTCCGCCATGTCATGGCCGGGTCGGCAAGCCTGATTACGACCGATTGGCACGCCGTGGTCATGAGCGTCATCTATCTGGTCGCCATTGTCCTCTGTCTGGTTCGGCGGCGGCAGATTAACAGCATCCTCGCAGGCGACAAAGCCAAGCTGCTCGCCTTGGCCACCGGTGCCATCGGGCTGGTCGGCCACATCTTCCTCATCCTCAGCTCCCTTGTGACCAGCGCGGCCGCCCTTGCGACGGCCCTCGTGCTGGTCGGATTCATCCTCACGATTGTCTTTATCGTGGCGCATGTGCTGACCTGGGGCTCGGTACTCACGCGCTTCTCGGGGGCCCGGCTTCTGGCGGTCATCGCCGCATCCTTGGCCCTCAGCTATGCCCTGCAGGCCGGCCTTGACGCCATCCCCGGCAACGCCTTGCTCTCCTACCTGCTGGTCTGCCCTGCTGGCTCGACGATCCTCCTGGTGGCGGCCTTGCGGCTGGGTGTCGGCGCCCCCTCCCCCGCCGGGACCGCCCCCACGGCTGATTCGGATGCCGGCGCTCCCTCCACCGCCAAGACCACCGGTTTTCCCGGCCTGTCCTGGCGCTTCATCGTGCCCACGGTGGTTCTCTTCTACTTCGAGCAGGCCTTTTCCAGCATGCTCTTCCAGCGTTTCCCCGGCTGGCCGCACGACTACCTGTCCGTATCCCTCGTGACCTGCTGCCTCATCTGGCTGGTCCTCGCCCTGTACGCCTTCTGGAAGCTGAGCCGCCCGGACTCGCGAGCCCCCATGGGCGCTCCAGCCCAGCAGGACACGCGCCTGCTGCTCGGGTCCTTCATCCCCCTTGTCGTCGTTTACATGGCCGCCCTGCTGGTGACCGTCCTCTTCCCCTCCTCCGACGTGCAGGTCCCCGAGCGCTTCCTGGTTGCCGCCGGCAGCTGCCTGCGCTACTTCCTCTGGGTCATCGTGGCCTTCGACGTGGCCGCCCGCCGCAGCGACGTCGTCTCGGGCTACCTGGTTTTCATCGGCCTCAACCTCATGGTCCCCATCTCGCGCCTGACCGCCATGGCCTACGCGCTTCTCAGCCCCCAGACACTGGCCACCCTCACATCGCCGCAGGTCATCGTGCCTATCGCTGCCGTCATGCTCTTCCTCATCGCCGTCGTCTTCCTCCTGAGCAGCGCACGAGAGACCAACCGCGTCCTCGACCAGGTGGCCCACGAGCTTGCCGAGGAAACCGCGTCCGCCTCCGGCTGGCCGGGCGATACCGCGGGCGTCCGGGCCGCAGCCACGGCTGCCGACGCCGTGGAGGCCGGGCCCTCCCCTGAGCAGCTGGCCGCCGCCGAGTCCCAGAGCTACGAGCGCGTGGCCGCCGAGGCGGGGCTCACCAAGCGCGAGGCCGAAGTGCTCGTCCTCATCTGCCATGGGTATAGCGCCCGCGGCATGGGCGAGCGCCTGGGCATCTCCGAGTCCACCGCCATCTCGCACACCACGCACATCTACCGCAAGTTCGGCGTCTCCTCCAAGCAGGCCCTCATCGCCCAGGTCGAGCGCCGCCGCGGCCTCAGGGATAAGGGCTGACCAACCGGCCGCTGGGCTGACTCGCTGCGCTGGCTGACACGCCGCACCGGCTGACCTGCCGCGCCGGCTGCCGCGCCCCCGGGCTGGCACGCCACGTCGACTACCGCGCCCCCCGGACTGACTCGCCGCGTCGGCTGAGATTCTCGCAAACGTTTTACGCGTATACACTTTGAGCTATACTGGTGGCCATCGCGAGAGGAGTCTGCTATGAGCACTTCCATCGTCAACGGCCGCGTGAACGCAGACACGCTCAACCAGGCAAACAGGGTTCTCGAGGCTTTTGGGACCACTGCCTCGAGCGTCATCCGCAACCTCATGGAGCATATCGCGCGCACAGGCAGCATCCCTGCTTGCGCGCTCGAGGATGCGCAGGCGGTGCCGGCGGAGAACATCCAGGCGGTCACCCGCTTTTTTGAGTCGCAGCCGATGCCGGGCCGTGCGGAGGGCGTGAGCGACGAGGAGATCCTGAGCCAGGAGAGGATGGCCCGCTTTGGCTACTGAGACCCGCCTGCTGGTAGACACGAATGTCATCCTCGACTACTGCGACCCCAACCGTCCCTGCCACGGTGCTGCCGTCAGTCTTGTTGAGAACGTGGCTAGCAATCCACATGCCAAGTTGCTTGTTCTTGTTTCATCTCTCAAGGATGTTTACTACATCTTGCGACATCTCTATATGGACGAGCCCAAGGCCCGCCAGGCTGTCCGCATGCTGTCCAGCCAGGTCTTTGAGCCAGTGGACCTGCTGGTCGCATACAGCTCTCTGTCGCTGGAGTCCAACGAGCCCGACTACGAGGACGGCCTGGTCCGGGCGGCCGCCGAGCTGCTCCACGTGCAGGGGATTGTCACGCGCGACGCAAAGGCCTTCGCACTTTCGACGGTGCCGAGCATGGATGCCGAGCAGGCCTTGCTGGTCGTAGGCTCATCCCACTAGCCAGAGCCCTCCCCGCGCTCTCCCCGCACGCAGGGCCCACCCCCCGCACGCGTGGGGCACCCAGGACGCCCGTTTCGTGATGCGCCCCTTGGCGTGCCGCGGCCTTTGCAGGCCCCCTGACACGCCGACTGGCTATCGCGCTAGCCCGCCGGCCTTTTCAGGCGTTCTCCTCACACCAGAGCTGCCTGCCCACCATCACCCCAGCTCAGAGTATCTATCATAAAGTCATCCCAAGAATCTTGGAACATCCCCGAACCCGCCCCACGAGCCCTGCGCGCGCCCCGCCCCTCCCAAAATCCGAGCTTTCTGGGGATTCGCGCCGGGTCCTTCTCGCCTAGTTTGTGACTGAGCGTCCGCGGGTGGTGTGTCCCGCACGTCTCATGTGAGTGCGTCCCTCGCGCCTCACGTGAGCGCAGACCTGGTGAGTCCCACGCGTCCCACGGGAGCGCGGGCCCAATCCTTCCCCCAGGTCGGGAGACCCACCTCAGCGGACGGCAGGAGCAAGCAGATCGGGAGGAGAAACCAGATGGAACTTGCACGCAGAGATTTCCTCAAGGGTGCGGCTGCAACCAGCGGCGTCGTCGCGGCGGCTGCGGTTGCCGGTCAGGCCCAGGCGGCCCTGGCCGAGGAGGCGCACGTCGGCGGCACGGACGTTGACAAGCTCGCGGCCGCTACCGACCCCGTGACCGAGGAGCTGCCCTTCCCGGGCGACGCCCCCGCCCCCGACACCACCGCATACGAGTGCGACGTCCTTGTCGTCGGCTGCGGCTGGGCAGGACTCCACGCGGCCGTCACCGCGGCTCGGGCCGGCGCTTCCGTCGTCGTCGCCGACAAGGGTCGCCCGGGCTACTCGGGCATGGCGCCCTTCTCGCAGGGCTGCACCTACTACGACCCTGACTGGGACAACCTCGAGGGCACCCTCGCCACGCTGCCCATGACCTCGGATTACATGGCCAACGTCGACGCCTTCCGCCACACCCTCGAGCTCTCGGCCAAGGCCTACCAGGAGAACTTCGACTTCGGCTTCACCGGCGGCTACCTCTACGCCCCGGCGGCGGGCATCACCGACTTCGACCAGGACAAGGAGTACTTCCAGTCCAACCTGGCCAACGAGCGCCATCACAAGTGGATGGAGGTCCTGGCCAACGAGGGCGTGACCGTCGCCCATCACGTCATGGTCACCCACCTGATCACCGCCGAGGACGGCTCGATTGCCGGCGCCATGGGCCTGCACTTCCAGAGCGGCACGGTCATCACCTTCAACGCCAAGTCCGTCGTCCTGGCCGCCGGCTCCGGCTCCTACAAGCCCAGCGGCTTCGCGACCAGCGGCAACACCTTCGACGGCCAGGCCATGGCCTATCGCCTGGGCCTCACCATCGTGGGCATGGAGACCGAGGACTTCCACCAGACCAACTCCGTGGCCGCCGGCGACTACCACTTTGGCAACACCTGGGACTTCGTCGAGCCCTACACCCCCTACGACACCTACACCCTCACTGGCGACCCGACCGAGATCTCCGAGTACGCCTCGGGCAAGCTCAACTTCATGAGCGTCAACCGTGCCAACCAGGCGCTCAATGGCCTGGCAGCCACCGACGGCACGGCCGTCTCCAGCCGCAAGACCCAGGGCTCGGCCAACCCCGACGACCCCCGCTGCGCCTACTGCCTGTCCTTTGGCGACCAGGGGGCCAACCGCACTCAGGACGCTTACGGCGCCGCACCCGGCATGCCCCTGCACATGGCCAGCGGCGTCTACTGCGGCTGGGAGCCCAACGGCGGCTCCACCGACGTCCCCGGCCTCTACGTGGCTGGCGACGGCGAGCTGGGCGACCTGGCCGAGGGCTTTGTCTACCCCTTCGTGGGCTCCACGTCCACCAACTGCTCCGTCCAGGGCGACGAGGCCGGCGAGGCCGCTGCCGCCTATGCCGGTGGCGTCGAGCTGCCCGCCATGCCTGAGGACAAGGTCCAGGCCGCGACCGACGAGATTCTGGCGCCCCGCGCGGTCGAGAAGGGCTTCGACCCCAACTACGTGGTCGACCGCCTGCTCACCATCATGAGCGCGCCCGAGGTCCAGCTGGCCAAGGACGGCCCCAGCATGGAGGCGGCGCTCCTGCAGGTGGAGACCCTGCGCGACAAGTACCTGCCCAAGCTCATGGGCTACTCGGGCCACGACCTGCGCATCGCCATGGAGGCCCGCAACAAGGTCCTGTCCGCCGAGATGAAGCTCCGCACCAGCCTGGCCCGCGAGGAGAGCCGCGGCACCCACTATCGCACCGACTTCCCCTTCCGCGACGACGAGAACTTCCTGTGCGCGATTGGCGTCTCCGTCGCTCCTGATGGCACCATGGCGGTCGACAAGATTGAGGTGCCCGACTCCTGGAAGGGCGACCTCACGGCCGACTACGCCACCCGCTACCCGGGCCGTTTCCCGGGCGAGGCGGACGCCGTGGGCCTGGCCACGGAAGATGCCGGCCAGTCCTCCGGCGGCAGCTGGGAGCACAAGTCCTAAGCCCCCGGCATCGACCAGAGCCAGCATGTCACCAACCAGCACGGCCTGCGCGCAACCGTGGCGCCGCCGTGATCAGGAGAAGGGATTACCGCGATGAGCGTTGCTCGTCTTGACCTCAACAAGTGCGTGGGCTGCCAGAACTGTGTCAACCTCTGCCCCATGGACGTCTTTTACTTCGACGAGGCCGCCAACAAGTCGGTCATGGCCTACCCGGAGAACTGCCAGAGCTGCGCCCAGTGCTACCTGCACTGCCTGGGTGGGTCGCTCATCATGAGCACCCTGCAGGCCGGCTACGCCCCCGTCGGCGGCCGCGCCCTGCGCACCTTTACCGTCGAGAAGGACCTCTACGGTCCCGCCGACACCGGTTCGAGCTGGGGCAGCAAGTAAGCAAGTAAACCCGTAAGCAGGCAGGCCCACTGCCCGCCGCTAAGCGCACCGACAACGACCAAGGCCGGCCGTCCTCACGCAGGACGGCCGGCCTTTTTGTCATTCGGTCAGGTTCGCGCGGCGCCTGCCGCCCGCGGGTGCGGCTGGCCTGCGTCCGGGCAGGGCGCGACGCCGGGCCCGTTCGCGCGGCGCCGCCCTAGGCCAGCACTATCGCCCCGCACAGGACGGCGGCGTAGACAATCCC
>CAZEAF010000061.1:0-3150 GCA_964510125.1 uncultured Coriobacteriaceae bacterium
GCTCCGTGGGAGGGGTGGCGCTGCGTATGTGCACAGAGGAACAAAAGGGCAAAGGAGACAAGCATGGACATCTCAAGACGACAACTCGTCACCTCGACGGCGGTCGCCATCGCCGTGGCCGCCGCGGGCGGGTCGGTCGCGGCCCTCAGCGGCTGCGCGGACCCGAATGCCACGGGCAGCGCCGACGGCGGCGGGGCCTCGGGCGCAAACGAGACCGTGTCGCCCAGCGACGGCACCTCGAAGGTCTACACGGCGGTCTGCCGCTTCTGCGGTTGCGGTTGCGGCGTGCTCTGTGAGGTCAAGGACGGCAGGCTCATCTCGGTCACGGGTGACCCCGAGAATCAGTCGAACAGGGGCCTGAACTGCGTGAAGGGCTACCATCTCGCCAAGTCGCTCTACGGCGAGGACCGCCTCACCAAGCCGCTCATCCGCGACGACCCCGACACCAAGGGCACCGACGGCGGCCTGCGCGAGGCGACCTGGGACGAGGCGCTCGACCTCGTGGCGTCCAAGCTGCGTGAGACCTGGAAGAACGACAAGACCCGCCTGGCCTTCTGGGGCTCGGGCCAGCAGCCAATCGTCGAGGGCTACGCGACCGCGAAGTTCTGGAAGGCCGGCCTGCTCTCCAACAACATCGACCCCAACGCGCGCCTGTGCATGGCGAGCGCCGTGGTCGCCTTCATGAACGTCTTCCAGACCGACGAGCCGGCCGGCTGCTACGACGACCTCGACCAGGCCGACGTCTTCGTGACCTGGGGCGCGAACATGGCCGAGGCGCACCCCATGCTCTACTCGCGCCTGACCGCCCACAAGCTCAGCAACCCCGACGTGGTCCACTTCGACCTCGGCACGCTGCGCACGCGCACCTCGGCCACGGCCGACCACGTGCTCATCTTCAAGCCGGGCACCGACCTCGCGATTGCCAACTGCATAGCCAACTACCTGGTCAAAAACGACCTCTACGACCATGACTTCGTGGCCGACCACTGCCAGTTCAAGGCCGGCACCGAGGACATCGGCAACGCCTACGAGGACGGCTACGACGCGAGCGACCTTGGCCAGTCGGCCGACGCGGTATGGAACATCGAGTTCGACGAGTACGCCAAGATGCTCGAGCCCTACACGTTCGAGTACGTTTCGAAGCTCTCGGGCGTGGCGGAGGAGGACCTCAAGGCCCTCGCCGAGGTCTTCGCCGACCCCGACAAGCGCGTCATGTCCCTGTGGACAATGGGCGTGAACCAGCACAACCGCGGCACGTGGATGAACCACAACATCTACAACATCCACCTGCTGAGCGGCAAGATTTCCAAGCCCGGCAGCGGCCCGTTCTCGCTCACCGGCCAGCCGAGCGCCTGCGGCACCGCGCGCGAGGTGGGCACCTTCTGCCACCGCCTGCCCGCCGACCTGCTTGTGGCCAACGAGCAGCACCGCCGCTACACCGAGGCAATCTGGGACCTGCCCGAGGGCTACCTCGACGCCATCTCGAAGAACGGCTTCCACACGGTCAAAATCTTCCGCGAGATGTCCAAGGGCAACATGGACTTCATCTGGACCGCCCACAACAACTGGGCGCAGTCGATGCCCAACCTCACGCGCTTTTTGGGCGTCGATGGGCAGTATCCGGGCATCTTCAGGACGTTTGTCGTGGTCGACGAGGTGTACCCCACGCTGTCGACGAAGTATGCCGACGTGGTGCTGCCTGCCGCGATGTGGATTGAGCGCGAGGGGCAGTTCGGCAACGGCGAGCGCCGCACCGCGATCTTCGAGAAGGCCCTGGAGCCGCCCGGAGAGGCCAAGTGGGACCTCTGGATTCTCATGCAGGTCGCGAGCCGGGTGCTCGAGGGCGAGAAGATTGGCGACAGCGACGCGTTCGACCTGCTGTTCGGCAACATTTGGGACCGCGAAGCCGGCGACTTCCGCCAAGGCGACCGCGACACGTGCCGGCTGCTGTGGGAGGAGTACCGCACATTCTCGAACCCGCAGCTCAACGAGCGTGCCCTCGCAATCAACAACGACACCGACGGCACCTTTGGCGCAAAGCTCAAGATGGAGGCCAAGCAGCTCGCCCCCTACGACGAGTACCTCGAGAACCACGGCCTCACCTGGCCCGTGCGCGAGGTCGACGGGAAGTGGCTGGCCACCAAGTGGCGCTTCGCGAACGGCCCGCAGGAGGAGGGCTTCGACGAGATTGGCTTCAAGCAGTACGGCCAGGAGGGCCTGGCCGGCGACGTGAGCTTCTACAAGTCGGCCGGCTACAAGCCGTCGGTGGTCTTCCGCCCCTACGAGCCGCCGGCCGAAGAGCCCGACGAGGACTACCCGTTCTGGTTCTGCACGGGGCGCCTGCTCGAGCACTGGCACACCGGCTCGATGACGCGGCGCATCCCCGAGCTCAACCGCGCGCTGCCCGAGGCGCTGCTCAACATCAACCCCGACGACTGCAAGAGCCTGGGCATCGCCGACGGGGACCTGGTGCGGGTGACCTCGCGCTACGGGAGCTTCGAGATCAAGGCTTCGACCGCCGGGCGCACCGAGCCGCCGAGTGGCACCGTGTTCGCGCCCTTCTTTGCCGAGGAGTCCCTGGTCAACCTGGCCGTGCACGAGTACTACTGCCCGCTCTCGAAGGAGCCGGACTACAAGAAGACCTGCGTGCGCATCGAGAAGGCCTGATTCCTGCATCCGAAAGACCCGCCGGAAGACGGGTCTTCCCCGAAGGGAGCGTTCCCATGAACCACACCATCGTACGGACGGCCGCGGGCCTTGCCTGCTGCTGCATGCTCGCCGCGTCGTGCGCCCTGCTCGCCGGCTGCTCCTCCGAGCGCGGGACCGACGCCGCGGGCGGCACGGCGGACGACGTCGCTGCGACCCAGTCGGCGTCCCTCGACGGCTCCTCGGCCGCCGAGGAAAAGGCCGCGTCGCGGGGGGCGGTGCTGCAGCCCGCCGACCACGAGGGCCGCTTCGAGAGCGGCGGCGCGGACCTATGTATCGTCTGCCACGACGTCGACGCCGTCGAGCTGAGCGGCGCCACAGCCCTGCCCGAGAGCCATTACGTGACCGGTGACGACGGCGAGCGGTCGCTCGACCCGCTGCGCAACCAGTGTGTCACCTGCCACGTGGTCGACCTTTCCTGACGCGGCGGTCCATCGGCCGCCC
>CAZEAF010000061.1:3250-9068 GCA_964510125.1 uncultured Coriobacteriaceae bacterium
CCCCCAACCCCCCACAAGCGAAAGGAACGCCATGGTCATCTCGAGCCTGGTGGTCGAGACGCTGCCGGAATCCACCGAGCGCGCAGCTGCCGAGCTGCGCGGCCGCGCGGGAGTCACCGTGCACCACGTCATTGGCCGGAAAATCGTCGTCACGGTCGAGGCCGAGACGCTGGACGCCTCGTCGGAGATTGCCGGCGCGCTCGGCAGCATCGACGGCGTGTGCACCGTGGGCCTTGCCTACGTGAACTTCGAGGATGACCCCTCGCTGATTCGGGCCGGCGCATGAGCGGGCGGGCGTCCCGCGGACGCCGCCCGGTGCGGGGGCGGGGGCTCCTGCTCGCGCGGCGCGTCGTGCAGGCGGGCGTGCTACTCGCCCAGGCCCTACCCCTCCTGGTGTGCGGGTGGGGGCTGTTCGGTATGGCCGTCGGGGGCGACGACAAGCTGCCCGCCCCGGCTGGGCTTGCCTACTACGGGTCCCTCTCGTCGGTCGCAATCGGGCCGGTCGAGATTGTGGACCCCTTCGCCGCCCTGCAGGTCGCGTTCGCCGCGAAGACGTTCGACCTTGCGTGGCTGTGGGCCGCGTTGCCGGTGCTCGTGGTGTACGGCCTCGTGCGCGGCCGCGCCTTCTGCGGTTGGGTGTGCCCGGTGAATCTGCTGCTCGAGGGGGTCGACTGGCTGCGGCGACGCCTGGGGCTCGAAGTGCGCGAGCGCGCCTTGCCCCGGCATGCGAAGGTGTGGGTCGCGCTCGGGGTGCTGGTGGCGTCAGCCCTTGTGGGGGTGCCGGTGTTCGAGGTCCTCTCGCCCGTGGGCGCAATCAACAAGGGCATCCTGTTCGGCAGCGTCGCGGGCCTGGCGACGCTTGCGGGCGTCGTCGTGCTCGAGCTCTTCTGGGGTCGGCGTGTCTGGTGCCGGTCGCTCTGCCCACTCGGGGGGTTCTACCAGGTCGTGGGGCGCGTGGGGCTCGTGAATGTGCGCATCGACCATGCCGCGTGCGTGGGGTGCCACGCGTGTCAGTCAGCCTGCCTGGCCGACCCGGTCATCCTGGAACCGGCGATAGCGGGGGAGGCGGACGCGGTCCTCGCTGGCGACTGCATGGCCTGCGGGGCCTGCGTGCGGGCCTGCCCCGTGGGGGCGCTGGCTCTGCGGCCTGACCTGGGCCACTACCGGCGCGGCCCGAAGGCCCCCGCGAAAACGGGGGAGGGCGCCCAGCGCGAGGCTACGAATCGAGGAGCTTGTGCTTGATGGCGTAGGCGACCAGGTCGGCGCGGGCCTTGAAGCCGAGCTTGGCGTAGATTTTGCTGCGGTGTGCCTCGACCGTCTTGACCGAGAGAAAGATGCGCTCCGAAATCTCCTTGTTGGTGTAGCCGCGGGCCAGGAGCTGCAGGATCTCGAGCTCGCGGTTGGTGAGCTGGCGGTAGGAGACGTCCTCGTCGGGCGCGTCGCCCTGGTCGAACAGCTGCCGGGTGAGGCTGCCTGCCATCTTGGGGTGGATATAGGTGCCGCCCTCGTAGACCGCGTGGACGGCGGCCAGCAGCTCGTCGGCGGTCGAGTTCTTGAGCAGGTAGCCGCAGGCGCCGTCGCGTAGCGTGAAGTAGAGGTAGGAGGGCTCCGAGAACATGGTCACAATGATGATGCGGACCTGCGGGAAGTCCTTCGCGATGCGCCCACATGCCACCAGGCCGCTCTGGCCGGGCGGCATCGAGATGTCCATGAGCACCATGTCGGGTTTCTCGCGCGCCACGACCTCGTAGGCCTGCACGCCGTCG
Source organism: uncultured Coriobacteriaceae bacterium (assembly GCA_964510125.1). Taxonomy (GTDB): domain Bacteria; phylum Actinomycetota; class Coriobacteriia; order Coriobacteriales; family UMGS124; genus CAIFEU01. The sequence continues at coordinate 5,017 of CAZEAF010000061.1, forward strand.
GCAGCCTCTCCCACCACGCAAATCTGGGGGTCCTGGGCGAGCAGCATCTTGAAACCGGCGCGGACAATCTCGTGGTCGTCCGCCAGCACGACCCTGATCATCGTGCACCCTCCTCCACCGCGTCGCCGACCGGGATGCGCAGCTCGACGACCGTGCCCCGGTCGCCCGACTCAATCGAAAGCGTGCCTGCGACCAGCGCGGCGCGCTCACGCATGCCGGCCAGCCCGCATCCGCTGCCGCGCACCACGGGGTGGGCGACGTCAAAGCCGCAGCCCTCGTCGGCCACCTGGACGCGCAGCCAGCCGTTCTCGAGGTCGAGGCGGACCGTGGCGCGGTCGGCGCCCGAGTACTTGCAGGAGTTGAGGATTGCCTCCTGGCAGACGCGGTACGCCTGGGTCTCGACCTCCGGGGCGAAGCGCGTGTCGGTGGGCAGGCTGCCCCCGAAGGCGACCTCGACGCCGTAGGTCTTCTCGAACATCGCCGTCTGGCTGCGCAGGGCCGCCACGAGGCCCAGGTGGTCGAGGGTCGAGGGACGCAGCTCGACCGAGATGTTGTGGATCTCCTCGAGGATGTGGTCGATGCGGCCGGTCGCCTCGCCGACAAGCCCCTTGGCCAGCTCGCTGTCGACGAGGGCGTCCAGGCGGCGCACCGCGAAGGACAGCATGAGAATCTCCTGCGCGATGCCGTCGTGCAGCTCGCGGGCGATGCGTTTGCGCTCGTTTTCCTGCGCCTCGATGATGCGCGAGATCTCGGAGCGGCCCGGGGCGGCGACGGCGGGCGACGCGGGACGCTCGGGGCCCCCGAGGGAGATGAAGTCGTCCGCGACCACGCCACAGTCGCAGAAGCGCCCGTCCAGGTCGGCAATCAGCTGCAGGTAGGCGTCGCGGTGCCGGGCGCCCGGAGAGCGGAAGGCGCATAGCAGCGCGCCGACGACGCGGCCCGAGCGCACGAGGGGCAGGCAGCAGAAGCTGCGCAGGTCCTCGGCGAACACGATGGGATACGACGAGTACTCGCAGGGGTCAATCTGCTCGTCGATGTCGTCGAACCACATGGGCTTGCCCGCCTTGATGACAATGCCGCCGATGCCGTGGCCCGGCGCCAGCGCGATGCGCTTGTGACGCTCCCCGGTGGCGCCGGCGCTGTATACCCAGCGCAGCGGGGCACCGACCTGCTCGGTGAGCCCCATCGACACGAAGTCGAACCCGTAGCACTCCTTAAGGCCGCTCACAGCCTGTGCATATGCGTCGCACCGGCCCTCAAGGGCCTCGGCCGAGAAATTCCAGACCACCATCGTACGAAGCCCTCCGCGCCGTCCGTCTGGGAACCGGCCCGCATGCAGATTCCCCGCGCCGGGCCCGGGCCTATCGTACACCTCGCAAGGACGGGTCGTGGGGGAGGTATCAGGGTGTATGCGGCCCCCGCCGGGCGGGTTGGCGGTAGAATAGTCCTGTCGCGCGGGCAAGTAGAATTGGCGCTTCCAACGCCGGTGGGATTGAACGTGTCGCAATTGTCCTTATACTCATCGGGATTGTCCCCATTCCCCCAGGCCTTGGGATAAGCGGAAAAGGATTGGCTCATGCAAATGGCTGAACACAAGAGTCGCGGGCTTGTCGTCCTCGGGGCTCTCTGCATACTCGCCGGTTTGGCGCTGATACCGCAATCGGCCCTCACCGCCGTCATCTCGACCGCCTTCGCCATGTCGGGCCAGCTCACAGCCGAAGACGCCGTTACCTTGGCCCTATGCCTGATCATCCTCGTCTTCAACGTGGCCATGCCGGTCTGCATGCTGGTGTTTGGCATATCGCTGGTGCGCGGCAAACGGAAGCGCGCGGGCATGGTCGCCGAGATTCTCATAGTCGCGTTCGTCCTCAACGCCCTGGCGATCATGATGCTCTACGGCATGCGGGTCGACCTCATCTTCTACCTGGCCTCGGCGGTCGTCTTGATCGCGCTGCTCACCTACATCGACCCGGGCCTCGCAGCCGAGCGCGAACGGGCCCACATCGAGCGGCAGACGGAGCTCAAGCGCGAGGTTGACGCCGGCACCTTGGGGCGGGACGAGACGGGCGCGGGCTATATCCGGCTCGACTTCTTCAACCTGTTCTGGATCTTCGTCATCGCATGCGTCCTGGGCGATGCCATCGAGACGATTTTCCACATCGTCGTGGTCGACCCCGGGCATTACCAGGTGCGCGCCGGCCTCCTCTGGGGACCGTTCTCGCCCATCTACGGCTTCGGCGCCCTGCTGATGACGCTCGCCCTCAACCGCTTCCACAAGGCGCCGCTGGTCGTCGTCTTTTTGGTGAGCGCCGTCATCGGCGGTGCGTTCGAGTATTTCGTCAGCTGGTTCCTGCAGTTCGCCTTCGGGGTCACCGCCTGGGATTACTCCGGCACCTTCTTGAACATCGGCGGCCGCACCAACTTCATGTTCATGTGCATGTGGGGCGCCCTCGGCGTCCTGTGGATCAAGGTGTTCCTGCCGCTGGTGCTCAAGGCGGTCAACCTCATCCCGTGGAAATGGCGCTATGCCATAACCGCCGTGGCCGCCGCCCTGATGCTTTTCGACGGCGCCATGACGCTGGTGACGCTCGACTGCTGGTTCGAGCGCGTGGCCGACGTCTCCCCCGATTCGTGGCTCGCGCAATTCTGCGCGGTGCATTTTGACAACGACTGGATGGCCCATCGCTTCCAGAGCATGTCCATCAACCCGCTCATCTCTACAAGGATATAGGGAAGACCCATGGCTGTGAGTAAAAAGCGCAAGGTACTGATAGGCGCGCTCGTCTTCGTCGCGCTCTGTGTGATCGTCGTCGCCGTGGTGGCGGGGGTCCTCATCCACCGCAACCAGTCGCCCTTTGTCGCGGTGCCCGGCGCCAAGGTGGACTACGAGAGCGGCGACATCCCCGAGGGCGCCGTGCCCATTGCCTATACCAGCGAGGTCCTGACAAGCTCGAGCGACGGGGGCCGCACCTGCACCTACGCCTACTTTGACGACGCGTGGTTCGACGCCGACGGCCGCACCTACAACCATGAGCTCGCCACCACCGCCATGATTCTCTCAGCCGTGGCAAACTCGGAATCGCAGTATTACGGCGACGCCGTGAAAGACGCCCCCTCGTATATCGAGGACGCCTTCACCTCGTTCGGCTTTACCGATATCGACACGAGCTCCTATGCGGACAGCAGCACCGCACGGCAGGAGATTGGCAAGCTCGCCGAGGGGACCGAGGACACCGTGGCCTATGCCATGGCCTCCAAGCAGCTGGAGGACGGCTACACCTTGGTGGCCGTCGTCGTGCGCGGGTCGTTTGGGAGCGAGTGGGTGTCGGACGCCCGCATAGAGGACTCGGTGTGGAGCGAGGTCTCCTACGACCACACCGGCTACCTCCTGGCGTCGATGGACGTCGAGAACGCCCTGGACAGCTACATCGGCGAGCACGGCCTGAGCTCCGACAACACCAAGCTGCTGATATGCGGGCACAGCCGCGGCGGCTCGGTGGCCAACCTGGTGGCGAAGACCTGCATCGACATCATGGGCACCGAGGGCGCGCCGGTGAGCGCCGAGAACCTGTTTGCCTATACCTTTGCCGCATCGGCCTGCACGACCAACCCCGACGCGGGCGGCGAGGCCTACGCCTCCATCTTCAACGTGGTGAACCCCGCCGACATCGTGCCCAAGCTCCCCCTCGCGGCGTGGGGCTACACCCTCTATGGGACGAAGCTGCTTCTCCCTGACTCCTACGACGACGGCTTCACCGAGGCCTATGAGGCCATGCAGGAGGCGCGTGCCGCAAACACCGGCTACCTCAACGGCGACCCCGACGTCGCGGGAGAGCCCTTCATGGCCGATGTCGTGGTCGACAAAATCGCAAGCGAGGTGCCCGACACGGCATCCCTGACGACCGCGGGCGGCATCGTCGACGTGGTGAAGGACCTTGCATCCGAGGACCTGTACCGGATTCTGGTCGCCCACTTCCCCGACACCTATATCGCCTGGATGCAGTCGCTCGACCCGCTTGAGGCATAGCCTTCCCGCGCTGTTTTGCGGGGCC
>CAZEAF010000062.1:0-1567 GCA_964510125.1 uncultured Coriobacteriaceae bacterium
ATGCCCCCCCGGCTCAAAAGGGGGCCGCTACGCGGCCCTTTTGACGCTTACGAAATACCACCCAGGACGTCGAAATCGTGGCAGCCCCGGCACCCAGGATGTCGGAAAAGTGACATACACCCAGGAAGTCGAAAACGTGGCAGTCCCCTGCGCGGGAGGGGAGGCCCTTGTCCTCGGGGCCCGGAATGTAGCAGAGCTCCCCCGTCACGCCCCGTTACGCAACAGGGATGCCGAGCTCGCGGGCGGCGGAGGCCAGCTGGTCGTCATAGGGACCGCCGCACAAGAGCAGGGACTGGCAGCCAGCGAGGACCTCGCGGGCCCGGGCGAGGGCAGCCGTCTCGTAGGACGCGTCGGCCCCGCTCGGCAGGGCGATAACCTCGGTGGCAAGGTCGCAGGCTACAGCCCAGTCCAGGTCGCCCTCGCGCAGGATGCCGGCGGCAAAGGGGGTGCCGGCCCGGCGCAGTCGGCGGAAGGTCGCGGCCCCGCTCGCCCCGCCTGCCGAGACGAAGACCTGGGGCGCGCCGGCCGGCCGGGGCATCTCGACGCCGCCCAGCAAGGGGTCGAAGCAGCCGGAGCCGTCGGCAATCCCAAAGAGGCGGGCCACCCCCTCGCGCGTGAGGGCCCCCTCGGGCGTCCCCTGGGACTCGACGGAGCCTTCCCGCAGGCAGACCACGGTGTCGGCCACCTTCTGGGCCAGGTCGAGCTCGTGCAGGGAAGCCACGACGGCGATGCCCCGGGCGCGGGCCAGGCGGCGGACCAGCTCCAGCAGCTCCATCTTGTAGCGGACGTCGAGGAAGGTCGTGGGCTCGTCGAGCAAAAGGACCCGCGGCTGCTGGCACAGGGCGCGGGCGATGAGGACGCGCTGGCGCTGGCCGTCGGAAAGGGCCAGGTAGTCGCGGTCGCGCAGGGCCCAGACGCCGGCCAGGTCCATGGCCTCGCGGACGACGGCGCGGTCGCGGGCGGTGAGGGCTCCGGTGCGGCCGGTGTAGGGATAGCGGCCCAGTTCGACAACATCGGCGCAGGTCAGCAGCTCGACAGGCCGCCGGTCGGTCGACATGGCCGCAATCCGGCGGGCCACCTGGGCGGGGCTCAGGCCCGAGGCGTCGTCCCCGCAGACCAGGACGGTGCCACCGGTCAAGGGCAGGGTGCGGTCGAGCGCGCGCAAGAGGGTAGACTTGCCCGACCCGTTGGGGCCGACCAGGGCCACGAACTCGCCGGGTGCCACGGAGAGGCGCACGTCGTGGAGGACCTGAACGCGGCCGTAACCTGCGCAGACGCCGTCGGCCTGCAGGGCGGGGCCGGTCTGCGCCGCCTTGGCCGCAGCGGGGGAGGGGACAGCGCCGGTCTCCACTGCGCCGACCTGAGCGGTCGCCGCGGTCTCGGTGGGGGCAGCCATGGCTTGGGCAAGGGCGGCTGTGGCCTGGGCGACCTGGGTGACCTGGGCGGTTGCGGCCTCGGCGCCTGCGGCCCCGTTGCTCGCGGCCTGCTCACCCGCGGACCGACCCGCCCGCCTCCCGCCGGCCCGGCCCCGGCGCAGCATGATGACCAGGACCACCGGCACCCCAAA
>CAZEAF010000062.1:1667-3915 GCA_964510125.1 uncultured Coriobacteriaceae bacterium
TCCCGCCGGCCCGGCCCCGGCGCAGCATGATGACCAGGACCACCGGCACCCCAAACAGGGCCGTCACGGCGGACAGGCTCACCTCAATCGGGGCAAAGGCCGTCCGGGCCACCAGGTCGCAGACCAGGCAGAAGGCCGCGCCGCCCAAAAGGCAGGCTGGCATCACGCGCCCCGGCCGGGCTGACCCCAGGGCCGATTTGGCCAGAAAGGGCACGGCGATGCCCACAAAGGAGACAGGCCCGGCGAAGGCGGTCACGCAGGCGGCCAGCATGCTGGCTAGGGCGACGAGGGCCACGCGGAAGGAGCCCACCCGCACGCCCACGCTGCGCGCGTACTCCTCGCCCATGAGGTAGGCCCCCACAGGCTTGGCCAGGCAGAGGGCAAAGGCCGCGCAGGCGGCGACGATGACGGCCATGACGGCGATGTCGTCCCAGCTCGTGCCCGAGAAAGACCCAAGCCCCCAGTTGTGGAGGTTGGCGACGTCGTGGTCGTCGGCAAAAGTGACGAGGAAGTCGGTGGCGGCCGAGAAGGCGTAGCCCACCATGACGCCGGCCACGATGAGCATGGCCTGCGAGTGCACGCGCCGGGCGAAGACGAGCACCACCGCCATGGCGGCCAGCGACCCGGCAAAGGCGGCGGCCACCATCTGGGCTGAGGTCAGACTGCCTCCCGCACCTGCGACGACGATAAGCACCAGGGCAATGGCGAAGCGCGCCCCGTTCGAGACGCCCAGGATATAGGGGCCGGCGATGGGGTTGTCGAAATAAGTCTGCAGCAGGTAGCCGGACAAGGCCAGCGCGCTGCCCAGGATAGCGGCCCCCAGGGCCCGGGGCAGGCGAATCTGCCAGATAACCGGCCCGGCCAGGGAAGCCGCCCCGGCGCCGGAAGCGTCGGCCCCGCCACCGGCCCCGCCCGCCCCATCGACTCCGACAGGCCCCGCCAGCAGGGCGGACAGGACATCGCCCAGGGAAAGGCCCGTGCTGCCCACGCAGAGGTTGGCGGCAAAGGCGGCAAGAGCCAGCAGGGCGAGGACGACGTAGGTGACGCCCGCCCTGGTCCGCCGGCGCCCTCGTCCGACGCTCCCCGCCCCGCCGGGCCCGCCACCGGCCGCTGTCCCAACCGCACCCCCGGTCCCGCCGGGCCTGTGTCCCTCGCCTGCCTTCGCCGCTCGCATGTCAGGTCCCAGCTTGCGGGGCTACTCGAGCCGCACGAGATAGGCCGGCTGGGCACTGTCGGCGTCGGTCAGGATGGCGTGGTAGTCGTCCACAATCTGGGCCGTGCCCGTCATCTGCTGGTACATGTCGTGGTCGATGCACCAGACATCGCCCGAGCCCACGGCCTTGAAACCAGCCAAGGTGGCATTGAGCTGCTCGAGCTCGGCCAAGCTGGACACGCCCCCGTCGATGGTGCCGTTGTAGACGAGCACATCGGCGTCGCGCGCCATGGCGAAAAAGCTCTCGGGGTCGATCTTGACCGTGGAGGAGCCGCCCGCGTCCACCCCGTCGAAGGCGTAGGTGCCGCCGGCCAGCCGCACCATCTGGGCCATGTAGCCCTCGGGGCTGTAGATTGAGACCTTGCCGTCGGACCCGATGGAGAAGATGGCCACAGTCTTGCCGCTCGCCTCCTGGGCCGCGATGGCCTCGACCTGGGAAACCTGCTGGTCGAAGTAGGCCTTTGCCGCATCCTCGCGATCGAGCAGGGCGCCGAAGAAGCGGATCCACTCAAGGCGGCCCAAGGGGCTCTCCTCGTAGCTGGAGGCCTCGATCAGCACCGGGATGCCCAGGCTCTCCAGCTTCTCGCGGACGTCGGGCGCATGCGTGATCATGGCCGACTCCACAGCCAGCGGGCAGCCCCGGGCGAGCAGGAGCTCGTAGTCGGGCGAGCTGTAGGTGCCGCCGAAGATTAGGCTGCCGGCGTCCAGGGCCTGGGTGAAGCTCTCGACCGAGACATTCTCGGGCCGCACGCCCAGCACGCCCACGCTGTCCACGGCGTCCAGCGCATCGAAGAGGCAAAGGGAGCTGGAGGCCGCCACGTAGAGGTCGGACAGGGGCGCCTGGAGGACGGCGATGTCGGGCGAGAGGCCCTCGGGAACGGCCGCGCCCTGGGGAACCAGCAGGAAGCGGCCCCCGTTCGAGATGGAGAGGAGCTTGTAGCCGCCCTCGTAGTAATCCACGGCGAACTGGGTGGCGAAGGCCGTGTCCATGGTGGACGTGGGCGCCCAGCCGATGCCCAGGCCGGTGTCGCGGCC
>CAZEAF010000062.1:4015-8873 GCA_964510125.1 uncultured Coriobacteriaceae bacterium
GCGCTCACAGGCAGGTCCTGGTCGAGCGCGGCCACCGGGATGGTGAAGGTGGAGCCCGGGTCGGTCGTGGTGGGCTGGTAGTCGACCCCGTCCACGGTCATGAGGTCGTAGTTGGGGCTTGACCAGACGACGGTGGCCCAGAGCTGGCCGTCCCGTTCCTCGAGCTGGGCGGGGGAGGCGACCGTCGCCCGGCCGCTGCCCCCCGACAGGGTCACGCTGGCCTGCCGGGCACTCTCGGCGTCAGCGGAGGCGCCGTCCGAGACCGCCTCGCCCGGGACCTTGTCGGACAAAAAGACCAGCGTGCGGTCGTACCACTGCTCCTTCTTGATGCTCCAGGCGGCGCAAGGGGTCTCCTGGTCGAGGGCGTCCACGGGCACCGTGAAGGCATGGGTCCCGCCCTCGGTCTCCTCAAAGGGGATGAGGTCCTGCTCGGAGGCCTTTTCGGCCTGCTCGCCCGTGCCCATGAAGAGCTTGCCGTAGCCCGTGCCGCTCATGGTCATCGTGCAGGTCATGGCCCCGTCCTGCACATGGAGGGTGGCCGAGACGATGCGGAACATGCTGGATGAGGAGGCCACGTCAATCTCGTAGTCGCCGTCGGCGATTTGGTCGGCCGTGATGGGGGCCCTGCCGGTCAGGTCGGGCATGGCCACCGCCGTGGAGGCCGTGCTGGCGTCGGCGGCCGAGGAGGCGGAACCCGAAGAGCCCGCCGAGCTCAGTCCGCCTGCCTCGCCGTCGGCCGCCGCGCTTGCCGAAACCGCCGGCCCGCCGGCCTCGCCCACAATCGTGAGCTTGGCCTGGGCCAAATCGGAGCCGCCGGCCAGACCCAGGCCGGCCAGGCCCAGCGCCGCCGCCAGGGCAGCCCCAGCGGCGGCACGGCGCCAGCGGACGCCGGGGTTTTTGTCGTCACAGCTCGTGATAGTCGTCCCACAAGTTCTCAACGTCTCGCTCCTCTGTCCACTCCGTCCGGCCGGGCCCTCCAGCCCCGAGCCTACTTGCCCAGCTCGGCGATGGAGGCCTCCACATGCGAGGCATAGATGTTGTCGATGGCCTCAATCTGACCCAGCCCCTCGATGAGGCAGGAGGTCTCGATGCCGGCCGCCTCCATCTTGGAAGCGAAGGAGTCGGGGTCCTCGGTGTCGGCCATGTCGTTGTTGGCGTGGTCGCCGGCCACCACCATGAGCGGGCGCAGGAGGGCCTTCGTAAAGCCGGCGGCCTCGACCGCGCTCACCACGTCGTCAAAGGAGGGCGTGGCCTCGACCGTGCCCACGAAATACTGGCTGTAGCCGGCGTCGGTCAGCATTTCTTGCAGCTTGGCGTAGTCGGCGTTGGAGTCGGCCTCGGTGCCGTGGCCCATGAGGCAGATGGCCGTCTCGCCGTCGTCATAGTCGGCCGAGTCGCCCACGATGGCTTCGATGACCCGCTCGTAATCCTCGTCGGAGTCGAGGAGGGGGCGACCCAGGACGATGTCGTCGATTTTGTCGGCGTAGCCGGTGAGGGCGTTGGCCAGGTCGGTGAACTCGTAGCCGGCCATGAGGTGGGTGGGCTGGACAATCAGGGTCTTGACCCCGTCGGCCACGATGCGGTCCAGGGCCTGCTCGACGTTGTCGATGGTGACGCCGTCGCGCTCGGCCAGCTTGTCGATGATTATCTGAGCGGTGAAGGCCCGGCGCACCTCATAGTCGGGGTAGTAGCGCTCGCGGATGGTGTCCTCGATGGCGCCGATGGTGATGTGGCGGCTGTCGTTGTAGGAGGTGCCGAAGCTCACAACCAGGATGACGGGCTTGGGCTCCCCGGCGGCCTCGGTCGCGGCTGCAGGTTCGGGTTCGGGGGCGGTCTCATCCGTGGCGGCGGACTCGGTGGCACGGGCGGTCCCGGCAGCGGCGAGGCCTACCAGCCCGGCGGCGGCGAGACCGGCAAAAGACCGGCGGGAGAGGGCGTCTGCGCCGGTGGCGGTGGGTGTGTGGTTGGTGACTACCTGCATGGGAGAACTCCTTTCGTCTGGCTTTTTGTGCGGTCCCGCGCAGGCGGAGACGCACAACCAGACGGCGGGCGCCGCCCGGGCAGATAGCCGCGGCAGGCGCTCGCTGGGAGCCTGGCTGCGCGGACCCGGGAACACGGGAGCGGCAACCCCGCGGCGCAGAGGTCGCGGCAGGGCGGGTAAGGCAGCCCGGCTCGGAGGGGCGGCGCAAGGCTCGTCTCGTCAGCCGCGCAAGCCCTTATCGCCTGCCCCAGCTGCGCTTTTGCCCAACGCCGCCCTTCCACACGGTAATGGTCCCCTGTCCAGGATTCGCACCTGGTTCCCCTCGATAAACGCCCAGTCGATTAGGCGCCCGTCCTGTATTTTGCTGTCAAACGCACATGGCACGCGGGTGCGCGCCCAAGCCAGTATAGCATCGGGCGCACACCCGCGCGGACCATTCCTCTATGTGGCCTGTTATTCCAGCTCAAACGCCATATTGACGCTGGCTGTGATTTCCAGCGTGCCGGGGTCGAGCTGGACCGAGGCGGCCGCGCCCGTGCCCGCATCGGCGTCCATTACCACGGCGTACTCGGCGACGGCGTCGGACGAGCTTGTGTAGGTGGCGCGCGCCGAGGTGTTCTCGTAGCCCTCGTTGGCGTAGGACAGCCGGCTTATCGTGCCGCCCAGCGCCTTGGCCATGACGTCGGCCTTCTCGCGGCCGCGGGTGCAGGCCTCGGTGAGGGCGTCGTCGTAGACCTGGTTGTAGGTGGACAGGGTGTAGGCGATGCTGTCGATGGAGTTGACCCCGGCGCCCGTAGCTGCGTCGATGACGGTGCCGACCTTGTCGACCGCGATGCCGGTCACCTTGATGTTGGTGGAGGCGCGGTAGCCGGAGATGCTGGGGCCGTCCGAGCTTCCGAAGCTGATGAGTTTGGCGTCGTCGTCCTCGTACTCGGGGTAGAGGTCGATGCCCGAGATGGCGACCGAGTCCTCCTCGATGCCCGCGTCGATGATGGCCTGCTTGGCGGCCTGCGACTTGGTGACGACCTCGTCCTGGACCTCGGTGGCGTCGGTGCCTGCGGCCTCGATGGAGAGCGCGACATCGGCGACGTCAGGCGTGACCAGCCGCTCTGCCGAGGCGGAGACGCTGATGATGGTCGGGTCCTTCGCGTCGTCCTCGTCCGATTCTGCCGCCTGGGCCGTGCGCGTGCCCGCCCCCACGGCGAGGCCGGCGGCGCCCAGGACCGCTGCCATGGTGAGCGACCGGCGGTCGACCGTCCAGGTGCTCGTTGTGTCATTGGAAGAGTTGGCGCCGTAGGTGACCTGCGCCTTTGTCTTGTTGCTCATGCTTGCCTCCTCGCTGTTTGTGGCTGAGGTGTGCGCCGGGCTTGCGTGCATGCGGGCTCCCCGGTCCGGATGCGCCCGGCTCGCCCCTCCTTTATACCACGCGGGCCCTTGGGCCGTTTGGCCAGAAAAGTCGCTCATAAAAGTGAGACATAGAGCCAAAAAGTCGCTCATAAAAGTGTAAATGCGCAGGTAACTGTGGTATCGTTGCCTTATGCGGCAGGAGCGGCAGAACAGGGTGGTCGCCATGGCCTATCTCAAGAGGAATATCGACGCCTTTCTCGCCTCGTGGAGGGCCTCGGCGGACCGGCTGCCGCTCATCGTCAGGGGGCCGCGCCAGGTGGGCAAGACCGAATCCATCAGGCATTTCGCGGCGGGCGCCTACCAGAGCGTCATCGAGGTCAACTTCGTCGAGGAACCCCGCTATCAGAACATCTGCGCCGATGGATACGACGTCGCCCATATCGTCAAGAACATCACCCTGCTCGACCCGTCCAAGAGGCTCATCCCAGGCCAGACCCTGCTGTTCTTTGACGAGGTCCAGGAGTTTCCCGAGATTACGACGGCGCTCAAGTTCTTTGCACAGGACGGCCGCTACGACGTTATCTGCAGTGGCTCGATGCTGGGGCTCAGCTATCGGAGGATCGAGAGCAACAGCGTCGGCTACAAAACCGACTACGAGATGCGGTCGCTGGACTTTGGCGAATTCCTGGGCGCTCTTGGCTATGGGGAAGAGACGTCGTCCTCGATGCTTGACCATATGGAGTCCAAGAGACCATTTTCTCAACCCGAGCTTGATATATATCAAGAGATGTTTCTGGAATACTGCATCCTTGGAGGCATGCCTGCAGTCGACCGGGCCTTTGTGGAAAAAGGGACGTTCGAAGGGTCGCTTGCCATCCAGCGCCAGCTTCTCCTCGACTACGAGGAGGATATCCGCAAATATGCCGAGGGTCTCGACCAGGGGCGAATCCTCCGGGTCTTTCGCAGCATCCCCCTTCAGCTGGCAAAAGAGAACAAGAAGTTCCAGCTCTCCAATGTGGAGCGGGGCGCGCGGTTCAGGGACTATGCCGGCTGCGTCGACTGGCTGGAAACGGCTGGGGTCATCAATGTGTGCCGTTGCCTCAATTCCGCCGACCTCCCTCTCAAGGGGAACTACGACGACCGCAAGTTCAAAGTGTATTTTGCGGACAACGGCATGTTCGTGGCGTCGCTCGACGATGAAGCAGGCGAGGATTTGCGGGCAAACAAAAACCTCAATGTCTATAAGGGCGCGATGTACGAGAGCGTCGTGGGAGAAGCGCTTGTCAAAGAGGGCTATGGGCTCTTCTACTACAAGCGCGAGGACTCCACCTTGGAAGAGGACTTTTTTGTGCGCACACGCGACAGGCTCGTTCCCGTCGAGGTCAAGGCCAAAAAGGGGACAGCCAAGTCGCTCAAGACGCTCATCGAGTCCGATTCCTATCCTGATATCAGCTGGGGGATAAAGCTCAGCCACGGCAACGTGGGCGAGGCAAAGAACGTCCTCACCCTCCCATACTTCACCTCCTTCCT
>CAZEAF010000063.1:0-5295 GCA_964510125.1 uncultured Coriobacteriaceae bacterium
GAGTGCGCAGGGTTGGGCGTAACGGGGGGTAACAGGGGAGGTGCGATACGCCCCGGCTGCCACCGTCGTGTTCACCAATCCCCGCCCGGGTGAGCCGCAGCCCGCCGTCCTCACGATTGCGCAAGCCGACCCTGGGGCCTTAAGCCTTTCTCCCGCGCTTGGCGTGGTTCTCGACGGTGTCGCGCGCTTCCTCCAGCGTGTCCAGGAAGGGGGCGAGGCGCTCCTCGTCGACCTTCCGGTAGATGCAGTCGGTGTTGAAGTGCGCGTCCTCATCCGTGATGGGGACCTGGACCATGCCGGCCGCCCCTCTGAGAAGGCGGTTCTGCTTGAGGTTGCGCTGCTGTATGTACACGCAGCCCCTCGGCGCGATGGACGCATAGCCCGCGGGACTTCCCACGATGGGGCGCTTCTTCGGCTCGAAGCCGTGGTCGCGGCACACCTTCTCGATGCGCCTCCAGCCCGGGTAGGCGTATTTGTCGACCAGCTGCACCAGGGTCTGGTCGCGCAGGTCGTCCATGCTGAGCTGGTCGCGCTGCGCCAACGGGTTGTCCGAGTCGACGATCGCGACAAACTGCACCTGGGTCAGGGGACGCATCGCCAGCCTGTGGTCCTCGAGCTCGTCCTTCGACAGGTAGGAGAGGGCGATGTCAATCTCGTTGCGGTCGAGGAGGTCCACATAGGACTCGCCCTCGTGGTGCGAGACCGAGATATGGGGGCTATCGCCGTCCTCGAAGAGGATGGTGGCGAGCGAGACGATGGCCGAGATGGCCTCGTCGTACAGGGTGCCGTCCACGCGGATGGGCACCGCCATCCCCAGGCGCTTGATGGCCTTCACCGCCGAGTCGTGGGCGTCGACGATGGTCATGGCGGCCTGCAGGGCGATCTTGCCCTCGTCGGTGAGGGAGAGCCCGCGGTGGTTGCGGAGCAGCAGGGGCGCGCCGAACTCCTTCTCCAGCGCGGCCACATGCTTGCTGAGGGCGGGCTGCGTCATGTTGAGCTCGGCTGCGGCCTCGGTGAAGCTTGAGTGGTGGTTCAGCTCGATGAACTCTCGGTATTCCCCAATGCCCATGAAGCCTCCCCTTAGCTGCACATATTGCACAATTTTATCATGTTACAGCGGCTTGCCGTGCATTGGGGATGGCCGGTTGTTTGCGAATAATAATGAAATGGAATGAGTATATTCCAAAACAGAACAATCAAATGATGGCGGCAGACAATGGAATTTCACAACACCGCTACACCTTCTCAGAATAGAGGCAAGCCGGGCCGTATGCGACGGGCTCGGCGGGCAGCCCGGGTTCCCGGGCCGGCGGCGACGAGTCCGGCAGCCAGCTCGGGTTCCCGGACCGGCCGCGGCAAGGCGGGGACTCGGGGAATAGAGAAGCATGAGTATCGGTGAGGGGGAGGCTTATGAGCAATCTGACCATGTCGCGTCGCACGTTCTCAAAGCTGATGGCCGCCACTGCTGCGGCGACGGCGGTGGGGACTGCCTTCGAAGGGAGGCAGGGCCTGGCCGAGGAAACGGCTGAGCAGTCCGCGCAGGCCGAGCAGGGCGTGCAGAAGATCCGCTCGTGCTGCCGTGCCTGCGGCAAGGTTGAGTGCGGCGTGTGGGTGTACGTGAAGGACGGCCGCGTCATCCGCACCGAGGGCGACGACAGCTGCTTCAACTCGATGGGCAACCACTGCGCCAAGGGCCAGGCCTCCATCCAGGCCTGCTACCACCCGGACCGCATCAAGTACCCGATGAAGCGCACCAACCCCAAGGGCTCGGACGACCCGGGCTGGGTCCGCATCGGCTGGGACGAGGCCTACCAGACCATCGCCGACAACGTCACCCAGATCAAGGAGAAGTACGGCCCCGAGTCGCTGTTCAGCTGGTGCGGCACGGGCCGCCAGTGGTGCATGCAGTCCGACGCCGGCATGGCGCTGGAGCTGTTCGGCTCGCCCAACGTGGTGGCCGCCTACCAGGTCTGCAAGGGCCCGCGCCACTTCGCCAGCCGCCTGGACAACGTGCAGGCCTGGTCGTGGATGGAGGTCATCGAGCACCCCAGCCGCTTTGTGCAGTGGGCGACCGCGCAGGAGATCTCCAACTACGACGACTCGTCCCGCCTGGTCATCGACGTGGCCAACACCGCCGAGACCTACATCGACGTGGACCCGCGTCAGACCAACCTGGGCCGCACGGCCAAGTACTGGCTCAACCTGCGCCCCGGCACCGACAACGCGCTGGCGCTGGGCTGGTGCAACATCATCCTGAACCACGATTTGGTCGACTGGAAGTTCATCAAGCGCTGGAGCAACGCCCCCTTCATCGTGGTGCCGGACATGGAGCCCAGCGGCTACACCGAGCACGTGCAGAACACCGGCAACCCCTACGAGCTGCGCACACGTCTGCTCACCGAGGCCGACGTCGACCCGTCCATGGTCGACTGGGAGGTCGAGGGCGACGGCAACCCCATGCGCTACCTGGTATGGGACACCATCAACAGCCGCTGGACCTACTGGCAGGCCGACCCCGAGGACGCGCACTGGGAGGGCGAGACCTGGAAGCCGCAGACCGAGGGCCACGCCCAGGACCTCTCGCGCCTGCGCGACGACGGGTCCAAGGTCGACGGCTGGATTGCCGAGCTGTCCGACTTCGACCCGCTCATCGACCCTGCCGTGACCGGCGAGTTCGAGGTCACGCTCAAGGACGGCACCAAGCACACCGGCCGCCCCGTGTGGGACCTGTGGGCTGAGTACCTGGAGCAGTTCACCCCCGAGCGCACCTCCGAGATCACCGGCGTCGACGCCGAGACCATCGAGGCCGCCTGCCTCGAGTGGGCCACGCGCGACGACCCCAGCGTCCCCAACGCCGGCATCAACTACGGCCTGGGCACCGAGCACGCCGGCAACTCCACGCAGAACTGCCGTGCCATCATGGCCGCCTGCGCCATGGTCGGCGCCATCGACACCCCCAGCGGCCAGCGCGGCGCCACCAACGGCTGGACCACGCAGTCGGGCCCCACGTCCATGCTGCCCGCCTTGGCCGCGTACGCCTTCCTGCCGGACGCCGACCTCGCCCTCAAGATGGCCGGCAACGACAAGATGCCGCTGCTCTACTGGTACGGCGTGTGGTGCGACTGCAACGCCGCCATGGAGTACGCCAACCAGGAGCCCGACGCCCCCTACCAGATTCACGGCGGCATGATCGGCTCCGGCGACCACATGGACATGGCCAACGCCGAGTACAACTGGGAAGCCTTGAACAAGCTGGACTTCCTGTTCGAGGCGAACCTGTGGCACTCGCCCACCTCGGGCGCGGCGGACATCCTGCTGCCCGTCGACCACTGGCTCGAGATGAACGCGGTCCGCATCGCCCAGGGCGCCTCGGGCGGCTTCGGCCTGTGCTGCCGCGCCGTGGATCCCCCCGGAGAGTGCAAGAGCGACCCGCTCTACTTCATGGAGCTCTCCAAGTACCTGGGCGTCCCGGCCTTCGACGGCGACGACCCGTGGCTCGAGAACACCCCGGACGCCGACCTCGAGATTGAGGCCCTGAACGTGGAGTACTTCGTGCAGGGCAGCGCCCCCTGGAATGACTGGTACGAGATGCGCGACGCCTTCCAGGAGCACGGCTGGTGGAACATGAAGGAGGAGTTCCCTACTGACTGGGGCACCTACCGCCGCTACGAGGTCGGCCAGGCCTATCGCAAGGCTCCCCACCAGCAGCCCGTGGAGCTCGACATCGGCATCCCCGGCTTCCCCACGCCCACGATGAAGCAGGAGCTTTGGTGCACCTCCATCGAGTCGTTCTTCCCGGACGGCTCCGACGGCCCCGAGCTCACGCCCGGCTTCACCAGCGAGGCGCTGCCCTACTATCAGGAGCCGCCTCATGGCCCCGTGAAGGACGCCGAGACCTACGGGGACTACCCCCTGCAGTGCATCACCGGCCGCCGCATCCCGGTCTACTTCCACTCCGAGCACCGTCAGCTGCCTTGGTGCCGCGAGCTGTGGCCCGTGCCCAAGATGGAAATCAACCCCGTAGACGCCGAGGAGCTGGGCCTGCAGCAGGGTGACTGGGTGTGGATTGAGAGCCCGTGGGGCAAGGTGCGCCAGACGGTGGACCTGTACTACGGCATCGCGCCCGGCACCATCAACGCCGAGCACCAGTGGTGGTACCCCGAGCTCAACCAGGCCGGAGGCGGCTTCGAGCTGTCTTGCATCAACTGCATCACCGACCACACGGCCCAGGACAAGTACAACGGCTCGGCAGTCGTGCGCACCTATCCCGTCAAGGTGTACAAGGCAACCGCCGAGAACTCGCCCAATGGCAACCCGGTCCCGTGCGGCAACGACGGCACCGAGATTATCCACGACGCATCCGACCCGCGCCTGAAGATGTGGCTTATCGGCGGCGAGGGTACCGGCGCCTACCATTTCGACAAGTAAGGAGGCAGGACAGCAATGACTCAGCTAGCAATCGTCACCGACCTGGATCGATGCGTCGGGTGCCATGCGTGCACGGTCGCGTGCAAGGTGATGCACGACGTGCCAGTCGGACACTACTGGAACCGCGTCCTGCGCATCGGGCCCACGCCCACCAAGGACGGCAGCGGAAACTGGCCCGACGTCCAGATGTACTTCCTGAACCTCAGCTGCCAGCACTGCGAGAACCCCGCGTGCGTGACCGTGTGCCCCACCGGCGCCTCGCAGAGGATGGACGACGGCACCGTGCAGATTGACGCCGACACGTGCATCGGCTGCGGCGCCTGCCTGACCGCATGCCCCTACAGCATCCGCTACATCGACGAGGACAAGCAGATTGCCCAGAAGTGCAACCTGTGCCAGGACATCATCGACGAGGTGGGCCTGCCCCGCTGCGTCAGCCAGTGCTGCGGCATGGCCCGCTGGTACGGCGATGTGGACGAGGGCATCGAGACCTTCAAGGGCCCGCGCGACGAGACCCTGGGCCACTATCTGAACGAGTTTACCGACGACCAGGTGTATAAGCTGAAGGACGAAGGCAACAAGCCCTCGTTCATGTACATCCTGCGCAAGATGGAGTGGCAGGACGACGACGTTGTAATGCCGTAACCGCGGCAGACGGGCAGCGGCCCCTCCGGCCGTCCCCCCCGCGGGCAGACACCGGCATGAGAAGCCGGGCTGCCCGCGCGGGCCTTGCGCGCCACAAGATGCGGGAGGCTTTGGGGACGGCGGGAGGGGCCCGCCAGAGGGAGGACTGTTATGTCAGATGGCGCCGACGATGACCTGATGGGCATCCAGTTCGACTTTGGGGGCATGGCTGGCGACGCGAAG
>CAZEAF010000063.1:5395-8450 GCA_964510125.1 uncultured Coriobacteriaceae bacterium
GAGCTCTTCCTGCACATGCAGCGCCAGCACTCCCTGCTCTTTGACATCTTGGGGTACTGCTGCGAGCCCCGCACCTTGGACCAGATAGAGGACCGGACCCGGCGGCTGCGCGAGAACCACCGGTCGGTTTTCAGCACCGCCAGCGTGTGCGCGCAGCTAGAAAAGGCAGGTGCGCTGACTCGCGTGTTGGAGGACGGCAGCCCTTACGACGAGGCCGCGGCTGGGCAAGCCAAAGAGGCCAAGGAGGACGCCAGCGCCCCTGGCGAGGCTTCCGCGGACGCCGGCGGGCAGGCTGCCGAGAGCGAAATCGGGACAGCGGGCCAGGCCATGGCAGCCGATGGGGAGACGCCCGCCGAGGGGGTGCCCGAGAGTGGCATTGCCGGCGAAGGCATGCCCCAAGCCCAGACCGTGATTGTGGACGGCGTCACCTACCTCAAGCAGCCCGAGCCGCCCCGCGTCTTTTGGCTGGCAACCAAGGACGGTCTGGCCGCCTTGGACCAATACGACCCGCTGTCGGCGCTCAGGAGCCTACTGGCCCAAGACGCGGCATACCTCCCCATCTACCGCACGGTTCTGGAGATGTGCGCTGTTGAGGGCGGGGCCAAGATGGGCGAGCTTTCCTCCGCCATCGACAGCGACCCCCTGTGCCAGAACCCCCGTTTTTACGCCGCGCACTTTGTGAACAACCTGGAGGCATGCGACGCCGTGGCCTGGGAGTCCGGCTGGGTCACCACCGAGGCGGGGCTGCAGGGCTTGGAGCTGATTCAGGCCGACGACGCACCCGCGAGCAAGGAGGGGCGATAACGATGGCCAATCATAAGCAGGCGGTCGCCACGACCGACGAGGACGGGCAGATGCTCGCCCAGATAGCCGAGCTGACACAGCGCAGGGCCGAGACCTACGCGCTGCTCTCCGACCTCTATCGCGTGGAGGTGAGCGAGGAGTTTCTGGACAAGCTGTCGCAAATGCGCTTCCCCGCCGAGACGGGCAACGAGGAGATGGACCGGGGCTATTGGCTCATGTCCTCCTACCTCGCAAGACCTCGTGACGGGATGCTACTCGAGCTGGCAGTCGACTACGCACGCGCCTTCATCGGCACCGG
This sequence comes from uncultured Coriobacteriaceae bacterium, assembly GCA_964510125.1. GTDB lineage: Bacteria > Actinomycetota > Coriobacteriia > Coriobacteriales > UMGS124 > CAIFEU01. Next base: position 6,498 of record CAZEAF010000063.1, read on the forward strand.
GTCCGAGGGCTATTCGGCCGCCTACCCCTACGAGAGCGTGTACACCTCCGAGCACCGCCTGGTGATGCAGGAGGCGCGCGACGAGGCCCTGGCCGCCTACCGCTCGCAGGGGCTCGACAAGAGCCTGGAGTGGAAGGACGGCGAGGACCACGTCTCACTGGAGCTGCAGTTCGAGCAGATCCTGTGCGAGCGTGCGGCCTCGGCATTGTCCCAAGGCGACGAGGAGACGGCGACGGGGCTCTTCCGTGTCCAGCGCGCATTTGCCAGGTACCACCTGCTCAACTGGGTGCCGATGATGACAGCTGACCTGCGCGGCTTTGCCAAGACCGACCTCTACAAAGGACTTGCCTGTCTGACCGACGGGTTCCTGCAGGAGGACGCCGCTTTTTTAGACGAGCTCCTGAGCGAGGACGACGTGCCGGTACAAGACGTGCTCCCCAAGGTGACACCCGCCGAGGAACTGCTGGCCGAGGCCAAGCCCATGAGGCTGTCCGAGCACAGGGACTCCGTGGCCCTGGACGCCGCGCGCGAGGCCTTCGAGAGAGCCACCCCCGAGGAGCGCGAGCGCTACATCGCGATGCGAGGGGTCGGGGCCTAGCATGGAGGAGTTGGTCATCCACGTCGACGTGCCCGTGCCCGCGGTCCCCGACGCAAGGGCTATCTGCGGAGGCGGAGGCACCGGGAAGACGTCCCTGCTGGTCGAGAGGGCCCGGGAGCTCGTCCGAGGCGGCGTGGACCCCTGCGACGTGCTGGTGGTGTGCGCCACGCCCGACACGGCGGCGCTGTTCGAACGGCGTGTGGGGACACCCGGCCTCAGGTGCGCGTGCGCACGCGAGCTGGAGCTCGAGGTGCTGGCGGACAACCGGTCCCGCGCGCACACTGGCAGGGCCCCCAGGCTGCTCACTAAATTCGAGCTTGACTTTTTGCGAGAGGATCTCAAAGTCGGCGGTGCCCAGCCCAAGAGGCTGAAAGGTCTACTCAAATTCTTTGACCGCAGCTTCACCGAGCTTGCCGACGAGGACGACCACTTCCTCATCGACGGCGACGAAATCGACGCCATGGAGCGCATTGAACGCAACCTTGCCATGACGCAGGGTGTGTTCGCCTGCCAGCTGCCCGAGCTCGCCGTCCGCTGCCTGCGCGACCTTCCCGATGTGCGGAGTGACTTTTCGCACAAGCATGTGCTTGTCGACGATTACCAGCTCCTTTGCCGCGCCTCGCAGCTGTTCACGAGTTTTCTCGCCCGCGGGTCGCTATGGGTGGTGGGGGACCCCGACGGCTGCGTGGAGGCGTTCGAGCCGTACCCCTATGCCGCCGGGATGGACGAGTTTGTAGACGGCCATCCTGGCTGCGAGGTCGTCCAACTCGAGTCATCGTGCGCCAGCGCTGGCGTGCTCGAGGCGGTCAACGGCCTCCGCGGCGACGCCGACTTTGGATGCGCTCCCCTTATGGCGTCGGGAAAGGGCGGGGATACTTTGACCGGCCAGGCTGCCGCGCACGGGTTCCAGACGGCAACTGACGAGCTGCGCGGCGTGGTCGAGCTGGTCAAGAACGCCATCGGCTCCGGAGTTGCACCGAACGACGTGTACGTGTGCGTGCCCAACCACCTGTGGGCGTCCAACGTCGTGAGGGCGCTCGGCCAGGTCGGGGTGGCAAGCGCGTCCCTCCTCGACGCACGGCGGTCGGTAGGCGGGGACGTCGCCGACGAGAGGCACAGCCTGCTTGCCCGGGAGTTCACCCTGCTCATGCTTGCCGGCGACCCGGACGACGGCGTGGCCTGGCGCAGCTGGTGCGGCTTTGGGGCCTACCTCGCGCGGAGCGGCGCCATCGACGAGCTGCGAGAACTCGCCAATAGGGACGGCAAGACCCTCCCGCAGGTCCTGCGTTGCCTTGTGGACGAGGACGGCAGCGGGCTGGCCGGCGGTGATTCGCCTGCTGGCGGGCTGGCCGGCG
>CAZEAF010000064.1:0-3009 GCA_964510125.1 uncultured Coriobacteriaceae bacterium
TATGTATCAATATTGAGCAATGTAGTCGACGCCTGTTTCCTGTTGGATTCCATCCCATAAATGAATGGGAGTAATCCACAGGAGGGTGGGACCTTGCAAATATTGTTATGCCCCATACAAATATGAGCTTCAATATATGTACGAAAGAGCCTTTATCCTGATTTGTGAGGTGGGGCGGCGTGGAGTGCATGGGAGGGCATAGGGGTGCCCGAACGATACGCCGCGTCTATCCTCCTCGGGCCGACGCTCGAGGAGGGGAGCGAAGGGAGAACACAGAATGGAAGACATCACTCGTCGCAACTTCATCGGCGCGGCGGCTGCGGCTGGCCTTGTTGGCGCCACGGGCATCAAGGTGACCTACGCGGCCGAGGCTGGATCCAGCGGAGCCGACGAGGCTGGCGCAGCTGACGATGCCCGTGCAAAGATCCCGACCGAGGTTCCGACCGACCCGACGTTGCCCATCCCCAACGACGTGGAGTATGCACGCCTTCCCAATGGCCGCATTGACCCGCTTCGTCTGGCAACGAAGCTCTCCACCGAGCAGCTCGACGACCTGCTGGACAAAGAGTCCGAGGTTATCGAGGACTATACAACCTCCAGTGGCAAGGTCATCCCCGCCTTGTACGTACGCGTCCGCAACCGCTTCAACCGCTTGGGCGTGGGCGTGGGCTCTCTGCTTGACGAGGACAAAGCTTGGGACGTCATCATGGACAACTGGAGTGAGGAGGAAGCCGAGGCATACCTGCAGATGCCCCTGCACCACTACTTCTCTGCCAGTGAGTTTGCCGAGGAGACTGGCCGTAGCTACGACGACTCAGTCGCCATCCTGGACCAAATGGCCGGTCACTCCCTGATTATGAAGGTTGACCGCACGGGTGCTCCTCTCTACCTGGCCCTCGCCCCCTTGTGGGGCATGTGGGAGTTCAACATGGACAAGTTCGACAAGGACTGGTGCACCACGTTCAACCAAGGGTTGGGCCAGGACTTTGCCCTTGCGGCCACCAACTCCGTCCGCCCCGTGTGCCACATTGTCCCCGTGAGCCAGGATGTCGTAGACGGTGATATGGCTCCCTATACCAGCTGGAAGCAGACGCTTGAGGAAAACACCCTGTTCTCCTTGGCTCCCTGCCAGTGCCGAAAAGAGCGCGACGTCCTAGGCACCGCGACCTGCACACCCGAGCAGCACGACCGAGAGAGCTGCATCTCCGTGGGTGAGGTTGCCCGCTATCTGATTGACCGCGGCGTTGCTCGCGAAATCACGCGCGAGCAGGCTATCGACAAAATCCAAGGCAACATCGACAAAGGTATGGTCGTGGAGAAACTCTTCTCCAAGAAGGCCGAGGTCATCTGCCTATGCCACTCTGACTGCTGCAAGCTGCTCTCTACCTACTATGCGCTGAACGGCTCCGGCAACATGATGCAGAACATCAGCGCTTATGACCTGCAGTACGACAAGAGCGTTTGCATCAAGTGCGGCACTTGCATCGAGCGCTGCCCTATGGAGGCTATCACCTTCGGCGACGACGGCTACTGCGTCATGGACCTCAAGTGCATCCGCTGTGGCCAGTGCGCCGTGGTCTGCCCGGTCAAGGCACGCAGTTTGAAGGCCAAGGAGGACTTGCTCGAGCTGCCTAACGATATGGCCGAGGACTACCAGCAGTTCGGCCGCATCCGCATGGCCATGGGCTATGTCGAGGACTTCACGGGCGATAAGTAGGCCCGTTCTTCTGCCGGGCGCCGTCCATCGGAGTTTGGACGGCGCCCGGCGCTTCCACGAGGCGGGCGACAAGGAGGTGCTCCGAAAGGTGCATGAAATGTCTTTGCTCTCCGATGTGGTCGATATTGTGAACGCGGCGGCCGAGGAGGCGGGTGTCAGCAAGGTCTCAGCAGTCCAGATGACCATCGGTGACGGTCGCGACATCGTTTTCGACATCGTGGACAGCCTGTTCGAGTACCTGTCCCGTGGGACCCGCTGCGAGGGCGCCAAGCTCGAGATTGACCATGTCCCGCTCACCGTCCGCTGCAGGCAGTGCGGGACAATCTTCCCCATCAATGTGTTCAAGGAAGAGACGTGGACCTGCCCGGGTTGTGGGGCGCACCATGACTACGAGCTTAACGGAGGCATGGAATTCAGAATTGACGGAATTACCGTAGCCAACGAGGGCTCGTCGCCGGTGGACTCTTCTGGGGTCGAGGAAGCGGATAAGCTCGAGACGATTATAGCCTAAGAGTTTATTGCGTCTCGAGCGTCGATGCGGAGGCGATTATCCGGAGCAAAAAACGCTTTGCCGTCGTCCAGTGCCTGTGCCGCACCTTCACGGCTGCAGTGGGCGGCTATAACGACCCACAGAAGGAGACTTGCCTCTCATTTGATGACTATGCATCCTATTACATCGAGTCGGGCATTGCTCGAGAGCTGACCTTGGATGAGACCCTCAGGCTACTGCACGAGTCCATTGAGCGAGGGCTTGTCATTCACGTGACCAGCTCCAAGAAGCCCGAGATTATGTGCTTCTGCGAAGGCAGGACTTGCGTGCTTCTGAAGACCCGTGCCTTGTTCGGTGGTCGCAGCGTCGAGCGCGCCTCCAACTACACGCTTACAATCGACACCGAAAAATGCACCGGTTGCGGCAAGTGCGTCCAGTGGTGTCCTGCTGAATGCTGCAAGCTGGTTGACAACGTCTCCACTACCGACCTCAACCTGTGCGAGAGGTGCGGTCAGTGTATCGCGGTCTGTAAAGACAAGGCTCGCATCCTTGTGCTCAACGCACCGGAAAAGCGCGACACCGTGCTCGGCGAATCCATCTTTGAGACGTTCGATATGATGGTCGACGAGCGCATGAGGATTGGCCATTTGGAGTAACATGACCAATAGTGCTCAGGTGTCTCCTCTCTGAGAAACAAAAGAAGGCGCATCCGCCTTTCATTGGTGGATGCGCCTTCTTTGCTTGGTTTGGTATGTTGCTTACCTCATGTCATCTGCCACCGTAGCGCGGCCTGGCTCATAGG
>CAZEAF010000064.1:3109-8208 GCA_964510125.1 uncultured Coriobacteriaceae bacterium
CCGGGGATGTGGCGCGGGTAGTTGCCGGCGAAGAAGTTGCCGCTCACGTTGCCGCAGGCGTAGAGGCCGGGAATCGGTTCGTCGTTGAGGTCAAGCACGCAGCAGGTGCCGTCTATAGTGAGCCCGCCCACGGTGGCGAGCACGCAGCTGTTCGAAGTCAGTGCAAAGTAGCGCCCGCTCGAGAAGGGCAGCGTGGCCGTGAGGTCGCGTCGGAAGTCCTCGTCCACGCCGTCGATGAAGAAGCCGTTGTAGCGCTCGATGGTGGAGGTCAGGCCGTCGGGATCGACGCCGCACCGCTCGGCGAGCTCAGCGGGGGTGGCTCCCTCGAACAGCCAGCCCTTGGCCTCGAACTCTTCCAAGGCATCCTGCATGCCGTCGTACATGCTCTCGTCAAAGATGTACCAGCAGTTCTTTCCGTAGCCAGGCTGGGCGTTCTGGGCGTTTGACACGCTCTGGAACGGCAGGTCCTCGCGCACAAAGCGCTCGCCGTGCCCGTTGACCAGAATCCCGAAGTAGACGGCGTTCCAGGTGCGAGCGTCCATGAACGAGTCGGGGCTACCCCAGCGGAAGTTCATGACGGGCTGCGGCACCGAGTCCATCTGCGCCCCAATCGCAAGGCCCATCATATGGCCGTCTCCCGTGGTGCCCCATCCCGGGTTCCACCAGCTCGAGGTCGCATAGTCCTCGGGGCGCGTCCATGCCTCCATCATCTCGGGGTTGCAGTCGTAGCCGCCTGTTGCCAGGATAACGCCCTTGGAGGCCTCGACCTTGAAGTAACCGACGGCATCCTTGGCGATGACGCCCGTCACGCGCCCGTCCTCGATGGTGAGCTGCACCGCGGGGGTCGAGAAGCGTAGCTCCATATTGGGATAGGCGTTCCTGGCGACGCGCTGCATCTCTTCGCACACATAGATGCCTGAGAGACCCGAACGCACGCCGGCGTCGGCCGGCAGGCAGGGGGAGTCATAGAAGCCCAGCTCGGTGTTGATGAGCGGGGTCATAGCGGGCATGCCGCAGCTCGAGGGGGGCTCCTCGACGGGGGTGATTACAAAGCCATTCTCGCCCTTGTCGAGCATGGCCTGCCAAAAGTCGGTTGCCTCGCCCGAGCGGTCCACATAGGTGCGTGCGGGCTCGGGACGCGTACGCCAGTAGGCCGAGCGGTAGAGCTCGTCGAGGAGGTCGATTTTCTTTATATCGAGCCCTTCCTGACAGGCGGCGTCGACGGCGCCGAAGCACTCAAAGCAGCCGCGGCCCTTGGTCATCTTTTCGAGGACAAGCACGTCGGCGCCCATGTCAGCCGCTTTGAGCCCGGCAATAAGCCCACCGATGCCAGCGCCCACCACCACGACGTCGAAGCCCTCGGTGCGCACGATTTCGCTGGAGGTAATCTCGCGGGACTCAAAGGCGACAGGGCCGCGTGGGCCCGGGCAGGTGGCCTTGCGCGCGGGCATGAGCGTCACGCCGTCGGCATAGATCATTCGGTAGTCGGCAGTGCCGGAGCTTGTGTCGATAGCGTCCTCCTCGGCCCGCGCGCCGTGCGGGGCGCGAGCGACGGCCCCGATGCCGGCGGTGGCCACACCGAGGGCGGCTCCCTGGACGAATGTTCGGCGGTTCATGGCATGGTGGGCGTTCATGGAAGTTGGCCCTTTCCCCCGAGCACGGGTACGATTGATAATAACGTACACTGTACGTTATTAATGAGTGTACACTGTACGTTATTGCCTTGCAAGGTATCATTTTTCTCATTTGCGAAGGCTTGGTCCGACGGCCGCTCGCATCTGTCGTGCGCCACAGTCTGCGCATACCGTCTGTGAAGGGAAGAACCTATGCCAAAAAAGCCCGGGGTTTCACCTTCGCTGAGCCGAGAAGAGATTCTCTCAAAGGCTCTTGAGCTGGCGGACGAGAGCGGTATCGAAAGCGTCTCCATGCGCAGGCTCGCGGCGGCCCTAGGAAAAGCCCCCATGGCGCTCTACACCTATTTCGATTCCGTGCAGGAGATTCATGCGGGCGTGGTGGCCTTGGCGTTTCGCGAGGTTGACGCCGACCCCATACCCGGCGAGCGTTGGGACGACACCCTGCGGCGCACCACGGCCTCCATCCGCCGCATGTACCTCAACCACATGAACGCGGACCTGTACAAGGTGGAAATGGGCGGGTACTCGCCCGCCCTGGCGGAGCATACAGCCCGCATCTACGGCCTTCATAGCGACCAGGGTATCCCACCCGAGACCCTGCGCCGGCTCTGGTGCCTCATCGACGCGTATCTCGGAGGGTTTATGGCGGCCGAGCTCCAAGAGATTCGCGAGCGTCCCGAGCATCCCGACCCGGCCGGGCGCCCCTGGGTCGATATGGCCGAGAACGCCTATAACGAGGAGTCGTTTCGCAGTGGCGTCGAAATCATCATCGCCGGGATGCGGCAGCTTGCCGCCCCGGACACCTGCGACTGGCATACGCCCTGCGAGGGGGAGTAGGCGTTTGGGGCTTCCACTCAGACCGGCCTTCCCTTCCTCGCAGCGTGCATCCGCCTGCAAGTCTTACACACTATGTGCGACACATCTATCAGGTACAGCCGCCGCCTGAGAGGGCTACTCGTCCCGGGCGCCGGCAACCTGCTCCGCCAGCTCGTCGAGTTCCTTACGGTTGGACACGCCCGTCTTGCGGTAGATGGCTTGGATCTGCGACCGGGTGGTGTTGACGGTCACTGTGCGCTGCCTGGATATCTCCCGGTTGGACATTCCCTGCAGCAGAAGCCCGAGCACAGCCGTCTCCTGCTTGGTCAGGCCGAACCTCTCGGAAAGGGCTGCGACAGGCGAAAGGCCCGTATCGGCCGCACCGTCCTCCTCTGCCGGGCCCTCAGGGCTCAGCGTCTGCCCGAAGCCGAAAATGGAGGAGGCAATCGCCGCGAGCACCAGCCCGGCCAGCGCGACCAGGAGCATGAGGGAGGGGTCGGCCCCCAGCATGCGGGAGCCGTAGAACGTGAGGTAGAAAGCCACGAAGAAGAGCGCGACCCACCTTACCGCGGCCGGCCCCGCGCTCTCGGCAGCTTTGGGCGAGCCCATGGAGCAGGCGATAAGGAAGGTCAGCCCCATGCTCATCGTGTAGCTCAGGGACTTTGCCAGCGAGATGAGGCCGACGTCCCCCGACGACAGGAGGACCAGCAGGGCGCTTGCCAGCTCGACGGCCATCGTGAGCAGCATGAACATAAACATGCAGGACTTCCTCGCAGGCAGGAGCATCGGCGGCATGCATAGGCAGGCGATGGCAAAGGACCCGAGGACCCACGCGTCGGTCACGCTGTCGGAGAAACGGAAGATGAGCCCGTGCACGGCGCAGCAGAAGAAGATGGCGAGCCCGGCGGAGACTACCTGCCAGACTGAGGCGAGGGCAGGCTCGCGGTCGCGTCCGAGCTGTGCGCGGTTCGCCTCGTACACGGGGTTGGGCCGCATGCCCATGAAGGCACCGATGAGCAGGGGGAACGCGACAGCCAACACCAGCTGCACAGCCTCGGGAGAAAGGACTACCACGGAATAAGCTATGAACTGGGCTATGAACGAGAGGCAGAGGCGGACGAGGACCTTCCTGGGGTCAGAGCAGAGGTTGTCGGCGCACCAATAGCAGACCAGTATGCCAAGCGAGGCGGCCTGGAAGATGGCCGCCGCCAACGCGAGGCCCCGGCGGGCCGGCGTGTCGGGCATGACCAAGCAGGCGAGGTAGAGGATGGCGGATGCCAGCACCAGTACCGGCAAGATTCGCCCGCGGTTTGCGCACAGCCGCCGATAGGCGGCGGGTACCGAGCACGCGAGCAGCGCAAGCAGGATGATGACCCCGGTGACGTTGACGCCCGCAAGCTCTGACACGCTGGTGGCGGCCGAGTCCAAGATGCCCGACTGGACCGAAATCCATGCCCTTAGCAGCCCGATTGAGACCGACGAGAGCACGAAGCCGTCGAGCGCGCCCCAGATAAAGGCCCGCTTCTCACGCCAGCGTACAACCAGGCGCGCGAGAGGGGCAGGGCCATCCATCCTCATCCGTCACCGTCCAGAGTATGCGGCAAGCGCCTGATGGCGATTCCGCCAGGTTCCTGAAGAGGCCATGCATGCTCCACGGCCAGCCCTTAGCTATCCCTCGGGCCTCCTCATTATCCTTCAGGAAAGAAAAAGAGGCGACGGGAATTCTCCCGCCGCCTCACGTGGGCGCCCGCGCCCTTCAGGCCCCTCTAGACGGTCGTCTTACCTTTTGGCGTACTTGCCGGCCGCCTCGCCTGCCACGGCTCCGAAGGTCGCGCAGAGGGCCAGGCCGCCGCCATACTCCTTGTAGAAGATCCCGCCGGCAGCCATGGGCGCGGCATACAGGCCGGCGATGACGCTGTCGCCGACGCCCTTGACCTCGCAGTCCTCGGTGATCTCGATGCCTCCGTAGAAGCCGCTGATGCCCGCAGTGGCCGGCGTGGCGTAGAAGGGGGGCGTGTCGAGCTTGGTGAGGTAGCCTGTCGGCATGGGGGTCTTGGGAATCTCGAGCTCGTCGGTCTTCCCCTGGGCCGCGTACTCCTGGTACTCGGTGATGGTCTTCAGCGCGTTCTTGGAGTTGACCTTGTACTCCTTGAGCTGTTCGGCGAGGTCCTCGACCGTGTCGGCCTGAAGGACGATGCCGCCCGCGTTGCGGATGAGGTCGATCTCGTTGGCATGGTCCTCCGCGGAGTCGATGACGACGAAGACGTGGCCGTCGGTCTGCTGGAGGGTGTCGTTGGCCAGGAAATTGTCGCCCACGTAGTTCTCCGGGCCCTCGTCCGTGAAGCGGCGGCCGTTCATGTTGAGCGCGATGCCCTCGACCGAGAACTTCTGGATCGCGCCCATGATGCCCTGCGAAACGTCGGCGTCGGCCGCGTCGTACTCCTCGTCGTTGGTAGGCGTCAGGACGGGCCAGGGGTTGAGATGGCCGTAGAAGTGGCCGCAGCCCTTGCTCAGGCGGGCGCCGTGGTTGAGGGCGATACGGATGCCCTCGCCCTTGTTGTAAGTGGACGCGCGGCAGACGGCCCAGTCGGCCCAGCGGCCGAGGTGCTCCTCGATCATGCCTCGGTTGTTCTGGAAGCTTCCCGTCGC
>CAZEAF010000065.1:0-2451 GCA_964510125.1 uncultured Coriobacteriaceae bacterium
GCACCTCAGGGGATGCGCGTCACATACGACCCGTTCAAGCCCAGACGGACCGCATAGGGGTCGAAGTCTGCGGCATGGTCGGTGAAGAAATGCCCGACGCCCGGCAGGCGCAGGCGTGCCACCGCGTTGACCCGGGCCAACCAGGCGGGGTCGGTGGGGGCGGCGTCGGCCATAGGGGTGTCAGGGTAGGGCTCGAAGGGCAGGATTGAGACCGACTCGGGGTCTGCTTGGAAGAGCATCTCGATACCCTGGGCTGCCTCGTCGGCGGTTTCCCCCAGCCCCACCAAGAAGCCCGTCCACAGCCTGAGGCCTGCCTCGCGGGCATACCCGAAGGAGTCGAGCCGGTCCTGCAGGGAGTCGCCGCCAGGACGAAAGGACCGGTAGACCTGCTCGCTTGGCGACTCGAGGCTGGTGAGCATGCCGGTCAGGCCGGCCTCGGCAAGGGCGAGGTGGCTCTGGCGGTCGAGCGCCCCGAAGAGGCCGTAGAGCTCCAGGCGGGGCTCGGCGGCGTGGATGGACGCGACTGCCTGCACGAAGTGGCCCGGCAGGCGGTGACCCAGCCAGCCGGTTGCGGTGAAGGCCCGGTCTATGCCCAGGTCGGCCAGGCGGTGGGCCCGGGCGATGAGGTCGTCCAAGGGCGAGTCGAGGACAAACGTCTGCTTGCCCTGGGCCTTGAAGTGCTCCCACTTGCAGTGGCGGCAGGCGGGCCGGGTGGAGCAGGAGCCGGTGAGGATGATAGGGGAGGCCTTGACGGGCCTGGCGGAAAGGGGAATCGCGGCAGCGGCGCCGATAAGCTCGTCAAGCGGCTTGTCAAATAGGGCGCGGGTCTCTACATAGCGAGTATCATCGAAGGCATCAGGCAAGTTTCTGCATCCTCCTTTCAGATGAATTACCTATTGCTTGAGATTCCTATTTACAAAACCCGCTTCCACAACATGGGGATTATCTCAGTTTCAGTATTTTACAATCTAGCGTCTTTCAGGAAGATGTCAAGCAGGCACCTGGCAATGGCTTATTATGGCGGCAGGTTTTCTACGAGGGAGAGTTTCTCATGAACGTAATAACAGGGGACGGAGGTGCGTTACGCGCCCCGGCGGCCGGCCCTCAGTTGGGCGTGCCCGACGTCGGCGCCTTGGTGCCGGATTGGGCCACGGACGCCCTGGCGACCCTGCGCGACGCCGGCCAGCAGGCTTTTCTCGTCGGCGGCTTTGTCCGTGACGCTGCTCTGGGCAAACAGGCCCACGACATCGACATAGCCTGCGACGCCCCTTGGGAGACCACGCGGGACATCTTCTCCGCCAAGGGGCTCGAGGTCGTCGAGACCGGCACCCAGCACGGCACCCTGACCGTCTTGTTCCCGGGCGAGCCCGGCGAGGAGGCGGGGGATGAGGGCGGAGCCAGCCTGTCCCAGCAGGGGCCCGGTAGTCTGGGGCAGCCCGACGACGGCCGCCATTCCATAGAGATTACGACCTTCCGGACCGACGGCCCCTACACCGACGGCCGCCACCCCGACTCAGTGCGCTTTGTCTCGTCCATCGAGGAGGACCTGGCCCGCCGCGACCTCACCATCAACGCCATGGCCTGGAACCCCGAACGGGGCCTCGTCGATCCCTTCGGCGGCCTGGACGACTTGGCGGGCGGCATCATCCGCTGCGTAGGCGAGCCTGCTGCCCGCTTCCACGAGGACGGCCTGCGAATCCTGCGGGCCCTTCGTTTTGCCTCCTGCCTGGGCTTTGCCATCGACGGGCCCACCAAGGACGCGATTGGCTCCTGCGCTTCCTGCCTGGACAGGGTTTCGGCCGAGCGGATCGGGGCCGAGTACGACGGCATCGTCTGCGGGGCCCATGCGACCGACGTCTTGCGGGCCCACGCACCCATCATCGCCCGCATCCTGCCTGAGACCGAGCCTATGATGGGCTTTAAGCAGCACAGCCGCTGGCATATCTACGATGTCTGGGAGCACTGCCTGCACGCCTTGGACGAGCTTGCGCCCGAGGCCGACCGCATTGTGCGCCACGCGACCCTTCTGCACGACATCGGCAAGCCCTCCTGCTTCTCGACCGACGAGAAGGGGCACGGCCACTTCTACGGTCACGAGCAGGCCGGCTCCCTCATCGCCCGCTCATGCTTTCGCCGCCTGCGCTGGCGCTCCATTGACATCGACCGGGCCTGCCTGCTCATCCGCCTGCACGACCACCATATCGAGCCCAGCGTCCGCGGGGTCAGGCGCATGCTGGCCCGCATCTCCCGCGCCTACTCGGGTTCGGGGGAGGCGGCCCTCGACATCTTTCGGGAGCTCATGCAGGTCAAACAGGCCGACACCGCTGCCCACTCGCCTGTGGCCATCGCAGGGCGGGGCGGCCAGATTCAGGCGGTCGAGGATGCCTTCGGGCAGGTCATGGACCAGCATCTGGCATATTCGGTGCGCGACCTGGCCCTTTCAGGACGAGA
>CAZEAF010000065.1:2551-8080 GCA_964510125.1 uncultured Coriobacteriaceae bacterium
AGCGGGGTCGGGCAACCTGTCAGGGCTGCCCGACCCCGCTATTCAGCCTTTTCAGCGCAGTCTGCCAGACCGCTGCTACTCCGTGGACGTGGGGCCCTCTGAGGCGCCTCCGTCGGCCAGCATCTCGTCCAAGGTGCGCCATGCCAGCTCAGCGCACTTGACGCGAGAGGGCATGTGGCTCACGTCCTTGAGGCAGGCAGCGTCTCCCAGGTCCTCGAGGACCTCGGCGTCCCTCTCCTCGCCGCGCACCATGCGGCCGAAGAGGTGGCACAGGTCGCGCGCCTCTTCAGGTGTAAGGCCAATCACGGTGTCGGCCATCATGTCGGCCGATGCCTGGGAGACCGCGCAGCCGTGGCCCGTGAAGGCGGCGTCCGCAATCCTGCCGTCCTCGCCGATGCGGACCTTGATGTTGAGCTCGTCTCCGCAGGTGGGGTTGATGCCGTCATGCGAGCACGTGGCGTCGGCCAGGTCGTGCTTGTAATCGGGGTTGGCGTTGTGGTCGAGCAGGATTGGGGTGTAGAGGTCAGTCATTCCCATGGAAAACACTCCAAACAAAGGCGAGACCGTCTATCAGCTGGTCGATGTCGCGGGCATCGTTGTAGAAGGCGATGGACGCGCGGCAGCAGGTCTGCATGCCCAGATAGGCCAGGAGGGGCTGGGCGCAGTGGTGCCCCACGCGGATGGCCACGTGCTTGACGTCGAGCAGGGCTGCCACGTCGTGCGGGTGGATTCCCTCAAGGTTGAAGGAGACGACGCCCACGTGGTCACAGGCCTCGCGCGGCCCCACGATGGTGACGTAGGGTAGGGCGGCCAGCCGGCGGAAGAGGTAGTCCACCAGCTTGCGCTCTCGAGCCTCGAGCCTGTCTTGGCCCTTCTCGTCAAAGTATGACAGGGCCACGCCGCAAGCGTGGATTCCCGCGGCGTCCTGGGTGCCCGCCTCGAACTTGGTGGGGATAGGCGCCCAGACGGCGTCTTGCTCGGTCACCGAGTCGATCATCTCGCCGCCGGTCAGGAAGGGCGGAAGGTCCTCGAGCAGGTCGCGACGGCCCCAGAGGACCCCGATGCCCATGGGGCCCAGGGCCTTGTGGGAGCTGAAGACGAAGAAGTCGCAACCAAGCTCCTTGACGTCCACCTTGATGTGAGGGGCGGACTGGGCGCCGTCCACCACGACCAGGGCCCCCACCTCGTGGGCTCGCCTGGCGACGGCTGCAACGGGGTTCTCCACGCCCAAGACGTTGGATACGTGGGTAAGGGAGACAATCCTAGTCTTGGGGCCAATCTTGGCCTCAATCTCCTCCTGGGTCAGCTTGCAGTCGTCGTCCAGGTACATGTAGACGAGCTTGGCGCCTGCGCGGAGGCAGGCCTGCTGCCAGGGGATGAGGTTGGAGTGGTGCTCCATGATGGTGATGCAGACCTCGTCGCCCGCACGAAGGCGGGTGTCGCCCAGGGTGCGGGCGAGCAGGTTGAGGGACTCGCTGGAGTTGCGGGTGAAGACGATTTCGTCGGGGTCGCTGGCGCCGATGAAGCGGGCGTTGTGCGCGCGGGCCTCCTGGATGGCCTGCGTGGCCATGACGGAAATGTCGTAGAGGCCACGCAGGGGGTTGGCGTTCATGGTCTTGTAGAAGTCGGACTGGGCGTCGATGACGGACAAAGGCCGCTGGGCCGTGGCCGCGCTGTCCAGAAAGGCCAGGTCAGACCTGGTGGCCAGAAGGGGGAAGTCCGCCTTGTAGGGGTTGGATATAATCTCGGGGTCGGGCGCGATTGCCTGGCCGCCTGCTTCGGGGGCCGTCATGTCCTCACACCTCCTCTTGGATGAGCTCGGCGATTTCCGCCGCCTCGTCCTCGCCGAGCAGCCGGCGGGCGATGCTCTGGGCGGCATCACGCGCCTCGGCGCAGGGGGCGAGCGTGACGGCCGAGTCGAGCACCGAGCGGGACAGGAGGGCCTTGGCATCCTCGGGGGAGAGGCCGCGGGTCTCGAGGTAGGCGAGCTGGTCGGCGCTGATGGAGCCGATGGAGGCGCCATGGTTGCCCACGACGTCGTCCTCGTCGCACAAGACGATGGGCACGGACCGGTTGAGCACGTCCTTGCCGGCCAAGAGGACCGTCTCGTTCTCGTTGCCCTCGGCGCCCTTGCCCCCGTGGAGCAGGTCGATGGTGTCGCGCAGGGTCTTCTCGGCCCGGTCGGCAAGCACGCCGTAGGCGGTGAGGTCGGCCGTGGACTTGCGGCCGGAGAGGGCCAGGTGGGAGTTGAAGTCCAGCTTCTCGTCCCCGCGGGCCAGGTAGCGGGCGTCCACGGTCACGCCGGACCGGAAGCCCACGTTCTCCGTGCGGATGCCGACGGCGGTGAGGCCGGCCCCCAGCAGGAAGAAATGGGCGTCGAGCTGGGCGGAGTCCTGGAGCCTGGCCCCCACGTCGACCAGGCCCTGGTAGCCGTCGTGCAGGGTGGTGTAGACGAAGAGGTGGACGCGGGCGTAGTCGCTCAGGTCCAGGCGCAGGCGGGCGCCGCAGGTGAGCTGGGCGTCCTCCTGCGATGAGAGGATCACGACAACCGTAGCTTCGGCCCCGTCGTTGAGAAGGACACTGGCGTCTGCGACCTGACCCTTGTCGCCCGAGACGGCCAGCACAATGGGTTCGGCCTGCTTGACCCCGTGGTTGATGACGACGCTCGTGCGCACGTCGGCCGCGCGCTGCAGCCAGTCGGACGCACCGGCGCCCATGCCCCCGTGGATGCGCTCAGCGGGTGCGGGGGCGGGGACGGCCCTGTCGATGTTTGGCACGCGCAGGGTGAGGTCGTTGATATGCAGATAGTTCCAGGTCGGCGTCAGCATCTCGTTGACGCCGCGGATGATGGTGGCGTCTTCCATTAGCCAATCGACCCTTCCATCTCGAGCTTGATAAGGTTGTTCATCTCGACGGCGTACTCCAGCGGCAGCTCCTTCGAGATGGGGTTGGCAAAGCCGTTCACGATAATCGTGCGGGCCTCCTCCTCGGAAAGACCGCGGCTCATGAGATACATGATTGCCTCGTCCGAGATGCGGCCGATGGTGGCCTCGTGACCCACGCTGGCCGTCTCGTTCTGCACGTTCATGGCCGGGATGGTGTCGCTGCGGCTGTCGGCGTCGAGCATGAGGGAGGCGCAGGAGACACTGACCTTGGCGTTGTCGGCCTCAGGTTTGACCACGACGGAGGACCGGAAGGTGGACACGCCGCCCGACTTGGACAAGGACTTGGCGTTGACGCTGGCCGTGGTGTCGGGCGCGGCCATGATGACCTTGGTGCCCGTGTCCAGGTCCTGAGTGGCGCCGGCAAAGGTGATGCCGGTGTACTCGCTGCGCGCGCGGGCGCCCACCAGCTCGGATGTTGGGTAGAGGTAGCTCACGTGGCTGCCGAAGGAGCCGGACACCCACTCGATGCTGCCGTCTTCCTCCACACGGGCGCGCTTGGTGTTGAGGTTGTACATGTTCTTGGACCAGTTCTCCACCGTGGAGTAGCGCAGCTTGGCGCCCGTGCCCACGAAGAGCTCGACCGCGCCGGCGTGGAGGTTGGCCACGTTGTACTTGGGCGCCGAGCAGCCCTCGATGAAGTGCAGGTAGGAGCCCGGCTCCAGGATTATCAGGGTGTGCTCGAACTGGCCGGCGCCCGCGGCGTTGAGGCGGAAGTAGCTCTGGAGCGGGTAGTCCAGGCTCACGCCCTCGGGCACGTAGACAAAGGAGCCGCCCGACCAGACGGCGTAGTGCAGGGCCGCGAACTTGTGGTAGGTCGGCTTGATGAGCTGGCCGAAGTACCTGTGGATGATGTCCTCGTAGCCGCTCTTGAGGCCGTCCTCGACGGTGGTGTAGATGACGCCCTGCTTGGCCACCTCGTCGCGCATGTTGTGGTAGACAATCTCGGAGTCGTACTGGGCGCCCACGCCTGCCAGGCTGGTGCGCTCGGCCTCGGGGATGCCCAGGCGCTCGAAGGTCTCCTTGATGTCGTCGGGCACGTCGTCCCAGGAGTTGGCCTGCTTGGTCTTGGGGCTCACGTAGGTCGAGATGTTGTTCATGTCCAGGCCCGAGATGGAGGGGCCCCAGTTGCTGGGCATGGACATGTGCTCGTAGAGGTCGAGGGCCTTGAGGCGCAGGTCCAGCATCCAGCCGGGCTCGTCCTTCTTCTCCGACAGGCTGCGCACGATGTCGTGCGAGAGGCCGTCGGCGTAGCGCTCGTAGTTGTTCTCGGGCATCACGAAGTCATAGAGCTCGCGGCTCACCTCGGACACATCGGCCGGGTTCACCAGCTCCTCGCGTGCCTTGGCCTGAGTTTCGGTTTCGCCCATGCCTACTCACCTGCGCCCTGCAGCGCCTCGTATTTGGCAAAGCCCTCGGCGTCGATCTCGGAGATGAGGGCGGCGGGGCCGTCGGTGACGATGTGGCCCTTGACCATGACATGCACCTCGTCGACGTCGATATGCTCGAGGATGCGCGTGTTGTGGGTGATCATGATGAGGGCGCCCTGGCACTCCTGGCGGTAGGCGGTGATGCCGCGGGAGACGATGTTGAGGGCGTCGACGTCCAGGCCGGAGTCGGTCTCGTCCAGGATGGCCAGCTTGGGCCTGAGGAGGAGGAGCTGGAGCATCTCGACCTTCTTGCGCTCGCCGCCAGAGAAGCCGACGTTGAGGTCGCGGGTGAGGTAGGAGGAGTCCATCTCGAGCTGCTCGCAGACCTGGTTCACGCGCTGGCGGAACTGGCGGGAGGTCATCTTGAGCTCGGGGCGCTTCTGACAGATGGTGCGCAGGAAGCTGTAGAGAGGAACGCCTGGGACCTCGATGGGGGCCTGGTAGGAGAGGAAGATGCCGGCGACTGAGCGCTTGTCGGGCGAGGAGGCGGTGATGTCCTGGCCATCAAAGGTGACCGTCCCCTTGTCCACCAGATAGGCGGGGTCGCCCATGATGACGTGGCCGAGCGTGGACTTACCGGCGCCGTTGGGGCCCATGAGGACATGCGCCGTCCCCGGCTCGACCGACAGGTCGATGTCGTGCAGGATGGGTTTGCCCTCGATGCCCGCGGACAGGCCAGAGATGGTGAGTAGATCTGACATTGACGCTCCTTCTCCTTCCAGCGATATTGCGCAAGGCCTGCGTCGCCATGGGGAAGCGGGCAAGCCAATGGACCTACGTGGTTCCGACGGCGGGGACACGGGCGGCGGGCAGGCCTGTGGCCGGGCCGGATGCCGGGTGTTTGCCAGAGGCGTCCCCGGCGCGCATCCCCGTGCGCCGGACTCGGCGTACCGTTCGCGTGTACCCTCACTGGCGGATAATCATACCTAAGTTGCGGGTTGATTGCGCGGGGAATATGTGCCGGCATATACGTTTCCGCAAGTTGTACCAATGCGGGCGTGACAGGGCGTCATAGAGGGCGGAGATGTGATAGGTCCTGCCCCCTCCCGCCTCTTTGTCTGCTGGGCGCCGGCCCGGCCATGGGATGCGGCGGGCGGGCCCGGGCCAGGCGGGGACCGGGCAGCTTTCCCATCTTGTGGGTGACGAGCCTGCCGCGA
>CAZEAF010000066.1:0-6390 GCA_964510125.1 uncultured Coriobacteriaceae bacterium
GAGAAAACCGAAAACGCGGGGCTATATCACGGTTGTACACATTTTGCGGGAGGCATGCCCGCCCGGACAGGCGCGCCTGCGAGCTCGGCGTGTTGGAGGCTCCGACAAAGCCGCAGGTAAAAGGCTATGCCGATAAATTGGGGGAGACGGCGCTGGCCCGGCGCGGAGCCCCGCGCCCCCTCCAGACGGCGCTCCCGGGCCGCCCAGGGAGTCCTCGGATGTGTACAACTGGAATATAGCCCCCGAATTTGCCGAATCGCTCCGCTTTTTCGGTAGCGATGCCCACATGGGCCGGTAGCGCCGCAGGCGCACCGGCCCGACGCGGGGGCGGCGACGTACCAGGCCCGGTAGCCCCCTATTGCACCCACGGCTCTGATATGCCCGGCCACCTGGGAAAGTTCCCCGATTTGACTCTTGCCCCTTCGCGGATTGGGGTCCATGTCGAATCGGGGGGGGGTTTCCAGGTCTCTTCTCCGCTTCGTGTGGGCCGTCGGGATTCCCGCCCGACGAAAGCCTAGGTAGGAGGCTCACCGGATGTCCGCCCCTGTCAGCCGCTGGCAGTCGGGCTGGGAGGCCCTGGGAGGCCACGCCGGGTAATCCGGCATCGCCCCAGCTCTCAGTCCCACGAACGATAAAAGGGGCTGGCTCCCAGCGGAGCCGGCCCCTTGACCTGCTCTTATATCAGGACAACTAATCCTCGATGCCCACCATCACGTCGGTTGCCTTGATGATTGCCACAGCATTGCAGTCCTCGGCCAGGCCCAAGCGCTCGACGGAGGCCATGGTGATATCGGACGTGACCTTGAGGCCGGAGCAGTCCAGCTCGACGATGGCGTTGACGGCGCCCCTCTGAATGGACGTCACCCTGCCGGCCAACTGGTTGCGGGCGGAAAGCTGCAGGCCAGAGGTGGCAACCATGACGTTGGTGGCCTTGACGACAGCTACGGCCTTCTTGCCGGCCTCGAGGTCCAGACGCTTGACGGAGCCCATCGTGATATCGGCGGTAATTTGCTGACCGGCGGCCTCGATGGTGACAATGGCGTTGACTGCGCCCTCCTGGACGTTCCTGATGGTGCCGGCGAACTGGTTGCGGGCGGAGATATTCAGCATGGCAGGTCTCCTTATCTCTCAAACAGACATTGATATTCTTATCTCGGGCGTAGGTTTCTCTCTCCTATACTCCCCGTTGACAGGTCTACTATCGCACACGCCGGGGCGCCGGCAGCCCATCCCGGCCACCTCCCTCGTCCCCGTCCCATCCCGTACCAGGGGATGCCGATTCACAGCTTGCGTCAGAGGAGCAGCTAGCGCGCAAGGAGCTGGAGGACGGCTGGGCCAAGCCGGGCATGCCGATTCGCCGCCCGCATCAGGGGAGCAGCCACCCCCCGCGCCGCCTAACGAGCGCCGTCCCGAACACCAATGTTTCCCAGCCATTGCGAGCAGGCTGCGGAGTCGTGGCGCAACGGTTGAAGGTGTGTACCAACATCGGCCGGGGCCGCCATATGTAACAGATTAGAATCACGGGCATCCCACCATGATTCTCCACGGGGAGAGACGCCCAGCCAGTCGGGTGAGTCTCGCCCGGCACGCCAGGTGGGACAAGCGCCGGCACGCCGGGCGGGAGAGACACCCAGGCTCCCCGTACCTCAGCAGAACGGAGAGGCCCCGATGGTGCTTGATGACATGATTCTCGATGGAAGCGCGCCCGCCGGCAGCGTGCCCAACGACCCGGCGCCCGCCAGCAGCGCGCTCAACGCCCCGACGCCCAACGCCCCGATGCCCAACGACCCAGCGCTCGACGGCAGCGCGCCCGACATGGCCAATACCCTGTACCGCTCCGAGTTCGAGCACGACGCCTGCGGCATCGGCGCCCTGGCCAGCCTCAAGGGTGTGCGGTCCCACCAGATGCTCGACGACGCCCTCTCGGTCCTCGTCAACCTGGAGCACCGCGGCGGCACCGGCCTGGAGCGCAACACGGGTGACGGCGCCGGCATCCTCTTCCAGGTGCCCCACCGTTTCTTCCGCAAGGAGGCGCAGAAGTGCGGCTGCCTTTTGCCCGACGAGGGCGACTACGGCGTGGCCATGCTCTTCATGCCCCAGGACGAGCAGGGCGTGCGCGTGGCCAAGCGGGTCTTTGAGGACGGATGCGCCAGCCGGGGCATCCCCCTGCTCTTCTGGCGCGACGTGCCCGTCGACCCCCATGACCTGGGGCGGACGGCCCGGGCCTGCATGCCCACCATCGTCCAGGCCTTTGTCGGCCGCCCCCAGTCCGTCGACCGCGGGGACGTCTTCGAGCGCGAGCTCTACGTCTGCCGCCGCGTGATCGAGAAGCGCGCCCAGGCCGAGCCGGCCCTGGCCGACCGCATCTTCTATATATGCTCGATGAGCGCCAGGACCGTGGTCTACAAGGGCATGCTGGTGGCAACCCAGATGCGCCGCTTCTACCTCGACCTCAACGACGCCATGACGGAGACGGCCATGGCCCTGGTCCACTCCCGCTACTCCACCAACACCACGCCCAGCTGGGAGCGCGCCCACCCCAACCGCTACATCATCCACAACGGCGAGATCAACACCCTGCGCGGCAACGTCAACTGGATTCATGCCCGCGAGGCCCATCTCTACTCGCCGGTGCTCAAGGAGGAGCTGCCCCAGGTCCTCCCCATCATCAACACCGAGGGCAGCGACTCAGCGGCCCTGGACAACGTGCTCGAGTTCCTGGTCATGAACGGCCGGCCCCTCACGCGCGCCGTGACCATGCTCATCCCCGAGCCCTGGGACCACAACCCGGCCCTCTCGGACAAGCGCCGCGCCTACGACTCCTACCAGTCCATGCTCGCGGAGAGCTGGGACGGCCCGGCTGCCATCGCCTTCACGGACGGCAAGGTCATGGGCGCCGCGCTCGACCGCAACGGCCTGCGCCCCGTGCGCTACTACGTGACCCGCGACGACCGGCTGATCCTGTCCAGCGAGGCCGGCGCCCTCACCGTGGAGCCCGACAGCATCCGGCAGACCGGCTGCCTGGGCCCGGGCCAGATGCTGCTGGTCGACCCAGCCCAGGGCCGCATCGTCTGGGACGACGAGATCAAGGACGCCTACGCCAACCAAAAGCCCTTCCGCGACTGGCTGGATGCCGAGATGCTCACGCCCGACATGCTGCCCGCCCGCCAGGCTGCCCCCGACCCCGACGACGGCCTGCCCCTGACCCAGCGTCTGGCCCGCCACGGCTTTTTCTTCGACGACGTGGAGGAGGCCATCATCCCCATGGCCCGGACGGGCGACCAGCCCCTGGCCTCCATGGGCGAGGACGTGCCCCTGTCCTGCCTTTCCAGGCACCCCCGGTCGTTTTTTGACTACTTCCATCAGCTCTTTGCCCAGGTCACGAACCCGCCGATTGACGCCTTGCGCGAGCGGATGGTCACATCCACGATGCTGCACCTGGGCAACCACGGCTCCATGCTGGTGGACGCCCGGTCCAACTGCCGGCTCATCAGGCTGGCCGACCCGGTGCTCACGCGCGACCAGTTCGAGCGGATTTTGGGCATCGACGAGGAGGGCTTCTCGGCCAAGCGTTTCTTCGCCGTCTACGACCGGGCTGCCGGGGCGGGCGCCCTGTCCGAGGCGCTGGACTCCCTCTGCCAAAAGGTCGCCCAAGCCGTGAGGGACGGCGCCAACATCGTCGTAATCTCCGACCGGGCGGGCGAGGGCCAGGTGCCCATCCCCTCGCTGCTGGCCCTGGGCGCCGTGCACGACCACCTCATGAGGGCCGGCCTGCGCATGAACGCCGACATCGTGGTGGAGACCGGCGACGCCGTAACGCCCCACGACTTCGCGGCTCTGGTGGGCTACTCGGCCTCGGGCATCTACCCCTACCTGGCCCAGGACTGCATCGCCGATCTGGCCGGGCGCGGGGTCCTGGCCAGTGGCGCCGAGGAGGCCGTCGCGAACTACGACAAGGCCGTCACGGCGGGCATCGTGGGCATCATGTCCAAGATGGGCATCTCCACCATGCAGGGCTACCACTCGGCCCAGATTTTCGAGATTGTGGGTCTGGCCAAGAGCGTGGTGGACCGCTGCTTTGCCGGCACCACCAGCCGTCTGGGCGGCCTGGACGCCGAGGGGATCCAGCGGGAGTGCGACGAGCGGTACGACGCGGCTCTGGCCCTGGCCTCCTCACCCGCGCCCGACCAACTGGCAAGCTCTGGCATCACCAAGTGGCGGCCCTTGGGAGGCGAGGAGCACATCCTGACGCCCCAGGTCATCTACCTGCTGCAACGTGCCGTGCGCGAGGGCAGCTACGAGCTCTTCCGCCAGTTCAGCGCCGCCCTGCACCCTTCTGGCCGGGCAATCCTTTTGCGCGACCTGCTCGACTTCGTCCCCCGCGCCTGCGGGCCCGTGCCGCTCGAGGAGGTGGAGCCGGTCGAGAGCATCGTCCGCCGTTTCAACACCGGCGCCATGAGCTACGGGTCCATCTCCCAGGAGGCCCACGAGTGCCTGGCCTTGGCCATGAACCGGCTGGGCGGCAAATCCAACACCGGCGAGGGCGGCGAGGACCCGGCCCGGGAGACGCCCTTGCCTGGCGGCGGCTCCAAGCTCAGCGCTATCAAGCAGATCGCCTCGGGCCGCTTCGGCGTCACCAGCCGCTACCTGGGAAGTGCGCGTGAGATCCAGATTAAGATGGCCCAGGGCGCCAAGCCCGGCGAGGGCGGCCACCTGCCCGGCAAGAAGGTCTACCCCTGGATTGCCCGGGTGCGCCGCTCGACCCCCGGCGTGGGCCTCATCTCGCCGCCGCCCCACCACGACATCTACTCCATCGAGGATCTGGCCGAGTTGATCTTTGACCTCAAGAATGCAAATCCGCAGGCCACGGTATCCGTTAAGCTCGTGTCCGAGGCGGGCGTGGGCACCATTGCGACCGGCGTGGCCAAGGGCGGCGCCAACAAGATCTCGATTTCGGGCGCCAACGGCGGCACCGGCGCGGCCCCGCGCGACTCCATCTACCACGCCGGCCTGCCCCTCGAGCTCGGCCTGGCGGAGGCCCAGCAGACCCTGCTCATGAACGGCCTGCGCTCCCGCGTGGTCTTGGAGGCCGACGGCAAGCTGCTCGACGGGCGCGACGTAGCGGTGGCGGCCCTGCTGGGTGCCGAGGAGTTCGGCTTCGCCACCGGCCCCTGCCTGGCCATGGGCTGCCTCATGCAGCGCGACTGCCAGCAGGACACCTGCCCGGCCGGCATCGCCACCCAGAACTGCCGCCTGCGCTCCACCTTCATGGGCAAGCCCGAGCATGTTGTGAACTACATGACCTACGTGGCCCGCGAGCTGCGCGAGATCATGGCCCGGCTGGGCTTTCGCAGCGTGGACGAGATGGTCGGCCACCCCGAGTGCCTGCGCCAGGTCCCCGTGCCCGGCAACTGGAAGGCCGCCACGCTCGACCTCTCGCCCCTGTTGGCCTGCGTGTCCAACGACTACGGCAGTGAGTTCCCGGGCGCCGAGGAGCGCCACAGCCTGCCCAGCATGGCCCCCAACCTCAACCTGGAGCGCACGCTGGACGCCACCCTGCTGGAGCCCTACACCCGCCGCGCCCGCGAGAGCCTGACCCCCGTCCGCTTCCACGTGGACATCGCCAACGTCAACCGCTGCGTGGGCACCCTGCTGGGCGCGGCTGTCACGGCCGCCCACCCGCAGGGCCTGCCCGAGGGACTCGTCACCATCGACTGCGAGGGCTCTGGTGGCCAGAGTTTCGGCGCCTTCCTGCCGGCCGGCGTAACCCTCAACATCTGCGGCGAGGCCAACGACTACGTGGGTAAGGGCCTGTCCGGCGGCGTCATTACCGTGGCCCCCAACCCCCGCGCCACCTACAAGTTCGACGAGAACATCTCGGTGGGCAACGTGGCGTTCTACGGCGCCACCAGCGGGAAGGGCTTTGTCAACGGCCTGGCCGGCCAGCGGTTCGCTGTGCGCAACTCCGGTGCCACCCTGGTCGTGGAGGGCGTGGGCAACCACGGCTGCGAGTACATGACCGGCGGCGTGGTCCTGGTGCTGGGTGAGGTGGGCCAGAACTTCGCGGCCGGCATGAGCGGCGGCGTGGCCTATGTCTATGACGCCCGCCACACGCTCAAGGGGCGCTGCAACATGGGCATGGTCAAGCTCGAGCGGCCCACCGAAGCGGAGCTGGCCCAGGTCCGCGCCCTGGTGGAGGAGCATGCCCAGCGCACCAAGAGCCCGCGCGGCATCCAGATGCTCTACCAGTTCGACGAGGTCAAGGGGTCCTTCGTCAAGGTCATCCCCGCGGAGTACGAGCGGGCTGGCCAGCTGGTGGCGGCCGCCGAGGCCCAAGGCGCCACGCACGAGGAGGCTATCGAGGCCGCGTTCGAGGCGATGTGCGCAGGC
>CAZEAF010000066.1:6490-7982 GCA_964510125.1 uncultured Coriobacteriaceae bacterium
GAGGCTGCCCGCACGGGCAAGGAGGGGAGGTAGCCATGGGAAGGCCCGGAGCTTTTCTCGAGCACGAGCGCCGCGAGCACACCCTGCGCGAGGAGGCCGTGCGCGTGCGCGACTTTGACGACCTAGCCACCATGCTGCCCGCCGACGAGCAGCGCGTCCAGGCCAGCAGGTGCATGTACTGCGGCGTGGCGTTTTGCCAGGTGGGAGCCCCCTTTGCTGCGGCAGGGGAGCGCCCGGGGCATGCGAGCGGCTGTCCTTTGCACAACCTAATCCCCGAGTGGAACGACCTGCTCTGGCAGGGCAGGATGGCCGACGCCGCCCAGCGCCTGGCGCTCACCAACCCCTTCCCCGAGTTCACGGGGCGCGTGTGCCCGGCCCTGTGCGAGAAGGCCTGCAACCTGGGCCTGCACGAGGAACCCACGACCATCCACGACAACGAGCGCGCCATCAGCGACTGGCTCTGGGACCAGGCTGGCGGCCCCGCCCCTCTGACCCCCGCGCCCGACGATGCCCCGCTGGTGACCGTGGTGGGATCGGGTCCGGCCGGCTTGGCCTGCGCCTGGGACCTGGCCCGTCGCGGCTGCCGGGTCCGCGTGGTCGAGCGGGCCGACCGGGCGGGAGGACTCCTCATGTACGGCATCCCGGCCATGAAGCTTCCCAAGGGCATCGTCGAGCGCCGCCTGGACCTGATGGGGAGAAGCGGCATCGAGTTTGCCTGCGGGGTCGACGCCGCCCAAGCCGACGTGGCCGAGGCAATCGCGGATGAAAGCGACGCCGTGGTCCTGGCTGTGGGGGCCACCAAGGCGCGTACCCTGGGCGTCCCCGGCTCCGACCTGGCAGGCGTCGTGCCGGGCGTGGCCTACCTGACCTCGGCTACCCGTGCTGTGCTAGCGGGGACGCCCGAGGAGCCCGCTGAGCCCCGGATTTCGGCGAAGGGCCTTGACGTCATCGTGGTGGGCGGCGGCGACACCGGCACCGACTGCGTGGCCACCGCCATCCGCCAGGGCGCCCGCAGCGTCCACCAGGTGGTCCGCCACCCCGCCGAGCCCGCCGAGCGCACGGCCGGCAATCCTTGGCCCGAGTGGCCCCGCGTGAGGTCCGACGGCTATGGCGAGCTCGAGGCTCAGGCTGTGTTCGGCGAGGACCCTCGCCTGTGGTCGACCGACCTGCTGGAGGTCGTGGGCGAGGACGCGCTCGCGGACGTGGCCGGCCAGGCTCCCATCGGTCAGGCCCCCACTTCTTGCGAACTGACCGCGGACGGGGGCCTGCCCCGTGTGGCTGGCGTGCGCGTGTGCGACATGGCCTGGCAGGGCGGCCGCGGGTCCGACGTCGAGGGCACCGAGCAGGTCCTCCCGGCCCAGCTCGTGCTGGTGGCCCGCGGCTTCTCGGGTCCCGAGGCGGGCGTCTTCGAGGCCTTCGACATCGACGAGGCCTCCGCCCGCAAGGCCGGCAAGGCCCTTGCCGTCTGCGGCTGCGCCTCGGTGCCCGTTTA
>CAZEAF010000067.1:0-3420 GCA_964510125.1 uncultured Coriobacteriaceae bacterium
TGCGGTCCCGGTCCATCAAAGTGGAGTAGATAATCCCATCTCAAACAGGTCGTTTTTGGACCGTCTTCCTGAAACCGCGCCGCTCACCTTACTTGACATTTTTGTAACTTGACAATGTCCGGAGGGTTAAAGCGAGGGATTAGAATTGACTCAGAGGCGCACGAGGCGCCAGACGAGCTCGCGGCAAGGGGCAGCAAACCCCGCTCCACCGATATCAAACGCGGCCCGTACAAACCTGCGGAGTGAGAGGCTCGGTGGGAGTGCAATGGCGGTAACGACAATCGTGGTGGTGGCGTTGGTAATCGCCGCATCGCTCATCTTCGACTTCACGAACGGGTTCCACGATACGGCAAACGCGATGGCAACGTCAATTGCCACCGGTGCGCTCAAGCCCAAGACGGCCGTCATCGCAGCCGGTACCCTGAACCTGGTGGGCGCCTTCCTGTCCACCGAGGTCGCCAAGACAATCTCCGACGGCATCATCAACGAGCAGGCGGTCACCATCGCCCCCGAGTTCATCTTTGCCGGCTTGGTCGGCGCCATCATGTGGAACCTGCTCACCTGGCTGGTCGGCCTGCCTTCCTCCTCCTCCCACGCCCTGTTCGGCGGCCTCGTGGGCGCTGTGATTGTGGGCGCCGGCGTCGAGGGCGTCAACTTCGGCGCCGTCGTGGGTAAGGTCCTCATTCCCGCCCTCATCTCGCCGGTCATAGCCGGCGTCACCGCCTTCATCGCGGTGAAGCTGATTCTCTTCATCGTGAAGAAGCTCGACGAGAGCCAGATGATTTCCGGCTTCCGCCACGGCCAGACCATCACCGCCTGCCTGGTCGCCCTGTCTCACGGCACCAACGACGCCCAGAAGACCATGGGCATCATCACCCTCACCCTCATCGCCGTCGGCGCCCAGGAGTCCGGCACCAGCCCCCATATCTGGGTCGTCTTCATCTGCGGCGCCGCTATCGCTCTGGGCACCTACATGGGCGGCTGGCGCGTCATCCGCACCCTAGGCAAGGGCCTGACCGAAATCACCACGCCCCAGGGCTTCGCCGCCGAGGCCAGCTCCGCCGCCACCATCCTCGTCTCCTCCCACCTGGGATTCGCCCTGTCCACCACCCAGGTCTGCACCGGCTCCATCATCGGCTCCGGCCTGGGCAAGGCCGGCTCCGAGGTCAATTGGGCTGTAGCCGGCAAGATGCTCATCGCTTGGCTCATCACCTTCCCGGCTTCCGGCGTCGTAGGCGCACTCGCCTGCGCCCTTACCAGGACAGGCATGGTCGGGACCATCCTCGTCCTTCTCCTCGGCATCGTCGGCGCCCTCGTCATCCTGCGCCTGGCCCACCGCAACCCCGTCAACGCCGGCAACGTCAACGACAGCAACAAGACCAGCATCTCCGTAGATCCCACGCCAGCCCATCAGGCGGCCTAACCACCGCAGGCGTGCGGGCGGCCCTGGGATAGGCCTCTGTGCTCGACAAACTCTGAGATTCAAAGGATGTGCCTAAATGGAAACGGTCTTTATGGAGTTCCTCAACCTGCTGCTGGTCCTGGGCGTCGACATCCTGGTTGCAGGAGCCGTGAGCTGCCTGTATGCCACCGGTCTGCGCTTCTTCATCGGCACGGGCGTCGGCGAGGACGGGCAGAAGACCGGCGTCAACCGCCCGGTTGCCTACATCTGCTTTGCTGCCTGCATCTGCATCGTGGTCTTCGCCCTGTGGTTG
This sequence comes from uncultured Coriobacteriaceae bacterium, assembly GCA_964510125.1. Taxonomy (GTDB): domain Bacteria; phylum Actinomycetota; class Coriobacteriia; order Coriobacteriales; family UMGS124; genus CAIFEU01. The sequence goes on from CAZEAF010000067.1 coordinate 1,716, forward strand.
ATTATCCCCGCTTTCCATGGCTGATTTGGCAAACGATGGACTCTGCCTGGGCTGTTGTCGAGGCATACCACAGAAGGACGGTTCAAGATGATTGACAGCGTTGTTGAGGAAGTCGCCGAGCAGGGGCAGGACGAACCGCAGGAGGGCAAGGGCATCCTCGTCGGCGTCGACGGCACCAGGCGCGGCAAGCTCGCAGTCAAATGGGCGGCCAACCGAGCACAGCGCTTGGGCGTCGGCCTCACCCTCATGACCGTCATCGACGACGGGTTCATCAAGAACGTCGGCGTGAGCGCCGAGGAGGCCCTGCAGGCCGCGACCACCACGCTCGAGGAGATGAGCGACGAGGTCGCGAGAGACCACCCCGGCCTGAAGCTCGATGTATGCGCCGAGTCCGGCAAGATGGTCCCCCGCTTCTCCGCGGCCTCGCGCGAGTACGCCATGATTGTCCTGGGCTCCCACCACGGCCGCACGGTCGGCGGGGTCCTGGGCGGCGAGAAGGGCCTGCGCGTGAGCGTGAGCTCCGACTCCCCCACCGCCATTATCCCCTCCGACTTCGACCCCGAGGCTGAAGCAAAGGGCGTCGTCCTGGCCCTGGGCCCCGACGACTCCGGCGCCACCGCCGCTCTCTTTGCCGCCCGCGAGGCCCTGGCCACCGGCGAGCCGCTCGAGATTATGAGCGCCTGGGGCCTGCCCGCCGCGCTCACCAAGCCCGCCGAGGTCATGGGCGGCGGCATCAAGCCTGTGGGCGAGCAGTTCCAGAGCATGGCCGAGCAGAAGGCCGACGAGCTCAAGAAGGCGTTCCCCGACCTCGAGGTCACCGCGTCGGCCATCGAGGGCTCCTCGCCCGCAAAGACCCTGCTCGAGCACGCCCAGGGCCACCGCCTGCTTGTCATGGGTACCCACCGCCGGTCCGTCGCCAGCCGCCTGGTGTTCGGCTCGGTGACCGAGGGCGTCATGGCCGAGCTCTGCGTGCCGCTTGTGATTGTGGCCAAGGACGTGCAGCTGGGCTAATCCCCCAGGCTCGCTTCAAATAACGCACCGACAAAGGGGCGCGTCCCGGGTACAGCCGGCCGCGTCCCTCTCTGTGCCACTCCTTATTTGTCGAGAAAACGCACCTGCACATGGAGCAGGGCGCCGCCCAGCACAGCCAGGGCCGCCGCGTAGACCGTCTCGGGCACAAGGGCTGTGAAGACGAGGCCGAGCTCGACCAGCAGATAGCAGACGACGGCGGAAAGGGCCAGGTAGAGCAGGCCGTAGAGCCAGGAGCCGCCCCGCACGCAGGTGTGCCAGCCGCTCACCGCCAGCGAGCCGCCCACGCCGCCGCAGATGCCCGCCAGCACGTAGAGGCCGAAGAGGCCGCCGCCAATCGTGCCGACGAGCTTGCCGCCGGCTGTGAGGAAAACGCAGCTCAGAAGGGCAAAGAGGACGAGCAGGACCGTAGCCGTGCCCATGACCGGGGCCAGGGGCAGGCGCTTGCCGTTGCGGTGCTTGTCCACCTGGTCGAGCACGATTCCACAGACGACCATGGCCGCGAAGGCGATGACCACCAACGTGCCCTGGGCGTTGGCGTCGGTGAGTTCGCGGCCCAGCTGGACGTTGGGGTCGACCACGCAGAGGACCGAGGCCGCCATGGCGCCCAACCCCACCAGCAGGGGCCGGAACCAGGCGGGTTTGGGGACCGGGGCCTCTTCGGGCCCCTGGTCCT
>CAZEAF010000067.1:3520-7600 GCA_964510125.1 uncultured Coriobacteriaceae bacterium
CCCTCGCCCTCAGCGCCAGGAGCGCCGCCCATCATGGGGCCGCCGCCACCGTTGCTGGAGGACTTGGGCTCGGCGTTGTTCAGACCGAGCGTGGTGGCCTCGTCAAGGTCGCCCGTGGCCAGGAACTCGCCCAGGACCATGCCCAGGGTCAGGCACATGCCGATCGACACGCCGTTCATGATGCCGTTGTAGCCCATGGGGAAGCGGCCGCCGCAGCAGTTGCCGGTCGCGTAGAGGCCCTTGATGGGCTCGAAGCCCTGGCCCTGCACCTGCTGGTCGCCGGTGCACAGCAGGCCGGAGGTCGCCACGAGGGAGCCGCCGCCGGCGCGCTTGCTGCCGGCGAAGCCGTAGAAGGGAGGCGTAGCGATGGGCCACAGCATCTCGGGGTCGCGGCCGAACTCGGTGTCGACGCCCTCGTCGTGGGCCTTGTTCCAGGCCTCAATCTCGGCCTTGGCATTCTCGGCCACGCCGGCCTCCATGCCCATGTACTCAAAGAGCTCCTCGAGGGTGTCGGCGCAGTAGAGGTACTTGCCGCTGGTGTCGTCGCCCTCGGCGCCCGTCCCTACTGCCGCCTCCATGTACTGGCCGATATTGTCGACCGAGTCCTCGCTCCAGTCCTTGAGCGCCAGATGGCCGGCAATCTGGTTGAGCAGCACGGTCTTCCAGTCGGAGTCCCACACGCTGTAGATGATGGTGCCAGGCTGGCGGGCGGTGGCGCAGCCCGAGAGCAGGGGGCCGCCGTACGCCTCGTTGCAGAAGCGCTTGCCGTACTTGTTGAGCCAGATGGTCTCGGCACCCTCGAGCGGGCCCAGCGGGAACGCCGCGTGGCTGCCCATGTCGCCGCCCGTGCCGATCTCGACCTTGGCGCCGATGCGCATGGCCATCGCGATGCCCGAGCCGTCGCGGCCGCTCATGGCCGAGCAGTCGGAGTACTCGCCCAGCGCGTAGTTCTCGGCGCAGATGGCGTTGTACATCTGGGAGTTGCTGCCGATGTCACCGCAGGCCAGGACGACCGCGTCGGCGTTGATCTGCACGTAGGAGCCGTCATCCTTCTCGCAGATGACGCCGGTGACCTCGGTACCGTCCTCGTTGTGCACCAGGCGTACAGCCTTGGTCTCATAGCGGAACTCCGCGCCGGCCTCCTTGGCAATGTTCTGCGAGCGGGTGAGGGCCTCCGTCAGACCCACCGAGCCGCCGAAGTTGGGCGTGCCGACGTAGGAGGTGAAGATGCCCTTGCGGTAGTTGTAGCCGTCCACGACAGGCCAGTTGAGGCAGACGATGCCCTGCTTCTCCTCGTCGGTGAAGTTGTCGATGAACCAGTCGAAGGCCTCGCCCGAACGATAGGCGAAGTCGCGCACGAGCGTGGGCTGGGCGCGGCCGGCGCAGTAGATTTGGTACTCGTTTATGAACTCGGTCTCGTCGTAGCGGGGCACGCCGTTGATGTCCATCTGCCACGAGGAGTTGAGGTGGCCGATGTCGTTGCCGAGGACCATGAAAGTATCCTCAGACTGCGGGTCGACGACGACAACCTTCGCGCCGAGCTCGGCGGCCTTGCGGGCGCAGGCAGTCCCGGCGTGGCCGGCGCCGCAGACAACAATCTGGGTGTCGACCGTCTCGGAGATGTCGGCAATCTCGGGCTCAGCGCCCAGCCAGTCGGCGCCCAGGACCTCGCCCATGGTCTTGCCGCTGTTGCCAGTGAAGTGCATGCCCTCGCCAGCTGCGGCGGCATCGGTGGCGGCGGCGTCGGCTGCAGCGTCGGCTGCCGGCGGCTCGGCGGCGATGGCCTCGGAGGCGGCGATGGCAGCGGCGGACACGCCTGCTGCGGCGAGGAAGCCGCGGCGCGTCAGGGAGGCGGGCAGGGGGATGGCCCCGCGCACCTGGGACAGCTTGTCGACGACCTGTTCTTTGGTGGTCATGTCCTATCCTTTCCTTTCCTTGGGCGCGCTGCCTGGCTGCCTGGCTCGCCGGTTGGCGGGACGTGGTTGGCAGGGCGGGCGGCACGCCGCGTGTGGATACGAGCAAGTCCAAAGGTAGGCGGCACCTTTGCGCATGGCCATTGCCTAGGCGAGGGCATCCTGTGCAAAAAGCAAGATACCCTTGGCGAGGTTAGATGGCTCTGAACTGCAGTTTCAAGAGGATATTGGCGTATTTTGGATTAACGGCGGGCCGCTGCCCCCAGGTTCATCAAGTTTCATGAGGGACGGCGCGGGCGCTTTTGACTAGGATGTAGGATAATTTCTTCACAGGCGCTCGGGTCGGGCTGGAGCCGGGTTGGGTCGAGCCGGACCAGGGCGGAACCAGAGTCAGGCTGGGCCGGGGCCGGGGTCAGGCCGGAGCCGGAGCCGGGCCGAGGCCGGGTCGAAAAAACATCGGAGCGGGCATGCTTCTAGACGAGGGCGGGACGACATCGGGCGGGGATGCCAGGAGCGGGACGGCCAGGGACGGGCGGCCGGACGAGACCGGACGCGCCGCCGGTGAGCGCCCTGCAAGCCAGTCCTCTGCCCGTGGTGAGCGCTTCCTGCCCCTCGCGCGCATCAGCGGGGACGCGCCGGCCTGGCTCGGCATGGCAGCCCTGTTTGCCTGGATTGACCTGCTCCTCTGCTTCGAGGGGGTCCTGCGCGACACGGTGAACGAGGAGGGCGGCCTCGTCCACGACCCCTTCTTCTTTGCCATGACACTGGTGACGGGCCTGGTCCTGTTCGCCGCCTCCGCACTCGCCCACCGGCGCGGCCGGGCATCCCGCGTTCTCGACACCATCCACAAGCCAGCATTCTCCTGGACCCTCGCCGCCTGCGCCGCCCTCGCCAGCGCCGTCGCCGTCGTGCTCGCGGCCCTCAACCCCGGCGTGGCGCTGGTTGTCTCGGCCGCGCTTGGGGTTGTCGCTGGGCTCTTTGCGGCCCACGCATGCCTGATGTGGGGCGGCGCCCTGGCCCAGCTCGACCTGCGCGAGGCCCTGCTGGTCGTCTTTCCCGCCTCCTGCCTGCAGTGGGTGCCGCTCCTGCCGCTCGACTACCTGGGCATGCCCGTGCGCGCCGTCCTTGTCTTCGCCCTGCCCCTGGCGGCGACCCTCTGCCTGGCGCGGTTCTCGGGGGCGGCCGCTGGCGGCGACGTGGCTGGCGGGCTTGCCGGCTCCGCGTCGCGCCAGGACCTCCCGGCTGCGCCCGGTTCGCGCGACACCAGCCCCCTTCCCCGCTCCTCTGCCGAGAAAGCCGAGGTGAGAGCCACCGTTTTGCGCATGGGCGGCATGGCCCTGGCCTTTTCCTTCGTCGTCCAGTTCATGTGGAGCTTCTTCATCAAGATGCTCGTGAACCGCCTGGACCCGTCTCTTTTTAAGGTTGTCTTCCTCATCGTGGTCCTGGTGTCGCTCGCGGCGTTCGGCCTGGGCATCCTGTACATGCAGCGTGAGCGGCGCTATCGGTTGGAGCTCTTCTACCGCACGGCCTTTGTGGCCTGCCTGGCGGGCGTGGCGGCTTGCAGCATGGCCACAGCCAGCTCGGAACCCGGTAGCGTCCTGCCCTCATATCTCCTTATCTACCTGGGCTTTTCCCTGGCAGGGCCCACCCTGTTGATGCTGTGCCTTGGCTGCATCTTCATGAGGCAGTCGGACGCGCGCGCCACCTTGGGGCTGGTCCTTGGCTGCCAGTACCTGGGGATGTTCCTGGGGGCGGCCGCCGTCTCCGCCATGCAGGCAGGCGCCACGGCCGTCGGGGTTCTGCCTGAGCTGGCTGGCGCCCAGGCCCTGCCCTTTGTGACGCTGGCCGGAGTCCTCCTTCTGGCCCTCGTCTACACAGCCGTCTTCCCCGAGCGCGACCTTCTGTCCCTGTCGCCCCTGCTCTTTGGCATGAGCAGCGAGTCGTTGGAGCGGCGCTGCGAGCAGGTGGCCTCCCTGCATGGGCTCACCCCGCGCGAGGTCGAGGTCCTGACCCTGCTCGCCCGCGGCCGCGATGTGGCCTTTATCGCCGACAAGCTGGTCATCTCGCGCAACACCGTGAGCGCCCACCGCAAGAGCATCTACGCCAAGCTCGGCGTCCACTCCCAGCAGGAGCTCATGAGCGCCATCGAGAGGGGCGAGGAGGGCGA
>CAZEAF010000068.1:0-7412 GCA_964510125.1 uncultured Coriobacteriaceae bacterium
AGGTGGCGGGCGTGCGGAAGACTCACCGGCAGGCAAGGGGGATGCAATGAAGCGGCATGTAGGCTCAAGGGTCCGCGCAGGCGTGGCAGCGGCGGCGATTGCGGGGCTCATGCTCGCAGGCCCGGCCGCGCTGGCGGGCGAGACGCCGTCAACCGCAGGCGCGGGCGTCGACGTCTCGGGCTTTACCTCCTGGTTCGCCTCCGACGAAACGTCCGCGCCCGCGGCCTCGACCGCCCAGGGCACCTTCGCCCCCGTGGGCACCGAGGTCGAACAGGACGCCTCGGGCACCTGGACCGTCGTCGACAACGACCAGGTCGCCTTCAAGGTGACGGCCATCGAGACCGACCCCGCCGCGGGCTACCGGATGGACGTCGCCCTGGAGAACAGGACGTCCGACACCAGGCTCATGTACGCCATCGACGACGTGGCCGTGAACGGGTGGGAAAACGACCCCTTCTGGGCTATCGACGTAGCTGCGGGCAAATCGGCAAACACCGACGTTAGATGGTATGGCGGTACCGGACTTGACGGGCTCGACGAGACCGAGATGACCGCCGTCTCCTTCAAGCTGCGCGTCTACGACACCGACGACTTCATGGCAGACCCCCTCGTCGAGGGGTACTTCACGGTCTACCCCCAGGGCAAGGACGCCGCCGCGGCCTACGTGCGCCCTGCCGAGCCCTCCGACCAGGTCATCTTCCAGAACGACCAGGTCAGCGCCTCCGTGGTCGCAATCGAGGATGACGGGGCCGGCGACCTCGCGGTGTGCCTCGTCCTTCGCAATGACACCGACACCGCCGCCATGTTCTCCATGGAGGGGGTCTCGGTAAACGGCTGGATGTGCGACCCCTACTGGGCCGCCGAGGTCGCCCCGCACGCCTGCGCCTACGAGGTGGTGGAGTGGATGCCCGACGACCTCGAGGACCTGGGGATTGGGGAGGTCACGGACATCTCCTTTGAGATGCAGGCCTACGACAGCGAGACCTTCTCGCCCGACTACTACGCGGACGAGCAGGTCCAGCTGGCCCCCCAGGGCGCCGACAAGGCCGCGACCGACCACCCGCGCGAGGCCCAGCCCACCGACAAGGTCCTGGCAGACACTGGCGAGGTCGGCGTCACGGTCGTCGGCTTCGGCGAGGACGAGGGCCTGTTCAGCACCTACAACATGCAGCTCTACCTGGAAAACAGGACGGACGGCCCGGTGGTGTTCTCCATCGACGACGCCTATGTCAACGACACCATGTGCGACCCCTTCTGGGCAACCGAGGTCGCCGCGGGCAAGAAGGCGCTCGTGCAGGTGAGGTGGGACGAGTCGAGCCTGGAGAGAGCTGGCGTCACCGACTATGGCCAAATCTCAGACATCCAGTTCGAGCTGGAGGCCTACGACTCCGAGACCTACGACGACCTGTTCGAGGAGACCTTCGAGCTCCAGCCGGCGGAGTTCGCCCAGGTGCGGTAGGGGCAGGGGCGGCGAGACAATAGGCTACGCCATGGCGCCCGCGGATGTCTCCTGCCCCACCGACTTCGCGGCCTGGTCCCGGCGGAATTTGGCAAGGCGCATGACCGCATAGACCAGCACGACCAGGGTGTAGGCGACAAAGCTCACCGTCGCCAGCATCACGCCCCCGCCAAAGGCCGACGCGCCCAGCACAAACCACACGTGTACCGCGAACAGCCCGACCATCAGGTAGGCCAGGCGCTGGATGTTCTTCCATACCCGATGGTTCATAGCCTTGTGCACCCACTGGAACGAAGTCACCGTGAGCACGACGAACAAGGCCGTGAGCACCAAGGATACGACAAGCGAGGTCGCCACGGCGGTACGCGAGGCGAGCAGGACGCTCAGCCGGGGCAGGTAGCTCGGCAGATACATGCAGAGATGCCCCACGATGAAGATGAAGGAGAGGATTGAGAGCTTTGCGCGGATGGGCTGCAGATGTTTGCGCACCGCGGTCCCGTCGTCGAAGCAACCCGTGAACATGACCACGCCGAGCAGGATGCTGGAGAGATACCCCTTCTGCATCACCATGCACAGCCCGCGCACGCTCGCCAGCTTGGCGCCGGACCAGATGGCCCACACGTACAGGCCTGTGAGCGCGAGCGCGACGACGTAGAAAACGACCGGGTGCTTCCTCAGCGGCCGCGCAAGTGGGCCGACCAGCAAAACCGCGACGACCACCGAGATGAGAAGCCCTACCAGACTGGAGCTCATACCCGCCCTCCCCTATACCAATTGTGCCTGTCCGATTGCGTCTGTTGCCGTGCCTGTGCCCGCCGCCTGCCGGGGCCGGCCATGTCCCGGGGGCACGCCGGCTAGCCCCTTCCCAGCAGCACGTCGGTGTAGATGCTCGGCTGTGCCTGGCTGAGCTGAGAGCCGCTGTCGTCGGCCGCGAAGATGCGGGCCTGCCTGATGCCGACCCGTTCCGCAAAGGCGCGGCGGGCCCAGGTGAAACGGCTCACGCACAGCAGGTCGCGCCCCATATTGGCCATCACCTGCGCCGTCTTGGCGTCACGCAGGCCTATCTTCGCCTGCTTGCTGACGGAAACGCGGGTCAGGTCGAAGTAGTCAGCGCTGGGGAAGAGGCCGTTCACAAAGCCGACGACGTAGACTCTGCCAAAGGCGGCGCCCGACAAGGCCTCCAGCGGCGCCACGACGACACCCGGCCTCTCGGGCAATCCCGAGAAGAACTGCCTGCGGTCGAGGTCCTCCACCATGGCCTTGGCATCCGCCTGGTCTCCAAGCTCGAGCAGGGGCCGCAAGGCAGGGGGAAGCAAGTCCGCCTGCGCCTCCCTGGAGGCAATGTCCGGGCCCGTGCCACCGCGCCCGGCAAGAGCCGCGCCCCCTTGCCCGTCGCCGCTGGCAAGCGCGTTAGCCAGATAGCCCAGCAGCCGGCCGCCGTGCAGCTCCCTGCAAGCCTCCAATACGGGTCCCAGCTCGGACTGAACGTCGTAGCCTGCGGCGACCAGGTCGGCCCCCACGTTCAGCGACTGCGCCTGCCTGTCCTCGCTCATGGCCACAAACAGGTTGCTGCGCCCCAGATAGTCGCCGAAGCCGAACCAGCTGCGCCAGCCCATGCCGTCGCAGGGGTCCGCAAGGAGCCGCAGGACCGCGGCGATGCGCAACGCCAGGCAGCGGTCAAGCTCGCGAATGTCGCCGCGCAGGCTCATCGGGCCCAGCCAGGAATTGGCCTGCACCCCGCGCGCGGCCAGTTCGCGGGCCACCTGCCGGGTCCACCAGGGATGCGGGGTGACCACTGCGATGTCCGCGGGGGCGCAGCCCGCCGCCACGGCGGAGGCAATCTCCTCGGCGATGCCGGCCGCCTCCTGCTCGGGGGTGTCCCAGACGCGCTCGGTTCTCTGGACCCCCTTGCATTGGGACCCGCTATCCAGCTTTTCGGCCCCGACGACCTCGGCGGCAGAGTTGAGCTGGGAGAAGGCCTCCAGGCCCTCCGGGTAGGGGTAGCTCTCGCAGGTCTGAACCGGTCCCGTGTTGTCCGCGATGGCCACCAGGCGGTCCTGAGCGACAAGCTGGCACATGAGCTGCGACGCTCGGCTCAGGTTCTGGTAGCCGCACACGCACACCCACGCCTTGCCGAACTCCCCCCGCAGCTCCCCGTCGAGCCGCAGGGCCTTGGTGGCGAGGTTGCTGATTTGCGGCTCCATGACAGCGCCAAGGTAGAGAAGCTCCCTGGTGAGGAACTCGAGTGTGTCAATCTCCTCAACCGTAAACAACCAGTCGGGGTCCTCGTCGGAAAGCTCCGTCCACCCTCGATACAGGAACTTGAGCAGCTCGCGCAGGCGCTTGGGCTGGGTGCCGAGGGTCTTGATGTCCTCCGCCAAGAAGTCGGTCTCGTAAGCCGAGAGGATGCGCACCCTGCCGCCCGGGAAGCGCAGCCCGAGGACCTCGGCCGAGCGCGGGCGTCCCAGGACCTCGCAGGCCATCTCCCGGCAGGTCGCCACGCGGACGCCCTCCGCCCCGGTGACCTTGCCAGCCAGCTGGCGCAGACGGGCGGCCGCGGACGGGTTGTCGCAGAGCACCGCCATGTCCTGTGGGTCGGTCCCTGCGTCCAGCGCACGAGCAAGCTCCTGCGCCAGGGCCCCCTCCCTCGACGGGGCGTCCTGCGCCAGGTACAGCAGCGCGCCGCCCTGCCTCGCAAAGCCCTTGTCCGCGGCGCCCGCCAGGCCAGGCCAACGGACGCTCGACCTCAATCCCGTGCTCATCGTTCCTCCCCTTGACCTGCGCCCCGCCGGTCCGAATCCGGTCAGAAAAAGCCTGCCGGCCCTTGCCTCACGGGCCCGGCTGCCCTAATCGTCCTCGGCGATGACGCTGTCCAGGAACGTCCGGTCCTCGGCCAAGAGCCCCTTGGTGAGCAGGGCCAGCCCCTGATAGAGGTCCGTCTTTGCCAGGCGCCTCATGTCCTTCACCAGAAACGGCGTCCACGACACCAGGTGCCTGTGGAGGAACTCCCGCTGGTCGCCCAGCAGCTCGAGGGCCTGGTCGTCGTCCTTAGCCTTGAGGGCGTCGTAGGTGCGGCGGGCCATTATCTGCATGTATTCCAGCTCCAGGGCGATATGGTCCTCGGGGTCGGTCCAGCCTTCTTGGATGGTCAGGCCGCCGCGCGCATAGACCTTCAGGATATCGTCGCGCGCAGCCTGCATGAGCAGGCGCTTCTCGGACGTGTAGACGGACTCGAAGGGGTAGGCGGCCGCATAGGCGTTGTTGCCGTGGCCGATGAAGACGCGCGTGTAGTCGCGGGCGAGGTCCAGAAGAGCGTCTTCCCGGTGACTGGCGCAGTAGGTCGCGATGAGGCGGTAGCCCTGGTCCACGTCCTCGTTGCCCGTGCCGGTGGGAAACGCCGCCCCGCAAAGGCCCTTGTAGAAGTCCTCGTCGACCTCGACCATATAGAGCCTGCTCAGCAGGGCGTACATGTCCTCGCGCCGCTTGTTCAGGTCCAGCAGCATCGCGCGGGCCTCGTCGCCGAGCCCCGTCTGACCGGCAGCCTCCTTGCCCGCAGCCGTCCCGCCCGCGACCGCCGCGGCGGCCCCCGTCGTCTCCGTCATCGCCATCTTCCCCTCTCATGCGTCCTTCAAGCCCGTGCCCCTGCGCTAGTCGGCCCTGCGCTCCTCGAGGCGCTCGAGCAGCTCCTCGCCGATCTTGGTGATCTTCCAGGCGCCGTCCCACTCGATGGCGTCCTCGCGCTCCAGGTAGTCCATGAAGAACTGGGCGGATTTCTTGGGATATTCCAGCACCGGGTTGGTGTTGACCCGCTCCCTGATTGTGTTTATCGACTCCCCGTCGCCCTGGCACAGGTCCAGGATCTCCAGAAAGACGCTCAGGTATTTCTGCTGCTCGTCCATGATCTGGAGGAGCTCCGCCACGGGGTCGTTCTCCCTCAGGGCTTCGAGGCCCTCCTCGGTCGCCCGCCAGAAGGGCTCGGGGGGCGTGGTGGGCCGCAGGTATGTACGCCCATCCTCCACCACCTCGACCAACTCGGGCTTGACCTCGCCGTAAGGCTCCCCGTCAGCCGTGACCTTCTTCAGGGCGCCGGCCCCCTCGAGCATGGTGCAGAAGTCCTGCGCGCTGTACACACACCGCTGCTTCTTCTGAAGACCGTCGACCAGCTGGCCGACCTCCTCCCACCCACGGGCGTCCCGGCAGGTGTCGATGATGGAGAGGAACCAGTGCTTGAAGGGCAGCATGTCCTCGAAGAGACGGTTGATGCGCTCGGCGGCCGGGACCTGGTGCTCCTCGGGGGCCTTGGCCTCGGCTTCTTCGGGCGTCCCCACGTAGCCGAAGGTCTCGGCCTTCTCGTCGGCGTTCTTCTCCTCCTCGACCGCCAAGGGGTCGTAGCCGCAGTCAGACTCGTCGTAGGCGTCCAGCTCCTCGTAGGAGTCCTGCCCGTCGTCCACAGGCGCCCCGGTCAGCTTGTCAGTCATGTGCACGTCCTCTGTCCCATGGCCCGGCGGGAGCGGGGTCTCCCTCTCCCGCCGGGCCTTTCAATCGGTTGCCGCGTCCTGTTGCCTATGGGCGCGGACAAATCTCCCGGCCTGCCTCGTCAGGCACCAAGGCAGGTCGGGCGCCTTTGCCCTACACCTCGGGCTTGGAGTCAGCGCGCGACTTCGTGGCCTGGGTCGGGTCAAAGAAGTACTCGGGGTTGGTCTGCCAGGTGACCCCGCGCAGGATGTAGGCGAAGCCTGGCGTGTTGCCCTCGTCGGTCAGGCGATAGAGCTCGTCGTCGCTGAACTCGTTCACAACGTCCAGCATCTTGGCGCGGCTGTGCACGCAGGCATCGTAATCCGTCGGGTTGAGCTTCTTGTAGTCATCGCCCGAGGAGACATCCAGGGGAGCCGGCCCGACGAAGGACTCCAGCCCCTCGTCCAGGTCGCCGAAGTAGCGGGCGCGGCCACCGCACTGGGTCACGCACTGGGGCAGCTCGTCGTTATCGACCTTGTCGACGCACAGGTTGCACTTCTGCACGACGTTCTGGTCGAGGTCCAGGTAGCGCACGCCGTAGGGGCAGGCGCTCACGCATGCCTGGCACCCGATGCAGGCGTCCTTGTTGATGACGACGATTCCATCCTCGCGCTTGTAGGTCGCGCCCGTGGGGCAGACCTCGACGCACTGGGGCGTTGCGCAGTGCTGGCAGGAGAACGGCAGGAAGTACATCTCCACGTCGGGGTACTGGCCGCTGCCCCCCGTCTTGGGCACGGGTCCCATGCGGATGACCTTGTTCCAGTAGTGGCCGATGGGAACGTCGTTTTGGACCTTGCAGCCCACAGAGCACGCCAGGCAGCCGACACACCGGTTCAGGTCAGTGATGATCGCGTAATGGCTCATAGCTGCACACCGTTCCTCTCTGCGTAGCTCTTGGCGCTCTCCTCGTCATCCACAACGGGCAGCCATTCCTTCAGGCGCGGGTCGTCGGAGGTGGAGATCATCTCGGTGCCGTCCACGTCGCAGGGGATGGGATTGCCGTTGGGGGAGTTCTCGGCCGTGGCCTTGTAGATGTTCACGTTGAACCCGCGGACGTAGCTGGAGCCGCAGATGGGGTCGCGCAGGTCCTTGTTCACCAGCGTGTTCACGTTCACCAGGTCCAGGCCCTTGGTGGCGCCGTGGAACTCGGGCATCCACCACTGGTGCTCGCAGTTGATGGTGCCGGGGCGGACGCCGTAGTACAGGTCGGCGACCTGGCGGATCTTGTGGCGCGGGCTCTCAATCCACACCCAGTCGCCCTGCTCGATGCCCAGCTCGGCGGCGTCGGCGGGGTTGATCTCGACGCGCGGGACCGGCCACTGCTCGCGGCACCAAGGCAGCTGACGGTGCTCGGAGTGGAAGTAGACCGGGATGCGGCGGCCGGTCGTCATGATGTAGGGGTACTCGGCCGCGTACTCGGGGTTGGCGACGGGGCCCT
>CAZEAF010000069.1:0-2299 GCA_964510125.1 uncultured Coriobacteriaceae bacterium
CCGAGGGCGTAGGTGATGGTCCCCCGGGCCGAAAGGGCCAGGCAGAGCAGCCCGCCTGCCGCGAGCAAGGCAAAGACCAGGGCCAGCCCAAGCGGCTTGCTGGCAAGGGCTGCGGCGAGGCCCGCCCCGGGGCCTATCGACCCAGCGGCCAGAGCCCCGACTCCCGCCACATTGGCCGTACCGGCGAGCTTGCCCCCGTAGAGAACGAGCAAGGCGGCCTTGGCAACCAGCGCAAGCGCGGCGAAGACCAGGCAGGCCCGGACGGCGCGCTGCCGCCCCGCTCCGCCCGCCGCACCCCTGCCCACCAGTGACAGCACACAGGCGGCCAGCGCGCAGCCTGCGACGATGGCTCCCGTTGCCAGGCAGGCCGGCGCCTCCCAAAGGTCCCAGGTGGGAACCGTGGCTATGCCGTAGGCCTGAGAGGAGGCCACGACCATGCCCGCCGCAGCCAGCACGCAGAGGGCCAGGCCGATCTGGTCGAGGATGTCGCGCGCCCTGCTCACACGGACGCGGAAGCCGCCCAGCCAGGTGACGCCGGAAACAAGCAAAAAGACAACGACGGCTGCCACCTCGTTGGACAGGGGTGAGCGGCCCACGCCGGTGGCGACGTAGAGGGCGTTGGCAGGCGTGCCCAGATGGGTGGCCGCGGCGATAAAACCGGCCCAGGCAACAAGAAGGGGTACGAGCATGGCACGGGTCAGCCGGGCTCGGGTTGGCTGACCTGCCCGGCCCGCCTGACCAGCTCGTCGCCCGGCAACCAAGGCCACAAGGGCAAGCACGCCAAGGGCCACGCCGGCGGCCGGGGTCAGCGTGGTGAAAATCGCGAGTCGGGAGTAGTCAAAGCCGATGGCCGCCAGGTTCATGCTCGTGCCTCCTAGCGGAACATGCGTCGCTGGGCAGGCACGATGCCGAGCAGGCCCTGCACGTCGTCCAAGGTCGCGGCTGCCAGTACGGCCAGCCCCCGGTAGCAGCTGGTCTGAGCCTGGGCCCCTACGGTCTGGAGGAAACGGGGGCTCCAGCAGAGTAGGTGGTCGGCCAATAGCTCCCCCAGCAGCTCAGGGCGGTTGGCAGCCAGTTCACCGGCCAAGAAGAGCATGCGGCCAAAGTTGTCCTCGGGGTCGTTCTCGGCGTAGGCTCCGCGGATGCCGTGCTTGGCCAGCCAGTCATGCAGGGCAACCCAGGTCCAGCCGTACATGACCTGGTCGCGGTCCATGTAGACCGACCCCCAAGGCGCCGCCAAGAGGTGGCCGGGCCCGCGGAAGAGTCGCTTCCAGTCCTCATGCAGGCCCGCAGTCTCTTCCTTGACACCCGCTGCCAGCAGTCCCGTCGCATGCTCCAGGTGCTCTGACTTGCCAAAAGGCCAGCCGGCTGACTCAACGGCATCTATGCACGCCCTCAGGGCCTGCTGGAACTCCTGGTCGGCCGGGTCGGTCAAAAAGCAGGTTCCCAGCAGGGTGCAGCAGGTCGAGAAAGCCGTGCGAAAGTCCTCGTCGGCCAGCAGGGGAGAGGCCAGGGCCCGGTCGACGGTCCCATGGGAAAAAGCGTGCTTGCGGGGCGCGTTCGCGCCGGTCCTGTTCGTTTTCTCAGCCATGTCGGCTCCTCTTTCCTGCCGTCGGCCCCGCGGTGTGCCGTTGCCAGTCCCGGGGTGGTTTGGCTGTCAGCCCTGCGGCGTGTCGTTGCCGATTTCGGGGTAGTTGCTGACCTGGCAGCCGCCATCCTCCGCCAGCCTTGCCGCCTCCGATGGCAGAATCACCAGATTGGGCCCGGTGTAGTCTCCGTTGGGCAGGGGCGGAACCTGCCTGGCCCTACCAGGGTGGGCCTGGGCAAGCTCTGCCACGTCGCCAAAGTCCAAGGCCCGCAAGGGGCAGGCCTCCACGCAGATAGGCCGCTTGCCCGCGCGCAGCCGGTCCACGCAGCCGTCGCACTTGGAGCTCTGCTGGAGCACAGGGTCGATCGAGGGTGCATGGTAGGGACAGGCGATTGTGCAATAACCGCAGCCCACGCACCGCATCGTGTCCACTTGGACCAAGCCCAGGTCGTCCTTGTGCATGGCCCCGGTGGGGCAGACGCGCACACAGGCGGGGTCCTCGCAGTGGTTGCAGGCCAGGGAGACGTGGTAGGCGTAGGCGGTCGTGGTCACGCAGCCGCCCGCATCCTCGGTCGTCGCGCCGCCCTCCACGTCCAAGACACGGCGGTAGCGCCTGCCTGCGGGAAGGTCGTGGTAGTCGGCGCAGGCCATGGCGCAGGTCCGGCAGCCCGTGCACCGGCTGTTGTCAAAGAAGAACCCCAGCGACACGCT
>CAZEAF010000069.1:2399-7397 GCA_964510125.1 uncultured Coriobacteriaceae bacterium
CCGACAGCGGTTGTGAGGCCACGCCCCGACGGCGACCGCGAAGCCTGATACCGGTGGCGCCGGACGTTGTGAACCCGCCCGGCGCCACACCCATTCGTCCATTCGCCCTACTGTACTACGGGCAGATCCGGGCAGCTTGCCTGCTCGTAGGTCTCGCTCCTAAACCTCCCAGGCAGCCACGCCCGCCAAGGTCTTCTCGTTGTCGACGGTCACGTCATCGGCCGTCTCGGCCTGGGCGGAGCCGTCGTTGCCCAGGATGCGCACGCTGGGCTGGGTGAGCGAGGGGTCGGCCAGGGGCGCGATGGTGTCCGTGGCCCCGGCATGTTTGGCCGCCAGCTCCTCGATGTCGCCGAACTCCAGGGCGCGCAGGGGGCAGGCCTGGACGCAGATGGGCTCCAGCCCCTCCTTGACGCGGTCATAGCAGCCGTCGCACTTGATGAGCAGGCCGGAGTCGGGGTCGATGACCGGCACGCCGTAGGGGCAGGTGTCGATGACGGCCTGGGGGTCGGCGATCTTGCCGGCGTCCACGATGAGGACAAGGCCGGTCCCCTCGTCCTTGACGATGGTCCCGTCGTTGCCCGTGGCCGCGATGCAGCCGGGGTTGGCGCAGTGGTTGCAGGCGGTGGAGACGTGGTAGGCAAAGGCCTCGGTCGTCACGGTGCCGTCGGCAGCCTCGGTGGTCGCCCCGCCCTCGCAGTCGTACACGCGGCGGAAGGTGACGGTCTGGGGCAGGTCGTGGTAGTCCTTGCAGGCCAGCTCGCAGGTATGGCACCCGGTGCAGCGGGTGCTGTCGAAGAAGAATCCGTACTGGGTCATGATGGGCCTCCCTATGCTCCCTTAAGCTTCCCTACGCCTTGGTCACTTGCACGATCATGGAGTGGGCCGGGCCGTTGCCCTTGCTGAGCGGGTTGGGGCGGTAGGTGGTAAGCGTGTTGACGCAACCGCCCTTGTCCACGCGGTCGCCGGACATGTCGGCCTTGTGCCAGGAGCCCTGCGGGACGCCCACGGTGCCGGGGACGATCCTGTTGGTCACAAGGGCCTCAATCTGGATCTCGCCGGCCGGGCTCTTGACGAGGACCTGGTCGCCCGTGGCGATTCCGCGCTCCTCGGCGTCGGCCGGGTTGATCCACAGCTGCTGGCGGGCGACCTGCTCGATCTCGGGGATGAAGCCGAAGGACGAGTGGGTGCGGCTCTTGTGGTGGAAGCCGGCGCAGTAGAGCGGGTACTCGTCGGTGATGGTGCCGTAGCCCTCGAAGCCGGGATGGAAGTCGGGGATGGGGTGGATCTCCTCGCCCTCGTCCAGCTCCCACTCGTCGTTGAGCTTGGCTAGCTGCTCGGAGTAAATCTCGATCTTGCCGGACGGGGTGGCCAGGGGGTTGGCCTCGGGGTCGTCGCGGAAGTCCTTGAGGCCGATGGCCGCGTCGCACGGACGCTTGTAGACGCCCTGCTCCAGAATCTGGTCCCAGCTGGGCATGTCCTTGTCGGCCTCGGCGCCCGCCTCGTACAGGTACCTGACCCACTCGTCATGGGTGCGGCCGGCGGTGAACTCGTCGCGCTTGCCAAAGCGTTCGGCCAGGTCGGACAGGACGTCGTAGTTGCTGCGGCACTCGCCGGGAGGGGTCTGGGCGGGAGTGCCCAAGGTGACGCCGGTGTAGTACTCGGAGTAGCCCTGGGTCTTCAGGTTCATCTGCTCGGACCGCATGGCGTCGGGCAGGAGCAGGTCGGCGTACTTGGCCGAGTCGGTCATGACCGTGTCCCAGACCAGGATGAAGAGGTCGTCGTCGGACTTGCTGGTCAGGACGTCGTGGACCTTGTTGATGTCGCCGTGCTGGTTGGTGATGCAGTTGCCGGCGTAGTCCCAGATGAAGTGGATGCCGTAGTGGAGCTTGCCGCCGTTGTCGGCCAGCTCGCCGTTGGGGTCGGAGATACCGGCGTTGGTCACGGACAGCTCGGTGCCGTGGTCGACCGCGTTCAGCCACTCGTAGACCGGGATGGTGATGGAGCAGCCGGGCCCGATGTTGTCGTCGACCGAGGGGATGCTGCCGACCAGGTAGGTGGGCGGCTCGGCCTCGCGCTGGCCGGTGTTGGTGCCGGGCAGGCCAATCTTGCCCAGGGCGATGGGGATCATGCAGATGGCGCGGGTGGTCTCCTCGCCGTTGGTGTGGCGCTGAGGGCCCCAGCCCTGGGTGACGAAGGGGGCCTCGGCGTTCTCGAGGTCGGCGGCCAGCTGGCGGATGGTGTCGGCCGGAATCTGGGTGATGGGGGCGGCCCACTCGGGGGTCTTCTCCTGACCGTCGGCTCCTTTGCCCATGACGTAGTCGGAGTAGGAGAGGCTCTTGCCCTTGGCGGACTCGGGCATGGTCTCCTCGTTCCAGCCCACGCAGTAGGTGCGCAGGAAATCCTCGTCGGTCTTGCCGTCGACGATGAACTCGTGGACGAGGGCGGCGGCCAGGGCGGCGTCGGTGCCGGGGCGGATGGGGAGCCACTCGTCCGGGTGGCCTGAGCAGGACTCGTTCATGCGGTAGTCGATGTTGACAATCTTGCCGCCGCGGCCCTTGACAGCCTCGCGGACCTGGGCATAGTCCCACGTGGCGTTAGCGCCGCCCATACGGGTCTCGGCTGGGCTGTTGCCGAACATCACCACGAGGTCAGAGTTGGCCTGGGCCTCTGAGAAGGAGCTGGCGTTGACGTTGTCATAGGGACTGAAGGTATTGCCGAACATGTAGGGCATGACGGCCAGGATTTGGTTGGACGAGTAGTCGTAGAGCTGGTCCATGCAGCCGCCGATGCAGTTGAGGAAGCGGCGGTGGATGCGGCCGGTGGCGGAGTACATGCCGGTGGCGTAGATGTTGTAGATGGCCTCGTTGCCCCAGGTGTCGATGGTGTACTGGAGCTTATCGTGCAGCAGGTCCAAGGCCTCGTCCCAGCTAATCTCCTCGAACTTGCCCTCGCCGCGCCCGCCCACGCGCTTCATGGGGTGGAGCAGGCGGTCGGGGCTGTTGAGCCAGCGGCGCATGGAGCGGCCGCGCAGGCAGGCACGGGCCTGGAAGTCGTCGTCTCCCGTGGTGTCCGACTCCATATAGGCGATCTTGCCGTCGACGGTGTGGTACTGGAAGACGCAGTTGCCGCCGCAGTTGACGTTGCACTGGCTCCAGTGGATGCCGTCGGACACCTGACCTGTGGTATCGGCGGCGTTAGCCGAGGCGGCCCCGTCCTTTGACTCCGACGCCAGCGCGGGTGCCAGGCTGAACATCGAGCTTGTGCCTAGAACGCCGGCCGTGGTTACCGCGCCTGCGAACGAGCCCTTTACAAAGGTGCGCCGCGAGACATCGCGAGCTGCGGCCTCAGTCTGCCGCGGGCTAGCGGCCTGACCTGTCCTAATCCCAGACATGGTTCCTCCCTTTCTCCGAGGCTTGCCGTCGAGTCTGATTTCTCGCGCAAGCCGGTCCCATCGTGGCCCCCAGGCGCGCAAATGGCATCACATACCCCATGTGATTTATAACAAAAGAGCAGGTAGATGCTGGTGCATACAAGAAAGGCTGGCAAATGTGTCGAGATAGGACGGGTCTGGGAGGCATCCTCTGCCGGCCCGCAGACGCTGTCCGACGCGCGGACTTCTCGTACGGCCATCGCTTATACAGCCCTTTGCCTGTGGGCGGGTATGATATGGTGAGCTCCGCGAACCGACTGCGGGGGAGGCGACATTGGCGACGACGACTAGGGGGATGGTAGGGGCACCTGCCGCCGCCTCGGGTGGTTTTGTCCCTGCTGTGGGCTATGCCCTCCTGCTGGCGACCAGCGCCACCCAGGTATGGGGCGGCATCTTCCCCTTCCTCCCGTCGGGTTTTCAGACCTCGGGCGTGACCCTCGTCTTCTATCTCGCCCAGAGCGTGTCCTGCGTCCTGGCCTACCTGCTGAGTTGCGTTCGCGCCGCTCGGTCGGTCCGGCAGCTGACCCACCTGCGCGTGGTGCCCTCTGCGGTAATGACCTGCGCCGGAAGCATGCTGGTAATCGGTGCCATGTACGCCCCTTCTCTGGTGACGCTCGCCCTGGTGGCCTCGGGCGGCGTTCTGTTGGGTGGGGGGCTCGCCCGGCTCACCATACTCTGGCAGTGCTATTTCTCGGCTCAGGATGACAGGGCCTGCAACGATGGCATCATGGCGGGGACGGCGCTGGCAGCAGCGGCCTACCTGGCTCTCTACCTCGTGCCCACCGCGCTCACGGCTTTTCTCCTCCCATCGGTCATGCTGCCCCTCTCGGCGCTGGCCTTGGTGCTATCCTCACGCCGCATGGATATGACCCAGTCGATGTTTGCCGACATCCCGCGCGAGAACGCCCGAGCTTACCTGCGGTCTTTGCGCGACCTCTGGCGTGGGGCGGTCAGTTTGGCGGCGCTCGGTTTTGTGAGCGGCATCGCACGCGGGGTTGCGGTGGCCGTGCCGCAGGTGGGCGAGGTCGTCAACCTGGCTCAGATGGTGGGGCTGGCGTTGGCGGCCGCCCTGCTCCTTGCCCTCAGCCGGACAACCAGGTTGAGTTTTGGCGTGACCGGTGTCTTCCATGCCCTATTTCTGCCGGTGCTGGCGAGCCTGCTCGTCTTCCCTTTTGCACGCGATGCGGGGCTCAACCTCTTTGCTGGCCTGGCCTACATGGCTTTTTCCCTGGTCACGCTGGTCGTGATGATGCAGTGCGCCCAGATCAGCCGCGACCGAGGCCTGCGGCCGTCCTTTTCTTACGGGCTCTTTGCCACTTTTGCCTTTGCGGCGCAGGGCGCGGGCTTTCTGCTGGGCTGGTTTGCCGAGATGGGTCCGACAGCGACGCAAGACGCCCAGCTCATGGTTACCATGCTCTCGCTTGTGGCAGCCTGCGGGATGGGGTTCGGCCTCTTTTTGGTGACTCAGGCCGCACCCGATGTTGCCGGTTCCAAGTCCGCTTCGAGGGGAGAGGACAGGGTCGAGTTCACCGGGCGGCGGCGCGGAGGCCGGCGGGTCGATAGAGGTG
>CAZEAF010000070.1:0-7359 GCA_964510125.1 uncultured Coriobacteriaceae bacterium
CCCAGGGTGGCGGGGTCGCAGGACACATAAGCCACGGCTCGGACCTCGCTGTCCGACAGGGCCTCGATGACCGACCGGTCCAGGCCCGCCCGGGGCGGGTCCACGACCACGACGTCGGCGTCTTCGAGGACGTCGAGTGTGCGGGCCGCGTCGTCGCCGATGCACTCCACGACCTCGTCCAGCTTGTGGTCGGCCACGTTGCGCTTGAGGTCCCGCACGGCCGGCCCGTAGCTCTCCACGGCCACCACAGCGTCGCATGCGCGGGCCAGGGGCAGGGTGAAGGTACCGGCCCCGCAGTAGAGGTCGCAGGCCACCTCGCCCTCGGCGGGGGCCAGGCCCCTGACCACCAGGTCAACCAGTTTTTCAGCCTGGGCGGTGTTGACCTGAAAGAAAGAGGGGGCCGAGACCCGCATCCTGCTGTCGGCTATTCGTTCCTCCCAGGCACCCCTGCCGGCCAGCTTCTCCACCCGCACGACCCGGCGGGCGGCGGCGTCGCCCTTGAGCAGGACGCGGACGATGGAGGTGGGGTGGACGCTGTCGTCGATGACCTTGGCCACCTCGTTGCGGGGGAAGGCCTCGGGGTCGGTCCAAAGGGAGACCTCGCACTGGTCGGTGCGCTGGGAGTAGCGGATGCCCACGCGGAAAAGGCCGAGCTCGCGGGTCGAGCCCATGTAGCGCAGGGCCCCCGCCACCGATTTGGGCAGCCTCTGGGCCTCCTTGGGCATTAGCAGGCACTTGTCCACGGGCACCACCGCGCGGTCGGCTCGGCCGTGCATGCCCAGGCGGATGCCCCGGTGGGGGTCGGCCTCCACGACCAGCTCAGCCTTGTTGCGGTAGCCCCACTCGTCTTTGCTGGGCACGATGTCAGCCAGGATGACGTCCACCTGCTCGGCGTCCATATGGCCGATGCGGATTAGGGAGTCGCGCACGTTCTTGCGCTTGGCATCCAGCTGGGCCGCGTAGTCCATGTTGGACCACGGGCAGCCGCCGCAGAGACTGGCATAGGGGCAGCAGGGCTGCAGGCGGTGGGGGGAGGGGTCGACCACCTCGGTGATTGAGGCGCGGGAGAAGCTTTTGCCGTCGCTGACCAGCGTGGCCTCCACGACGTCGCCGGGGACGCCGCCCTCCACAAAGACGGTCTTGCCGTCCTGGTCATGGGCGATTGCGTCAAAGCCGTACCCCATGCTCTCAATCTGCAGCCTCATGCGCCCCGCAGCCTCCCATACACGTGCGGCCCGCCGGTTGGGGCGGGCCGCGTCAGTCATAATCAGCCTGTGAAGATACTACCTCATACGGGGCTTACTTGGCGCTCCCGTGGAAGAGCACGCGCAAACCTGCCTTGATGAGGGCCCAGCCGGTAGCCGAGCGGCCCTGCTTGCTGACCATGAGCTCGATGGCCTTGGAGGGCTCGACCTCGGCCTGTGCCTTGGAGGCCTCTGCCTGCGGCTCTGCCGGCTCCTCGGCCTTGGGGGTCTCGGGGATGGGCTTGGCCTCGACCTTCTCTGCCTGGGCGGCGGCGCTCACCTCATTGATTTGCTTCTCCA
The DNA here is from genome assembly GCA_964510125.1 of uncultured Coriobacteriaceae bacterium. GTDB lineage: Bacteria > Actinomycetota > Coriobacteriia > Coriobacteriales > UMGS124 > CAIFEU01. The sequence continues at coordinate 1,545 of CAZEAF010000070.1, forward strand.
TGTCGGCCAGCTTGGACGTGATGGCCTCGAGCTGGGCGACCAGGGCGGGGTCGACGGCCTGGACGGCAGGCTGGGCAGGGGAGGGGGTGACGTCGGCGGGCTGGGCTTGCGCGGCGGCTTCCTCGGCCTTTTCGGCGGCAACCTGGGCGGCCTCGGCAGCTAGCACCTTATCGGCAGCCTGGGCGGCCTCTGTGGCCAGCGCCTCCTCTGCGGCCATCGCCTCGGCAGCGGCCCTCTCGGCATCCTCGGCGGCAGCAGCGGCCTTGGCGGCTTCGACCTGGGCTTCCTCGTCCACGGTCACGTGCATGGGGGCAGTCTCGACGGTGAAGCGGCGCTTGTTGGCCTCTTTGGCCGCCTTGAGCTCTGCCTCGCGGGCACGCTTGAGGGCGCGCTTCACGAAGGTCGCCTGTGCGTTCACCACGGGCTCGCCCTCGGCATGGGGGATGGGGTGGTAGAAACCGTCGGCGGCCAGCTCGCGGGCCTTGTCGTTGTCGGAAAGCTGGATCTCCATGTCGGCCACGACCTGGTCGCGCACGCTCTGGGCGAGCAGGGGGTAGGCAACCTCCACGCGGTGCTCGGTGTTGCGGGTCATCATATCGGCGGAGGACAGGTAGATGATGTCATGGTCGGTGCCGAAGGAGTAGACGCGGGCGTGCTCCAGGTAGCGGCCCACGATGGACCGGATGTGCACGTTTTCGGTCTTGCCGGGCACACCGGGTACCAGGCAGGAGATGCCGCGGACAATCATATCGACACGGACGCCGGCGGTCGAGGCTTCGGCAATCTTGTCGATGACCTCGCGGTCGGTGATGGAGTTCATCTTGAGGAAGGCATAGGCCTCCTCGCCCGCGCGCGCCTTGGCGATCTCGCGGTTGAGGCCGCGGATGATGATGGGCTTGAGGGAGATGGGGGCCACGCCCAGGGTGGTGTACTCGCCCTGGAGGTTGCCAATCTGCATGTTGCGGAAGAAGCGGTTGGTGTCCTCGCCGATGCGGGTGTCCGCCGTCATGAGGCAGTAGTCCGAGTAGAGGCCGGCCGTCTTCTCGTTATAGTTGCCGGTTCCCAGCTGGGTGATTCGCACGACCTCGCCCTTGGAGCGGCGGGTAATCTGGCAAATCTTGGAGTGGACCTTGAAGCCGGCGGACCCGAACAGGACCGTGCAGCCGGCGTCCTCGAGGCGGCCGGCCCACTCGATGTTGTTCTCCTCGTCAAAGCGGGCACGCAGCTCCATGAGGACGGTGACGTCCACGCCGTTCTCGGCCGCGGCAATCAACGACTCGCACAGGCGGGACTTCTTGGCCACGCGGTAGAGGGTAATCTTGATCTGCATGACATCGGGGTCGGTGGCCGACTCGTGGATGAGGCGCAGGAAGGGGTCCATGGACTCGTAGGGGTAGAAGAGCATGATGTCCCGCTCGCGAATCTGCTCCCACATGGGCCGGTTGGGGTCGACCTGGGTCGAGGGTTGGGGCGAGAAGGGCGGGTAGCACAGGTCCTCGGCCAAGGTCTTGGGAACCAGCCCCTCCAGCGAGTAGACGAAGCCGCCCATGTCGATGGGAGCCGAGGTGGTGATGACCTGCTTGGACGTGAGCTCGAGGGCCTTGCGCATCTGCTTGAGCAGGGTCTTGCTGAAATCGCCCTGGACCTCAAGGCGCACCGGGTTCAGGTGCAGGCGCTGCTTGAGGATTTTCTTCATGTGGGACCGGTAGTCCTCTTCCAGGTCGAAGGAACCCTCGTCCGGGTCGATGTCAGCGTTGCGGGTGACGCGGATTACCGCGCGCTGGGCCGTGTGGTACTCGCCGAACAGGGCGGGGGCGCAGCGCAGAATCACATCCTCGACCAGCGTGTAGCGCAGGGCTTGGTCGGAGTCGCTGGGCAGGACGAAGACGCGCGAAAGGGTCGGCGGAACCTCGACCATGCCGAGAATCTCGGCCTCCTCGGAGCTGGCCAGGTTGTAGACGGCATAGAGCGTGTCGTTGTGGAGGTTGGGGAAGGGGTGGCGCGGGTCGATGATTTGTGGCGAGATAATAGGGCTCACCGAGTCGTTGAAGTACTTGTCGACGACGGCGGCGTCACGGGCGGTGTAGGTGTCCCAGGTCACACGGACGACCCCGCGCTCGGCGAGGGCGGCCTCCAGGTCCCTGACCGTGTCCTCGTGCTTGGTGATGAGGGCAGGCATGGCCTCGTAGATAGCCGCGACCTGCTCGGAAGGCGTCTGGTTGGACTTGTTGTCGATGGGCTGAATCTTGAGGGCCGCCAGCTCGGAAAGGCTGCCGACGCGAATCATGTAGAACTCGTCCATGTTTGACTGGAAGATTGCCGCCATCTTGAGGCGCTCCAGCAGGGGCACGGACTCGTCGCGGGCCTCATCGAGCACGCGGTTGTCGAACTGAAGCCAAGAAAGCTCGCGGTTCTGCGTGTAGGAGAAGTCGTACTTGGAGTCGTCCTCGACGCCTGCCGCCTCTGCGGGGGCGACCTGTGCGCCCATGCCGTCCTGAGCCGTCGCGTTCATCTTCAACCGTGCCATCGCTACTCTTCCCTTCCTTTGGGGTTGATGCCATGTACTTACCCGTGCGGGGCTGTGTTTACCAGTTCAGTACCTTCCCGAGGAGATATCCCTCGCGGACGCCGGTGCTCAGGACCTCCAGCTCCGTGGCGCCGAAGACACGCATGACGGTCTGGATGGCGATGACCCCCGGGATGCAGGTGTGCGCCCGCTCAGGCGCTATCTGCAGAATCTCGCGCAGGGAGCGGCGGGGGTCGTAGGCAGCGTGGTCGATGACCTGGGAAATCTCTTCCAAGGAGATGGTGGTGGGGGAGGCGGGGCAATCGACCCAGGCGTCGCGCAAACGGCGGGCGGCGCGCACCGAGCCCCCGACGCCCGAGGCCGAGGGCGCAGTCGTGGTCTGTGGGAAGTCCTGTTGGAGCAGGGCGCGGGAAAGGGCGTCGCGGATGCGGTCCGCCTCGGCAGGCGTGGGCAGGAAGCCGCTCACATATTCGTCGAAGAGGGACAGGGACCCGAAGGGCACGCTCTTGGCGCAGAGGACCTTGCGCCTCTCATAGACGGTGACCTCGGTGGAGCCGCCGCCCACGTCGATGTGGATGCCGCCCTCGAGCTTGCTCTGGAGCTGGGCGCCCACATAGCCCAGACGGCCCTCCTCCTCGCCGGGGATGAGGTCGATTTTGATGCCCAGGGCCTTGCGGACATGGGCGATGACGTCCTTGGAGTTCTTGGCGTTGCGCACGCCTGCCGTGGCAAAGGCGTAGGGGCCGCTCATCTCCTTGAACTTGGAGGCGCACTCCAGATAGCCCCGGAGCACGTTGACGAGGCGGTCGACACCGGCAGGCGACATCATGCGCGTCTTGGGGTCGATGTAGCTCACAAGAGCCGCCATGGTCTTGAACTTGAGGAAGGTCGTGAAGGTCTTTGCCTCCTGATCAACGTCGTAGACCGTCAGGCGGATGGTGTTCGAACCTATATCGATGATGCCAAAGAGCACACGCGCCTCGTTTCGCGCGCCCCGGGGTTGTGCCCCGGGGCGCTTGGTGATCGGAAGGGTAGGACAGGCTGACCCGGTTACTTGTTGCCCTCGGCGACCTGGGCCTGGTGCTCCTCAATCAGCTTCTGGGCGATGTCACGGGGAACCTGCTCGTAGCCCTCGAGCTCGATGGAGTACTCGCCGGTGCCGCGGGACAGGGACCGCAGGCGGGTTGAGTAGTCGGTGACCTCGGCGTAGGGCACGGTCGCCGTGACGATGGAGTTGCCGCGGCCGTCGGAGTCGATGCCGGTGATGCGGCCGCGCGAGGCGGGGATATCGCCCGTCACGGCGCCGGCGTACTCATCGGGCACGGTGATGGAGAGGTTGGCCATGGGCTCCAGGATGACCGGGTCGGCGCGGGAGCAGGCGGCCTTGAAGCCGATGCGGGCGGCCGTCTTGAAGGCAATCTCAGAGGAGTCGACCGGGTGATAGGAGCCGTCGTAGCAGGCCACCTTGACGTCGACGATGGGGAAGCCCGCCAAGACGCCCTCGGCCATGGTTTCCTGGACGCCCTTGTCGACAGCGGGGATGAACTGACGCGGGATGGAGCCGCCCACAATCTCGTCGAGGAACTCGTAGCCAGCGTCGGGGTTGGGCTCGACGCGCAGCCAGCAGTCGCCGAACTGGCCGGCGCCGCCCGTCTGCTTCTTGTGGCGGCCCTGGGCGCTGGCGGCCTTGCGGATGGTCTCGCGGTAGGGGATGCGCAGGGGCTCGAGGATGGCCTCGACGCCCGTGCGCTCGCCCAGGCGGTTCACCAGGACCGAGACCTGGGCCTCGCCGATGGCGGAGATGACCGTCTGGTGGGTCTCGTCGCTATGCTCGACGGAGATGGTGGGGTCGGCGTCGCAGGCCTTGTCGAGGAAGTCGCCCAGCTTGCCCTCGTCGTTGCGGTTCTTGGCCCGGATGGCGATGCGGTAGAGGGAGTTGGGGAAGCGGAAGGCCTCGGCCTCGACCTTGCCCGTGGTGGACAGGGTGTCACCCGTGTTGGCCTCGAGCTTGGGGACGACGATGATGTCCCCGGCCAGGGCGCGGTTGACGTCGGTGCGGTCGCGGCCGCACATGAGGTAGAGATGGCCCAAGCGCTCATGCTTCTGGGTGCGAGAGCAGATGAGCTCGGTCGTGGGGTCGAGGGTGCCGGCCAGGACCTTGAGGAAGGACAGGCGGCCTGCCGAGGGGTCGGTGAGGGTCTTGAAGACAAAGGCCACCGGGCGCTCGTCGGCGGAGGAAATCTTGAGCATGGTGCCGTCGGAAAGGGGCATCTCGCCGTAGGAGGTGGGGGCGGGGAAGTAAGCCACGATGTCGTCGAGCAGGTTGCCGACGCCCTGCTCCTTCACGGCCGAGCCCACGTAGACGGGGACGAAGAGGCGGGCAGCGATGGCCTTGTCCAGCAGGTCGAGGACTTCCTGGTCGGAGAGCTTCTCGCCCTCCAGGTACTTCTCCATGAGATCATCGTCGGCCTCGACTACCAGGTCGATGAGGTGCTCGTGGGCGGCCTGGGCCTTGTCGGCGTACTCCTCGGGGATGGGGCCGACCTCCTCGGGCTTGCCGGCGCCCACAAAGGTGCGGGCCTGCATGCGGAGGACGTCGACGACGCCCGTGAAGTCAGCGCCCTCGCCCATGGGCAGGCTCATGAGGCCAAGGCGGTTGCCGAAGCGCTCCTGGAGGGTCTCGTAGGTGGCGTCGAAGTCGACGTGCTCGCGGTCGACGCGGTTGACGAAGACGGCGCGGGCAAGCGGAAGGTCCTCGGCGGCGTACCAGAGCTTGACCGTCGTGGACTGGGGGCCGTCGGCGGCGTCGACGACGAACAGGGCCGTCTCGGCCACGGACAGGGCGGCATAGGCGTCGCCGATGAAGTCGGGGTAGCAAGGGGCATCGAGGATGTTAATCTTGAAACCCTGGTGCTCGATTGGGGCGATGGCGGTTGAGATAGAGAAGTTGCGCTTGGCCTCCTCGGGGTCAAAGTCGAGAGTCGGCTTCGAACCGTCGTGGCCGCCCAAGCGCGTCGTCTTGCCGCTGATGTGCAGCATGGCCTCTGCGAGCGACGTCTTGCCGACGCCGCCCTGGCCTACAAGCACGACGTTGCGGACCTTATCAGTCTCCGGTGCACCCATTGTTGCTCCAATCGACATGAGACGATGCGGTTGAGCCCCCACCCGCCTCCTTTGGCCAAGCGCTGCCGTCCGGGCAGACCCGGGCGTAGCGCCCACGATGCACCCATCATAGTTGAATTACCGTCGCGTTGGGGGCACGCGAGGTAAAGTCCGGGCAACATTGGC
>CAZEAF010000071.1:0-2891 GCA_964510125.1 uncultured Coriobacteriaceae bacterium
TAGTGGGGGGGCAACCCCCCGCGAGGGAGCGACGTCGCCGGCCGGTGCAGGGCACAGGAAACGTATCGAATGAGCCAGGCCTTAGGGCCTGGCTTTTTTTGTTTGACACCCTGGTTTGAGATGACGGGCTAATCTACGGAAAATGTTCCTAGTCCGTCGGGCTGGGCAAGTCTAGAAGATTGCCAGCCCAAGCAGCCAGAGAAGCAGGAGATGGCCGGGATAGAAAACGTAGAAGAAATACTTGAGTCCGCGGCCGCGTTCACCGCTATAGAACAGGATGCAGACAAAGCTGGGGATGTTCCACATCTCGAGCCAGCTGCCATGGCTGAGGCAGTACCAGCAGGTGAGCAAGAGCCCGATTGCCACCTGGGCCAGCCGCGACCGCCGGGCCAGCCAAAGACCGCCCACCAGCAGGACGCCAAAGGCATGGTAATCCACATCCAGATACTCGGCGAGCACGGCCCCGACAAGGATGAAGGGGACGCCCACGAGAATCTCGACCAGCTGGCGCTTGACGGGGGAGGCGGGAGACGAGGCCATTGCCTCTAGCGAGCTTAAACCACCCATACCTGCCTGACGCTCGCCCAGAATCTTTGAGCATACGGCGTCGGCACCCCACATGGAGAGGAAGGCGATGAGCAGGGTGAACATGACGTTCGTGTCGCTCAGGTAGTTGATGCCCTTGCTTAGGCCGTTATTGAGCGCCAGGTCGAAGGGAATCTCGGACACGATTGCGAAAACAGTCAGCCGCAGGGCGTAACGGGGACGGTTGTGCGTGTGGATAAAGCCCTCGGCCATCGTGAAGCAAAAGAGGGGGAAGGCAATCCGGCCAATCTGGCGCATCCACCCGTAGACGGTCACCCAGTCGGCCCTGCTGATGTCAAACATGGCCGCCAAGGACGAGACGTGGGAAAGCACAAGCACGACGGCGGTGTGGTCAACCAGCATGGTGGCGCAGGCGATGAGCTTGAGCGCTGTGTCCGAGAGGAACTGCCAGCGCCATCGCCGCGTCGCCCCAGTCTTGGCCGCTGCCCGATTTGTGTCCAGCGCTGTGGCCGTGGGATCGCTCACCTGTGTACCTTTCGAACTGGACGCCTTTGGGGTAGGGTAGCGAAGTGAAATCTTGCCTATGGTATCGCATGCGTTGGGCTTGGCGGAAAGGAAGCGGCCGATGGCTGCTGGTTCGGGTCGCAATCACCATAAGGTTCAAAACGCAAGCCAGCAGCCCGTCAAAGGACAGGCCTGCTCCCAGACCACGCCCCTTCCGCCGCATATATCGCAGTTCGGGGACATCCCGGCGGCTATCGAGGCGGTCGAGCGGCGCAGGGACCCGGCCGTGGTGCATGACTGGCGCTCTGACGGTTATCCCGACGCGGCAAGCTACCGGCTCTGGTCGCGCAGCACCTGCGGCCTGGCCTGCATCGAGGGCATCCTGCGCGCCGAGCTTGCCGCGGAGCCCGGTCGGTGGGACGCAGACTTCGGGGGTCAGGCGCCGGGCGGGTTCGACCCGGTCATGGGCCCGGGGCCTGCGACGGGCCACCTGGCTTCGGAGGGCGAGCGCCGCTGGCTGCCCGGCATGCCCAAGGCGGCCTTGATTGACCGGGCTATCGCCTTTGACGTGCTCGTGCCCCGGCCGGACGGGTCTGTCGACGGCCTTTTCTACGCACCCGCCGTGCGCTGGCTGGCATGTGATTACGGGATTGAGGCGCATAGCTGCCCTGACCTGCCGCTTTGTCAGGCAGCCCAGCTCGTGGCAAGCGGGGATTGGTACGCGATTCTCTCGGTGTCGTGGGAGATTCGTCGCGCGCCCGAGCCTCCCACCCACACCGGCGGCCATTTGGTGCTGGCCCTGTGCGCCGAGTCTGACGGGGACGCGGCCATCGTCTTTCACAACCCATCGGGCATGGCGCCCACTCCCGACAAGCCCGACCGGCCCAACACTGCCTCAGCCGTCCGCATGCGCCTGGCTGACTTTGCGCCCTACTATGCCGGCCGCGGGATTCTCGTGAGGAAGGGGAGCCCACATGCGTGAGCCGGCTTGCCCGCAGAGCGTCTCGCAGCACCACCTGCTGCCGGCGCGGATGGCTGGGGCGATGGCTCGTGCGCGCGGCATTGGGAAGCTCATGCGCTTTGAGGGCGGGGGCGGCGCGGATTAGTATATGAGTGGCCCCGCTAGCCCCGCTGGCACGGCCCGTGCTTCCTGGCGTGGCTGAGGCGGCCAAACGCCGTGCGAGTGGGACCTTGGGTATGGACGGTGAGAAAGGAGCTCTCCATGATGAAGGTGCATGTCGGCCTGGACGGCGGTTATCTGGCCGACCGTTTTGGCAAGTACGCGTCGGCTGCCGACAAGGACGGCGGGCATGCCAGCCGCAGGTCCTTCCCCTTCGAGGTGGACGACGTGCCCGAGGACGCCCAGGCGCTGGCCTGGCTCCTGCTCGACTGGGACAGCATACCTGTATGCGGCCTTCCCTGGGTCCACTGGTGCGCCTGGCTGGACGACGGGCGCGACATGGATGACGATATGGCCCCTGGCCTGCGTGATTCCGCCGGCCCTGTAGGTGGCGCCGAGAGCGAGAGCGTCGCCGTGCCCGAGGACGCCTCCCGTCAGGGGGTCGAAGGGCTGCATCAGGGCCGCACCAGCGGAAAGGGCGCCCGCGGCGTCTTCGGCGTCGGATACGAGGGGCCCTGCCCGCCCGACAAGGACCACGTCTACACCCTCTATGTGGCCGCGCTCGACGAGGCCCCGCAGGGCTTGGACGAGCCTTTCTGGGCCAACGAGCTGGTGGCGGCCTGCCGCGGCCATATCCTGGCCCTGGCCAAAGCCGAGCTCCCGAGCAGGGCGTAGGGCGGCGGGCCCGGTAGGGCGGCAGGCCCAGTAGGGCGGCAGGCCC
>CAZEAF010000071.1:2991-7341 GCA_964510125.1 uncultured Coriobacteriaceae bacterium
CGGCAGGTCAGGCTTGGGAGGTCAGGCTTGGCTGGGCGGCGGGCTCGGTAGGGCAGCTCAATAGGACAGGCCCGGCAGGGCGGCGGTCTTTCTCGACCCGGGTTTGAGCGACGAGACGGGAGCATGGAGTTCAGATGGCATCGGGAACCATCCAAGGCAAGCGCGTCGCGTCCATCGAGGGGCTGCGGGCGTTCGCCATTCTCTCGGTCGTCCTATACCACCTGGGGGTCTCCTGGTTCCCGAGCGGCCACATGGGCGTCGTCATGTTCCTCGCGCTCACGGGCTATCTGGTGACCAGCTCCGTGGTGCGGGAGTTCGGGCGCACGGGCACGGTGAGCCTGCCCAGGCTCTGGGGGCGCCGCCTCAAGCGCATCTGGCCCTCCATGGCCGTCATGGTCGTGGTGGTCCTTGCCCTGTGCGTCATCCTCAACCACATCCTGCTCACCAAGATGCGGCCAGACGTCCTGCCTGCGCTTTTGTTCTTCCCCAACTGGAACTACATCGTCCGCGGCATCTCCTACTTCGACCAGATTGGCGGTCCCTCGCCCCTCACCCACCTGTGGTACCTGGGCATCGACGCGCAGATGGCCGTGGTACTGCCGGTACTTTTGCTCGCTGGTCTGGCGGCCACGCGCAAGGTGGGTGAGGACAGGCGGCGCCGGGCACTGGTGGCCGGGCTGATAGCCCTCTCGCTTGTGTCGGCCCTGCTCATGGCCATCCTCTACACGCCCGACGCCGACCCCAGCCGCGTCTACTACGGCACCGATACCCGCGCCTTCTCCGTCTTGCTGGGCGCCGCCTTCGCCCTTGTCTGGCCCCTGGGCGGCAAACCGGTCGTGGGGCGGGACCTCTTTGTGAGCATGGTTCGGGCGGGCGAGGGCTACCGCCGTGCCGACCCGGTCGTCTATGAGGCCCGTCCGACCAGGGTCGCGCAGGCCATGGGTCTGGGCGGCTTGGTCGCCCTGCTCGCGATTATGGTCTTTGTCCCGGCTGAGGCGGCCTTTTTCTACCGCGGCGGCATGGTCCTGGTGACCCTGCTGGTCCTAGCCCTGCTCGCCTCTCTCATGACCGGCGGAACCATGACCGACCGGGTGTTCTCGGCTAGGCCCCTGGTCTGGCTGGGAGGCAGGTCCTACGCCCTCTACCTGTGGCATTACCCCATCATCCAGCTCATGGGCGCCGGGGCGGGCGCGCCCTGGTGGCTGCAGGTCCTGGCGGTGGCCGTGTCCCTGGCGGCTGCCGAGGCTTCCTGGTGGCTGATTGAGCGGCCGGGGTCACTGACCGGGTTCGTCAGCAGGCTCCGGGCCCCCCTGGACGACCCGCGCACCGGCCTCGCGCTCGTGGGCAGGTATGCGCCTGCAGGCCTGGGGGCCGCCGTGCTCGGCATCGCCCTGATTGGCAGCGCCGTGGTGCCCGAGACCACCCTGGTGCCCAAAGAGGCCATCCGGTCCACCGGCGTGGCGGCCGACAAGGCCATGGACCTGGACCAGATTCGCGCCTCCCAGCAGGCCAACGGCGCCGCCTCGGCTGTGGCGGATGCCAATGGCTCAGTAGGTCAGACGGCTGTCAACCTGCTTGCCGGCTACGTGCCCCAGGGCGATATCACCCTGCACGCGGGCGCCGACGAGCTGGCAGACGGTCTAATCGACCCCCTCATCATCGGCGACTCGGTGGCGGGCGACGCCGCGGACTACCTGAGCGCCTACGCGCCCGACGGCCTTGTCGACTCTTATGTGGGCCGCACGCCCGCCCAGGCCCTGGAGGTGCTCGACCAGTACCTGGCCCAGGGCGTCGTGGGCAAGGTCGTGGTGATCTGCTCCTTCTCCAACAACATCCCCACGGACGAGGAGCTGGACCAGATGATTAACGACTGCGGCGACCGCCAGGTCTACCTGGTGAACTGCTTTATCCCCGAAGTGGAGCAGGACACCATAAACTACCAGGTGGCGGCCGCTGTCGACCGACACGACAACGCCCATCTCATCGACTGGAACAGCCTGGCCGCCACAGGCGTGGACACCTGGTTCTACGACGACCACACCCACCTGCGCAGCGAGTGGGGCTGGGTTTTTGGGCAGATGATTACCAACGCCATCGCCGCCGACTACATCGCCGCGGGCGGCACCATCGACCCCGACCCTACCGACGAGACAGCTGCCCAGCTTGCGGCCCAGCAGCAGGCCTTGGACGAGGCGGCGGCCCAGGCCCAGGCGGACGCCCTGGCCAACCCCGGCGTGGTGTACGCCTCGCCCGACCTGGTGGCAGCCGGCGGCTTCGACCCCGTGCTGATTGGCGACTCGGTCCCCGGTGACATGGACTTCTACAGCGTCTTCCCCAACGGTCTTAGCGACTCCTACGTGGGCCGTCGGCCCTTGCAGGCTCTCGAGGTCTACCAGGACTACCAGGCCCAGGGGATAGTGGGCTCGGTCGTCATCTTTGCGTCCTTCTCCAACACCACGCCCTTCTCCGACCAGCTCGAGGAGCTCGTCGCGGCCGTCGACCCCTCCAAGCAGGTCTTCCTGGTGGGCACGGTCAACCCCGAGGGCTTCCAGAACGACGCCAACGCCAACCTTGTGGCCTGCGCCGACGCCCACGACAACGTGCATTACGTGGACTGGCCGGCCGTCTGCGCGGGGCACGAGGACGCCTACCTCTACGGTGACGGCACCCACCTGACCCCCGAGGGGGCCGCGGCCTACGCCCGGATGCTCGTCCAGGCCGTATCATCCACCATCGTCGCAGCCGGCGGCTCTGTCCAGGCTGCCGAGTAGGTAGGGCGGCAGGCTTGCGGCGAGGCCCCCGCCGCCCAGCAGGGACTGGCCCGGCAGCCTCGCGGCAGACCGGCCCTTCCGGTCAGTTGTCGGCGTTGCCCACCGTGCGGGGATGCGGCAGGACGTCGCGGATGTTGGCTACGCCGGTGAGGTACATGACCAGGCGCTCGAAGCCCAGGCCAAAGCCGGCGTGACGGCAGGTCCCGTAGCGCCGCAGGTCGCAGTAGGTGCGATATTGGCTGGCATCCATATGAAGGTCGGCGATGCGCCTCTCCAGCACGTCCAAGCGCTCCTCGCGCTGAGAGCCGCCGATAATCTCGCCGATGCCCGGCACCAGGCAGTCGGTGGCGGCCACGGTCCTGCCGTCGTCGTTCATGCGCATGTAGAAAGCCTTGATCTCGGCCGGGTAGTCGTACACGAAGGTTGGCCTGCCAACGTGCTGCTCGGTGAGGAAGCGCTCGTGCTCGGTGGCCAGGTCGCAGCCCCAAAAGACCGGGTAGGCAAACTCGTGCCCGGCGGCTACGGCCCCCTCCAGAATCTCGACCGCCTCGGAGTAGGACATGCGTTCAAAGGGGCTGCTTGCCACATGGGTCAAGCGGCTCAGCAGGCCCTTGTCAATCCACTGGTTGCAAAAGGCCAGCTCGTCGGGGCAATTGTCCAGAACGTACCGGATGACGTACTTGAGCATGGCCTCGGCCATGTCCATGTCGTCCCCCAGGTCGGCAAAGGCCATCTCAGGCTCCACCATCCAGAATTCGGCGGCGTGGCGGGCGGTGTTGGAGTCCTCGGCGCGGAAGGTGGGGCCAAAGGTGTAGACGTCGCCGAAGGCCATGGCGAAGCTCTCGGCCTGCAGCTGTCCCGAGACGGTGAGGCTGGCCGCCTTGCCGAAGAAGTCCTGGGTGAAGTCCACCGAGCCGTCCTCGCCCAGCGGCACGTGGGCCAGGTCGAGCGTGGTCACGCGGAACATCTCGCCCGCGCCCTCGGCGTCCGAGGTGGTGATGATGGGCGTGTTGACGTAGAGGAAGCCCCGCTCCTGGAAGAAGCTGTGGATGGCCCAGGCGGCGGTGGACCTCACGCGGAAGACGGCGCGGAAGAGGTTGGTGCGCGGCCGCAGGTGCTGGATGGTACGCAGGTACTCGTTGGTGTGGTGCTTCTTCTGCAGGGGGTAGTCGGGTGCGGACGGGCCTTCCACCTCGACGGATTCCGCACGCAGCTCAAAGGGCTGCTTGGCCTCGGGCGTGAGGGCCAGCGTGCCGGTGACGACGAGGGCGGCCCCCACGTTCTGGGCGCAGACGGCGTCGTAGCCGGCGAAGGTGGCGCGGTCGAGCACGACCTGCAGGCTGTTGAAGCAGGACCCGTCGTTCAGGGTGACGAAGGCGAGCTTCTTCATGTCGCGGATGGACCGGACCCAGCCGGCCACGGTGAGCCGGGTATCCCCCATGGCCTGGGAGTTGGCGAAGATGCTGGCGATGGCGGTGCGGTTCACGGGGTCCCCCATTTCGTTGCGGAGCGCGAGAGTCTGGACACAGCTTGCTATAGTAGCGTGTTTCGCGGCCGTTTCCCGGTCTTCTTGGTTTTT
>CAZEAF010000072.1:0-2541 GCA_964510125.1 uncultured Coriobacteriaceae bacterium
CGCGCAGGCGGCCCCCGGGCCCGTCAGCCCCAAGGCCGCCAACAGGCTGTTGTAGGCCCAGGTCTCGTCGCCGGGCTCGATAAGTCCGCAGGTCAGGGCATATGTCACCAGGGCATCGATATCCCGCGCGACCTGCTCGCCTGCCGTCAGGCCGTCCGCCACCAGGCCGCCCGTCATCAGCATGCCCGATATCCGCTTGTCCGCAATCTGTCCGTCAGCCACCCGCACGTCCCTCTCGCCTATGCCCACGCGGCATGCGCGCCCTTGCCGCCGATTGTCAGGACCTGGCAGGTGGCCGGGCCCAGCTGTTTCTCGATGCCGCGCACGAAGTCGTCCAGCCCGTCCAGGCCCACAAAGGCCTCGATTGTCCCGCCGAAACCCCCGCCATGGATGCGGCAGGCCCCGCGCCGGTAGCCGTGGACGAGCGCCTCCTCGTTGACGAGGGACTGCACGAGCGCCAGGGCCACCATGGCCGGCTGATAGGTCCCACCTGCGGAGACGTTCTGCAGGAACATGGCCGACGAGGCGCCGCTCTCGCGGGTGAAGGTGAGGAAGCGGGGGATGTCGCCCGCCCGCAGGGCCTCGGACCGCTCGATGGTGAGGGCCTCCTCGTGGTAGAAGTGCATGGCCCGCAGAAAGGCCCGGTCGCCCAGCTCGGACCGGATGTCGCCCATGCGCTCCAGCACGAGGGACCGGGGGACCTGGCCCAGCCTCTCGGCCCCGCACAGACGGGCCACGGCCTGCATTTCGCGCGGGACTGCGGCGTATTCCTCGGTGAATCTGCTGTGGTCGCAGCCCGTGTCCACCAGGCAGACGGCCCAGCCGCGGGCGGCGAAGTCGATGTCGATGGGCGAGACGCGCGGGTGCCCGGGGTCCTCGAAGTCAATCTCGAGGATGCCACCGCAGGCCACGGCCAGCTGGTCCATGAGGCCGCAGGGCTTGCCGAAGTAGTCGCACTCGGCCGCCTGTCCCATGCGGGCAAGAGCGACGGGGCCGAGCGGGGCGTCGAGGGCCTGGGCTGGGTCCTCGCCGGGCTGGCCGCCCACCTCCCTCGCCGCGTCGGTCCCATCGGCGAACAGGTCGCGGGCGATAACCCCTATGAGCAGCTCGAATGCCGCTGAGGACGAGAGGCCGCCGCCCGCGGGCAAGGTTGTGGTCAACCGCGCGTCAAAACCGCCCAGGGGCACGCCCGCCCGGTCGAGCTGGGCCAGCATGCCGCGCAGGAGGGCCTGGCTGGAGACGCGCTCCTCGGGACGGGGGTCGCGCCAGCCCCCCTCGGACAGGTCCACCTGGCAGGGAGCAAAGCCCGCGCTCTCCACGCAGACCAGCGGGTCAGGGCGTGGGGCGGCGACGGCCGAGATGCCCTCCCCGACAGTCCCCGCGATGACCAGGCCGCCCTCGTGGTCGGTGTGGTTGCCCGCCAGCTCGCAGCGGCCGGGGGCAAAGGCCTCAAGGCAGCGGCTCATCGGATGCCCTCCTGACCCGCAGCATCTCGGCCACAGCGCGGGCGAACTCGTGGACCTGGGCGTCATCCCAGTCCCCCATGTCGTCACTGGTAAGCAGGCAGCTGGCTAGGGTCGCGTTGGTGAGCAGCAGGCGTTTGCGCAGCTCGCGGGGGACGTCCTTGTCGGAGGTCGCCTCACTCAGAAAGACGACGTCGGGGTCGTTCAGAAAAGCCCGGCCGTCGAGCGGGGCGCGACCGACCGTCCCCGCCAGGCAGCGGGCCGTACTGGGGCGCTCGCGGTGCAGGTGGCGGCGGGTGAGACTGCCGTCCCAGTCGGGCGCCACGTCGCAGCCCACGCGGGCGTACTCCACCCGGCCCATGGCACTGCCCAAAGGGACGCCGCAGGCCAGGATGGCCACATCGTCGCCCACCGCCGCGCGAGCCAGGTCGAGGCCGTCGGCCATGAGCTCGCCGCGGTTGCGCCCGTCATGGGGGATCATGCAGGCGGCATAGAGGAAATCGAGCTTGAGCAGGGAAAAGCCCCAGTCACGCGTCACCGTCTGCAGGACGCGGGTCACATGGTCGCGCACCGCGGGCTTGCGGGTGTCCAAGGCCAGGCCGCCGGACCAGTGGCTGCCCGTGGCCACCGGCTCGCCGGACGTGTCGCGCAGGAGCCAGTCGGGGTGGTTGGCCGCCAGCTGGGAGGCTTTCTCGCAGCAGAAGGGGGCCAGCCAGATGCCCGGCACAAAGCCCGCCTCCCGGATGGCCGCAGCCAGCGGGGCCATGCCGTGGGGGAAGCGCGCGGGGTCGGGGCTCAGCCAGTCGCCAATGCGGGCCCAGCCGTCGTCAATCTGGAAGACCCGGGCGGCGCGGCCCTCCTCCGCCCCTGCTAGGACCGGGTCGGCCTCATGGGCATGGCCGGCCTCATGAGCATGTTCGGCCACCGGGGCATGGCCGGCCTCATGGGCATGGCCGGTCGCTAGGGCCGGGTCGGCCTCCAGACGGGAAAAGGCCAGCTTGGCGCCCTCGAGATCGTGGGCCAGCTTGTCGGCGTCGATGTCGTCGTACCGGCGGTACCAGCTCGTGTAGCCCACGAG
>CAZEAF010000072.1:2641-4692 GCA_964510125.1 uncultured Coriobacteriaceae bacterium
GCGTTGGTACGGATGGTCGAGAAGCCCCGGTCCTCGTCGAGCGAGGCCACCAAGGCCACCCGCGCCCCCTGGCGGAAGGTCGCGTAGGTGTAGCCGTGCCCCATGCCCCTTCCCTGGGGATAGGCCGCAAAGGCGTAGTCGCCACCGGCCTCGAGCTGGTATTTTGCCGCCGCGCGGGCCCAAAAGCCCCCGTAGCCGCGCATGGGTTCCCAAGCCCCGCGCTCGCCTGTGTCGGTCCAGGATTGGTAGCCGTTCAAAAGGACCCGCTCGTCGGCCGCGAAGGCGTGCGCGCCGTCGATGGTGGCCGTCTCTAGGCGCAGGGGCGCAAGGGCCCGCAGGCGCACGTCGAGCAGCTCCCCGTCCCAGGAGACGGTCAGGTCCACGTCCTCGTTGCCCAGCTGGCGCTCGCCCGGCTCAATCTTGCAGGCCACGGAGCTCACCGGCCCGACACCCAGCGTGAGCTCGCCTTTTCCCGCAGGGTTCATGGGGTCGACGCCGGCGCGCACATCGGGGGCCGAGGCCAGCCGGTAGCCCAGCAGGACGCGGGTGGGGGTCACGCGCCCTCGCCCGCCTGCGGCCGCCGCGCCCGCAAGCCCTGCGCCCTCGCCCGGGGCCGCCGTGCCTGCGAACCTGTCCTCAGCCATCGCTCGCTCCTACTCCTGGCCGTCCTGTCCAGCCGACGCCTCCAGCCCGCCCTGCTCGGCTGCTGCCAGCTCGGCCTGCTCGGTCACCGCCAGCACCTTCTTCTCATGGTAGCGCAGGAAGACCAGGCCGCCCGCCAGGCAGAAGGCCGCCGCAACGCCCGCCGTGAGCCGATAGCCGAAGTCGCTCGCGATACCGCCCGTGCCGCCAATCAGCGAGATTGAGGTGAAGAGCAGCATGGACACCGACTGGCCCAGCTTGAAGGCAAAGGTGCGGGCCGCGTAGAACATGCCCTCGCGCTTCTCGCCCGTCTTGACCGCGTCCGCCTCGGCGATGTCGGCCACCACGGCCTGGGGCAGGATGCCCAGGACGGCCATGGGGATGGCGGCCAGCACAGCCACAATGACGCCCCAGGCCAGGCTGGGGATGCCAAAACGGCCCACGCAGGTGGTCACGGCAAAGGCTAGGCTGAAGAAGAGGAAGGCGAAGACCATGAGCTTCTTCTTGCCCAGACGCTTGGCCAGCACGTTGACCACCGGGTAAAAGAGGAAGCTCACAGCGCTCATAAGGACGAAGAGCAGGCTGGTCATGCCGGAGTCCAGGCCCATGAGCTCGGTCACGTAGAAGGGCAGGCCCGTCTGGAAGAGGGTCAGGGCAATCCAGTAGAGGATGTCGGAGGCCACGAAGGTGCGGAACTCGCCGTTGCCAAAGGTCTTGCCCAGGCTCTTGAACATGGAAGAGTGCGAGGGGGTCACGTTGGCGTAGTCGCGCTCGCGGATGGCGAAGGTGGGGACCAGCATGCAGACGCAGGCCACGAGGGCCAGGATGGCGATGGTGGCGCGGAAGCCGCCGGTCACGCCCAGGGCGGGGGTCAGGACGCCGGCGATGTTGGGGACGACGTAGGCAAAGGCGGTGCCCAAAAAGTAGGTGGTGGAGATGAAGGTGCTCACGTTGATGCGCAGACGCTGCGTGCGGCCGAGCTCGGGGATGAGGGCGTTGTAGGGCGTGCAGTAGCAGGTCATGCACAGGTAGAAGAGCAGCATCATGACGGTCAGGAAGACGGCGTTTACCCAGCTCTGACCCTGCACCGGCGACCAGAAGACGAACACTGTGACCAGGGCGAAGGGCAGGGCCGCCCACCTCATGAAGGGGATGCGCCGCCCCAGCCTGTGCCCGCACCGGTCGGACAGCGACGCGATGAGGGGGTCGGTGATGGCGTCGAAGATGCGGCCCGACGCCGTGATGAGGCCGCAGATGGTGAGGCCAGCCACCACGGCGCCTTGGACGATGAAGAGCTGTTGGCCCTGGTCGAGGAAGCTCTGGCCGGGCTGGTAGAAGTAGACCAGCCAGTTGGTGATGATGCCCGAGAGCATGGACCAGCCCAGCTGGCCAATCGCAAAGAACCAGAG
>CAZEAF010000072.1:4792-7266 GCA_964510125.1 uncultured Coriobacteriaceae bacterium
GGCCTGCCCGGATGCGGTGTGCTGGGGGGCGCTGGCTGCGGTCTTGCTCATTTATGCTTCCTCTCGGGAGATGTAGGCCATGGCCATGTCGACGACGCAGGAGATTTCGTCCTCGGCCTGGGAGAAGTTGTCGGAGGGGGTGACCTCGCCGCGCGTGAGCTTCTCGGCAATGCCGGTCAGGGCGTGCACGCTGGAGAGATAGAAGAGGTGGAAGTCCACGTCGCCCCGCAGGGTCCCGTCGGCCACGCCGTCCTGCCACACCTGGAAGAAGTCGGTGTAGAAGCTCTTCGTCTGCATGTCGTAGTCGCCTAGGCGGTCGCGGCTCTGGGGCTCGCTTAGGATGAGGCGGTCGAACTCGTCGAGAAAGGCGAACAGCTCGGGCCAGGTCCGGTAGGTGGTCGCAAAGCGGCCGAGCATGATGCCCAGGCGTTCGCGACCAGTCCCGTCCTCGTTCCCCGGGACGACGAAGTCCGCACGCAGCTCGCGCCAGAGCAGGGTCGCCACACGTATCGCCAGCTCGACCTTTGTGCCAAAGTACCGGTAGAGGCTGGCCACGCCCACCCCTGCGGCGTCAGCCACGTCCGTCATCTTGACCGGCCCGATGCCCTGGGCAAGGAAGAGCCGGGCCGCCGCCTCGACGATTCCATCCTCGCGGGTGCGCCGGGCCGGAGTAGCCCGTCTCGTGCGGCGGGCCACCCCGTCTGTCTTACCGTTCGCCATAATCGTCTTCTTTCGCGGCAGGTGCGTGCTTGTCACTCAGATTTGATAGCGATACTATCAGCGATGTGAGCATCATCGTACCTGAAACCCCCTCCGTCAATAGCGACAGCCACCGCGTCGATAAGAGGCAGACCATGGCAGATAAGAACGCCGTCGACCGTGCCGCATGCATTTTTGGCAACCCCGTTCCCCCGCGCGCCTACGCCAAGGCCTGTCGGAACAAGGCCAAGTTCGCCCGCCAGTTTGGTGACGATTCGGACAAGTGCTACCACCTGCGGGTTCAGGAGCTGCCGGTCATCGGGGAGGCGCTGGGCGTGCGCAATCTGGTGCTGGCCGACCCGGATGAGGCGGACGCGGCGGATGCGCAGACCCCGGACGTGGCCTTCGCAGGCGCGGGCGAGCAGGGCAGGACAAGCGCGGGCGAGCAGGGCGGCTGGGTCCCCGCCCTCGACCTGGCGGCCGACTCCGTGCAGGCAGGCGGCGCCCCCGTGGTCGTGGGCAACATCCGCATGGGATTCGGCCACTACCGCATCTCCATGGCCATGGCATCGGCCGCCCACGCGCTTGGCTACACCCCCTACTGGCTGGACCTTTCCGGACTGGGCGACACCACCTGCGCCCGCGTCATCCGCAAGCAGAACGACCTCTACTCCCTGGGGTCGCGCCTCTCGCAGAAGTCCCGCCTCTTCAACAGGCTCTACTGGGAGCCGCTCAACTCCGAAGGCTTTCGCAAGCTGACCTACAACGCCAGCGACCAAAAGGTGGCCGAGCTCATGGCCCCGCCGCTTGCCGACCTGCCGCGCGACGTCCCCTACATCGGCACGCACGTCTGGCCCGCCCAGGCCGCGGTCCATGCCGGGCTCACCCACGTCGTGAACGCCGTGCCCGACAACTGGCCTATGGCCCTGCACCTGGCCGAGGGGGCCATCCACGCCGTGCAGACCCCCAGCGCCTACCTGGGATATCGCGAGCTCATGGGCATGATGAAAGGGCAGGTCCTGCGCCCCATGCCCGCCAGCGCCATCGCCTGCACCGGCCACTACGTGGACCACGAGCTGGTGGCCAATATCCCCGTCGACTGCCAGGCCCGCCGCACCAGGCTGGCCGGGGGCGGTCCCGTGCGCTACCTGCTCTCGGTGGGCGGGGCCGGTGCCCAGGCCCAGATTTTCCGGGCGGTGGTCGGCCACCTGCTGCCGGCGGTCAAGCGGGGCGAGGCGGCCCTGCTCGTGAACGTGGGCGACCACCGCGACGTGTGGGAGACCCTGGTGCGCGACATTCCCGCCCTGTCCGATAAATCCCTTGTGAGCTGCCATTTTGGCAACTTTGCCCAGACGGCGCGCTTTGCCGCGCAGGCTCTGGAGGACGTGCGGGGCGGCGTGGCCGGCGTGCACGCCTTTTACGACAGGGACATCTTCTCCGCCGTGTACTCCACCAACCTGCTCATGCGCTGCTCCGACGTGCTTGTGACCAAGCCCAGCGAGCTGTCCTTCTATCCCGTGCCCAAGCTCCTCATCCACCGCATCGGCGGACACGAGGCCTGGGGCGCCATCCGCGCGGCCGAGATGGGCGATGCCACCTACGAGCTGGACACCCCCGAGGAGGTCCGCTCCATGGTCGACGAGCTGCAGGCGCCGAGCCATGATTTGGTCTACCGCATGTGCGACGCCATCGAGCGCAACGCCGCGGCCGGCATCTACGACGGCGCCTACCGCGTGGTCAAGATGGCCGTCGCGGGGAGCATCGAAGTGGAGTAG
>CAZEAF010000073.1:0-7261 GCA_964510125.1 uncultured Coriobacteriaceae bacterium
CGAAATCTCGAATCCGTGCCAAGCAAATATTATTTCTCGAATCCGTGCCAGAGTTGTGCCATAGATAGGGAACTGTTGGGGCGTAACAGGGACGGAGGTGCGCTATGCCACATAACGCACCTCTCTGTTACACACTGATACATCCCGGGACGTCGCGGGGCGAGAACCTGGGATGTCACGCAGATTTGCCCGACGTTGGCCTAGGTCTCGTAGACGACCTCGCCCATCATGCCGACATCGGTCACCGTGGGGTCGAACTCGCTGCGGAAGGCGCCTGTGCGCAGAAGCGACCGGACGGCCTTGATGAGCTGGGTGGTCCGGTGGGTCTTGGCGACGACGATGTCCACCGTCTCGTTCTGCATGGGGAGAAAGTCCAGACCGCGCACCTGACGCCAGACCTTTTCGCCCGTGACGGCCACGTTGGCGATGCCGTTGGAAACCAGCAGGCCCTGGGCCAGCTCGGACTCCACCTCGCGGCCGTAGCCCACAATGGAGGTGGCGTCGGCCTCCAGGTAGCGCAGCTTCTCGTCGAGCAAGACGCGGCTGCCCGCCCCGCGCTCGCGGTTGGACAGGACCACACCCTTGTTGAGCAGGTCGCTCCAGCGTTTTATGCCCAAGGGGTTCTTGGCCGCCACCGTGAAACCCACGCGGCGCTGGTAGAGACGCAGCACCACCACGGACATGCCCGGCAGCATGCGACGGACGTAGGGGGTGTTGTAGCGCTGGTCCTCCTCGCTCCACAGGTCAAGGACGACCGCGTCGCAGGTGCCCAGGTACATGCGGGCCAGCGACACAAAGGCGTTGGTGTGCGACCGGAGAATCTTAATGCCCAAGCCGGAGACGTAGTTTGCCAGCACGTCGGCCGCCATGTCCTGGCCGCCGATGATAAGGGACCCGCGGGCCCAGACGGGCAGGGCGTCCAGCACGTCGGCCGGGTCGGGCAGGGAGCCAACCCGCAGCTGCATGGTGCCGGCGAGCGTCTGGGGGGCAGACCCCGCCTCGGGAGACGAGGCCGCCGCGGACGCGGAGAGGCCTTGCTGTTGGGGCTGGAAGGCAGACGGCGATTCGGGGACGGAGGCAGTCGCAGGGGCCTGGGCGGACACGGGGCCGGAGTTGCCCTGCAGGCGCAGGATGATGTCCTGGCGGCGGAACCGCAGCTGGCGGCCCACGCGAATCGAGGGTATCTCGCCCTCGCGCGCCAGCTTGTACACGGTATTCCGGCTCAGGTTGAGCAGGCGCATCACGTCTTCGACACGCATTGCCTCATCGCCGGTAAGGGCCGAGGCTGCAGCCGCGTCGCTCATACGGGAGCTCCCACGCAGATCATCCTTGCCCACGAATCATCCTCCGAACGCGTCTCGTTGGTACTGTTTGGTACTAATTGGTACTTATTGGCACGAAAAATACCAATGCGTACCAAATCGATTGCACTACGCCTCCGGAGAACCCATACTACAACTACCTTCCCAAGGGTGGAGACGGGCTCGCGATGACGTGGGCCCGTTCCTATTTTATGGGGACAGACCTCTGACTAGCATACCTCAAAGGCGCGCCCTGTCGTAAGATGGGTAATGGCTTTTCTGGCTCTGTCCCCAGGAATCGGAAGGAAACCCATGTTCAAGATTTCCGCGCGCAACCAACTCCCTGGCACCGTGGCCGCTGTCCGGGAGGGTGCCGTGAACGGCGTCGTCATCCTGCGCCTTGTCGGCGACAACCTCATCAAGGCCGACATCACCATGGAGGACATCCGCGAACTGGGTATCCACGAGGGCATGCCTGCCACAGCCATCATCAAAGCCACCGACGTCATCGTGGCCGGCGGCAACGCCCGCATGCCCATGAGCGCGCGCAACCAGTACGCCGGCACCGTGACGAGCGTGCAGCGCGGGGCTGTGAACGGCCACGTCACCATCAAGACGCCCGACGGCCTCACTTTCACCTCCTCCATCACCAACGAGGCCATCGAGGAGTTGGGCCTGGAGATCGAGGCGCCGGCCATGGCGGTCATCAAGTCGACGAACGTCCTCGTCGTCGTTGATGAGTAAGCAGCCTCCTACAGCGTCCGCGCGGCTGGAACCCGGCACATCGTCCGCAAGGGCGGGTCGGGCGGAGAGAGCCGCGCGGGTCTCGGTCCCCTGGCTGGTCGTCCTTGTCCTCATGGTCTGCTTCATCTGGGGTAACTCGCTTGCGCCCGGCGAGGATTCGGGCTCAATGTCCAAGGCGGCCCTGGCCATCCTGCAGGGCGGGCTGGCCGGGCTCGGCCTGCCTTTTGGCTGGCTCACCGAGTACATGGTGCGCAAGGCAGCCCACTTCACCGAGTACCTAATCTTGGGTTTGGTGGCCATGCAGGCTCTGCGGCCCCACCTGGTGACGGAGGGGCTGGGAGTGGGCGCGGCGGCGAGCAGGCCGGCAGGGTCCGGGCGCCACGCCGTCCTCGTCCGCGCCCTGATTACGGCAGCGGTCCTGGTCGCCGTCCCCTCCGTTGACGAGGGCATCGTCCAGCACTGGCTGACCCAGGGTCGCTCGGCCCTGGCCACCGACGTCCTCATCGACTGCTCGGGAGCCGCGACGGGCGTCCTGCTCACGCTGGCCGCTCACGCAATCCGCCGAGCCCGAGCGCGCCGACGCGGCCCTCAGGCCCAGTAACCCGCCGGCAACCCGCCCGTCCACAGCCAAGCCCAACGAAACTGCCAGCCCTGTTTGGGGCGCCCCTTCCCCGATAGGGCCCTCCCCCCGGCAAAACCAGTCACAACAGAGGGGGGCAGCCCCCGCCCAAACGAGTAGCATTACCCCCGTCACAAGTTTTGGACCGACGCGAACAGAGAGGCGACCCATCGTGGCAGACAACGCAAAGACGGCCGACGTCCAGGACGGCGGCGGGTACGTGGAGGATATCTCGGGCGTGACCGGGGCCACGGTCCAGCCTCCCGCCGCGAGCACCGGCAAGACAGCCGTACTCTTCATCTCCACCGGCTCCCCTGCCGCGCCCACGGCCGAGAGCGTGCGCGATTACCTGGAGGCCTACCTCACCGACAAGCGCCTGGTGGACATCCCCCGCGCCAAGTGGTACCCCATCCTCTACGGCATCATCCTGCCCAAGCGGTCCCCCCGCATGGCCAGTCGCTACGAGGCTATCTGGACCGATGACGGCTCGCCCCTCTCCGTGTACACAGACGCCCAGGTGGCGGGCCTCAGGCAGGCTCTGATCGACCGCGGGCACGGCGACGTCGGAGTAAGCGTGGCCTACCGTTACGCCACCCCCACCATCGAGGAGGAGGTCTATCGGCTGGTGCAGGGCGAGCACGTCGACCACCTGGTCATCGTCACCTGCTACCCCCAGTATGCCTCGGTCACCAACGGCACCATGTACCAGGAGGTCTTCGCGGCCCTCTCCCACCTCAAGCGCATACCCAGTGTGTCCACCATCGACTCCTACTACGACGAGCCCCACTATCTAGATGCCGTGGCCGCCCGAATCCGCGAGACCTGGGAGTTCGAGCCCGACGGAAAACACGCCCTGGTCTTCACCTACCACTCCACCCTCGTGGCGGACATGGAGGCAGGTGACGTCTACGAGGCCCAGACCAAGGCCACGGCCCGCAAGCTGGCTGAGCGCCTGGGCGTGCCCGAGGATTTTTACGCGGTGGGCTATCAGAGCGTCTTTGACAAAAACCGCCCGTGGCTGGGCCCGCAGACCCAGACCGAGCTTTTGCCCCGGCTGGCCGAGGAGGGCAAGACCGACGTGTGCGTGGTGGCGCCGGGCTTCACCGCTGACTGTCTGGAGACCCACTACGACATCGACCAGGACCAGCGCCAGACCTGGGGCGAGCTGGTGCCCGGGGGTAAATTCACCTACGTGAGCTGCGTGAACGACGACCCCGGTTACATCGCCTGCCTGGCCGACCTGGTGGAGGCCAAGCTTTAGGGCCGGCCAGTCCCCGCCGCGTCTCGTACGGGGCCGCCGGTGGCGGACTCGCATGCGGCCTGAGGGCGGCCCTGCTGGCGCCCGCCACACGAAGTGCGCCGAATGCACGCCTTGACTCGACAATTCCTTGTGATTTGCGGAGTATGGTGGACCGACCTGAAATATCGGAAGGCGCAAGGCCCGCGCCGACAACCATCGGGGGGCGTAAAACATGGACGACGAGCTGGCATTCCTCGTGCAGGACGTGCGTAAGCGCACGGCGAGCTACTCCTTTCTCTCACGAGCCCTTTCCAGCGAGAGCGTAATCTCCAACCTGGTCGCCGGCCTGCGCGACCTGCCTCCCAAGACCGACACCGACCTGGACGCCTTTGCCAAGGGGCTGCTGGAGCTCTCGCGCAGTTCTTCTGACGACGAGGCCGTCAAGGAGGGCGCCCGTCAGGTCATGGCCGACCACGACCGACTCTTTTCGGCCGACAGCGGGACAGGTGACTGGACGGGCGACGGGACCGGCGCGCCCATCTCCCTCTTTGAGTCCGACTACATCGACCTCACTGCCACGCCCTTCTGGCATGACCAGGCCAGCCTGCGCGCTGCCGTGGAGAGCACCTACCTGGCCGAGGGCTTCACCCGCGCCGATGAGCGCTTCGCCCCGCACCCCGACGTCCCGTTGGACCACATCTGCGTCGAGCTGGGCTTTATGGCCTACCTGGGAACCCGCGTGGCCGAGGGTCTCGAGTCTCTCTTTGCCGAGGACATCGCCAGTGGGTCGGCGGAGGAATACGAGCGGCTGGGCGAGGTTGAGATGGCCCTGAACGCCCAGTTTGGCTTTGTGGAGGACCACCTGCTGCCCTGGATTCCCGCCTTTTGCACGGCTCTCGAGACCGGCGCCCAGACGGATTTCTATCGTGGCATCTCCCAGATGCTGGCCCGCCTGATTGCCAGCGAGGCCCAGTATGTAGCCGAGCTGGGGGGCACGGCTAGGTAAATTGCCGCCACACCATGGTATCAAACGGGGCGTAAGTCAAACGCCAATCACAAATCCAGCCTAAAAATGTAAGGTTGCAAACACGCTGTCTGACCTGCGCAGACGGCGTTTTTGTTAGACAAATTGTCAGGCGACTTTGCCGCGGCCCAAATAACCGCGGGAAAAGCCCTTGCCACATGGAACGATTTCGTGCAGAGGGACCTTTCGGCCAGACCGCTCGGGCGGCCTCGGCCCCACGAGATTGGAGCTCATATGTGGCACGCACACACGCGAGGTTTGCGGCTGGCCTGGGCGGTCGTCGCAGCGGTCGCCCTCGTGATAGGCATGCTCGCCTGGCCTGGCATCCGAGCTGCGGCTGGCGAGAAAACCGGAGCCGAGATGGCCGAGGTGGCAGCGGCAGATGCGTCCTCCACCGCGGATACGCCTGTCGCGGCCGACGAGGCCGGCCCTGCCAGCCAACCGGACCAACCCGACCAGGCTGACCAGCTGGACCAACCCGACCAACCCGACCAACCCGACCAGTCCGACGAGGTCATCGTCGTCGACGCGGACGGAGCGAGCGAGGACGACTCGGCCGAGACAATTGCCGCTGTCAGCGAGGACACCGCACCCGAGCAGGAGGGTACCGATCAGGCAGCCCCTGCCGCGCGTGTCGGACAGGACGAGGCGGAGCTTCCTGCGTCAGAGACCGCCGACCAACCGGCCCAGCCGGCCACCGCACCCAGGATTGAGCTCTCGGCCTCCGGCGAGGGCCCCTGGCTCTGCGTGGCCGCGAGCGACGCACCCGTCGGCGCGACCCTGCGCGTCACGATGAGGCCCACCGCAGGCATCGCCCAGGCCGACCTGGCCCAAACTCTGCCCGACGCCTCCTTCGAGCTCCTCTGGCAGGACGGCCTGCCCGTCGCCCGCGTCAGCTTCCCCATGCCCGCAGGCCAGACAGAGCTCTGCGGCGTCTGCGCCCTCTCGGTCGACTTTGCCGAGCTGCTCGACCAGTCGGGCGCGACCGTGGCCCAGGCGTCGCTCGAATCCTCAGCCGGCGCCACCTTTGCGAGCACCATGAGGGCGACGGCGGGCGAGACGGTGACCACCTACTGGGACGACAGCACCGCCGTTTATTACGACAACTACCTCACCTACCGCTTTTACGTTGATGGGGCGGGCGGCTCTTACATGGCGACCTGCATGAACCCGGACAGGCCGGCCCCGGCTAACGGCTCCTACCCCATCGTCGACCCGCTCGAATACATGTACTACGAGGCGGCCGAGTGGCAGTGGAACGACCTGCGCATGTGCATGTGGTTCGGACCCACGGGCCCCGGGTACGAGTGGGCCAAGGCCAACCTGTGGCCCCAGACCTGGTACGACGGCACGCCCATCACCGACGATGAACTCTATGCCATCCAGCACGTGCTGATCAGCGACCTCTTCACTGGCAACGCTCAGGCCTCGCTCTATGGCTGCAGTGACGAGTTTGTGAGCTGGTGCCAGTGGAACGTGACCGGCTTTGATTATTCCGGAAACATCGTGAACGAGAGCTCCGTGGGCCGTCGAATCCGCGCCGTCAACGAGGAAGGCCGCGCCGACCCCATCGCGGACACGGTGCCGGACGACTTTGTCTGCGCCATCATCGGCACGGGTGACGCCCAGCAGGCCCTCATCTACTGCGAGCCTTACACCCCCGCGCCCAAGCTCGGCGCGCTTGAGTTCTCAAAGACCAATGCCAGCTCCTCCATCACCGCGCAGGCTACCCTGACCCTGGCCGGTGCCACCTATGAGCTGCGCAATCAGGACGGGAGCACCGTTGCCGTGCTCGTTTGCGACGCCGACGGCAAGGCATGGGTCGACCAGATTCCCCAGGGCGACTACACCTTGGTCGAGACCGCGGCGCCCGCCGGCTGGGCCCTCGATGCCACGCCCATCCCCGTCCATGTGACAGCCGACCAGACGACGCAGGTCAGCGCCGCCGACCAGCCCCAGAGCGACCCTTTGGTCCTCGTGGTGCGCAAGACCGATGCCCAAACGGGCCAGGCCGCACCCCAGGGCGACGGGTCCCTGGCCGGGGCCCAGTTCGAGGTGGCGTGGTTCGCCGGCCAGTTTGACAGGGCCAGCCTGCCCGCAGAGGCCGACCGGACCTGGGTCGTAGCCACCGACGGAGCCGGCCAAGCCCTGCTGGACGATGCCCACAAGCTGGGCGGAGATGACTTTTTCTACGACTCCGCCGGCCGTGTAGTCGTGCCGGTGGGCACCGTGTGCGTGCGCGAGACCGCAGCCCCGGCGGGCTATGTCAAAAGCGAGGACGTGTGGGTCGTCTCAATCGCGGCTGACGGTAGCGGGCAGGAGAGCGTCGAGGT
>CAZEAF010000074.1:0-7216 GCA_964510125.1 uncultured Coriobacteriaceae bacterium
GTTACTTCCCCTCGTCGTCCTTGGCGTCCTTGGGGCCACGCCTGCGGACGCCGACGGCGGCCACCTTGCGGGTGCGCTCTTGGGCGGCCTTGAGCTGCTCGGCAATCTGCTGGGCGTCCTGCTCGTCCTGGGCACCCTCGAGCTTGGCGCGCAGGATGTCCTCGGAGGTCTTGGCCTCCTGGACGGCGGCAGCGGCCTCGGCCACGTAGTTGGGGCTCCAGCCGTTCTCGCGCTTGTGCCAGAGGTACTGGACCAGGACCAGGACGACGATGACGGCGATGCCAATCAGGTCGGTGATGGTCTCGGGGTACATGAGCATGAGGCCGGCTGCGGCAAAGACGACGCGCAGGACGACGGGCACGCGGCGGAAGAGGTTGCCGTTGAGGGCTACGGCCACGGCGAACAGGCCGAGCAGGGCGGTCACGACGACGCCGGCGAACTGCAACCAGGTGAAGTCGCCCTCGAGCAGCATGATGGGGTTGAAGGCGAAGAGGTAGGGCACGATGAAGGCGGCGATGGCCAGCTTGGTAGCGTTGACGCCCGTGCGCAGCGGCTTGGACTTGGCGATAGCCGAGGCGGCGTAGGCAGCCAGGGCGACGGGCGGCGTGATGTCGGCCACGATGCCGAAGTAGAAGACGAAGAAGTGGGCGGCGACCATGGGGATGCCCAGCTGGATGAGGATGGGCGCGGTCGTGGCGGCCATGATGCAGTAGTTGGCGGTGGTGGGGACGCCCATGCCCAGGACGATGCAGGTGAGCATCGTGAGGACCAGGCCGATAATCGTGGCGTTGCCGGCCAGGTTGACGATGGCGTTGATGAGCGTGGAAGCCAGGCCGGTGGCGGTGATGCAACCGGCAATCATGCCGGCCATGGCGCAGGCGACGGCCACGGAGATGCAGTTCTTGGCGCCGGCGATGAGGGCCTCGTAGGCGGTGTTGAGGGCCAGCTTGGTGGCGTTGGCAAAGGCCTGGCCAGCGGTTTCGCCCTCCTCGCGCTCGCGGATGGAGGTCAGGGCGAAGTTGATGTAGCCGATGACGAAGGCGCCGCCGATGGACACGGCCGCGGAGAAGGCCATGGTACGGGCGCCGGAGCCGACCAACCAGACCAAAAGGACCAGGGGCAGGATGAGGTAGCAGTTCTTAGCCAGATAGCTCCAGCGGGGCAGCTGGTCGCGCGGGATGCCCCGTAGGCCCAGGCGCTTGGCCTCGAGGTGCACGGAGATAAAGATGCCAGCAAAGTAGAGGACGGCGGGCAGGATTGCCTTGGCGGCCACGTCGATGTAGGGAATGCCCATGTACTCGGCCATGAGGAAGGCGGCGGCGCCCATGATGGGGGGCATAATCTGGCCGCCGGTGGACGAAGCGGCCTCGACGGCGCCGGCGAACTCGGGGCGGTAGCCGGTGCGCTTCATCATGGGGATGGTGACCGAGCCGGTGGTGACGGTGTTGCCGACCGAGGAGCCCGAGACCATGCCGCACAGGGCGGAGGAGATGACGGCGACCTTGGCCGCGCCACCGCTGGACCAGCCGGCGATGCGGTTGGCCAAGGAGATGAAGAAGCTGGCGATGCCGGTGCGCTCCAGGAAGGCGCCGAAGATGATGAAGAGGACGATGTAGGTGTAGCAGACGTTGATGGGCGTGCCGATGACGCCGGAGGTGGTGTAGAAGAGGGTGTAGACGATGCGGCGAATGGCGATGTACCAGTCGGGGTTCATGCTGAGCTGGTTGTAGAAGGCGTAGATGATGAGGGCGCCCACGACGCACAGGATTGGGATACCCACGCAGCGGCGGCAGAGCTCCATGACAATCAGGATGCCGATGACGCCGACCACAATCTCGACGATAGTGATACGGGTACCGAGCTTGACGATGGTCATCGCGTTGAAGGCGAAGTAGAAGAAGCAGGCGGCGCCCGCGGCCATGAGGACGATGTCGTACCAGGGGATGTGGTTGGGCTGCACGTGGTGCTTGTTGGCGGGGTAGATGACGAAGCCGATGATGGTGACGAAGCCTACGAAGAGGGACAGGCGGGTCTCGGGCAGGGCGGTCGAGAACAGCGTCATGCCGATGCAATAGACCGAGAAGAGGGCCATGAGAATCGAGACGACGGCCTTGGGCTTGCCGACCCAGATGCGCGTCTGCGACTCTCGGTCGTACTTGCGCATGATCTCTTCGGCCGAGGGGGCGCCGTCTTCCTTGACCTCGGCGTCGTCGAGGACCTGGCCGGTGGCGATGGACTCGGCTATCTGGGCGGCCTCGCGGTCGTCAGCGGTGTCTGTGGAGCCTACGAACTGGGTCGACCCTAGGTGGGCCTTGTGGTCCTTGTTCTTGAATAGCGCCATACGTCCCACCCATCTCTGTCTTGTGGGCACACCTTTCGGGCAAAACAAAGGGAGCCGCGACGGGACCTAGCCTCGCCACGGCTCTGCCTACCGCATTTCTGGTTTGTGACGATACTCCAAACATGTTACCAGTTCGTGATGGTACACACAGGTTCTGGTTAACATCCGATACCACACAAACTGAAAAGAAAAGCGGCCGGACACCATGCCCGACCGCCCTTCTCTGAGAAGCTCAGGGGAGGAGAGAGGAACCTCCCCACATCCAACGTCTGTGAGGATAAGGCCAGCTCCCGACCCCGCCTTGCCTGGCCTGCTACTCGGCCGTGGGGACGTCGAAGCCCTTGTCCTTGAAGTAGGCCGCGGCGCCCTTGTGATAGGGCACGGAGGTGAGGGAGGCGCCCTTCTCGACGCTGACCTCCTTGTACTTGGCGTGGTCCTCGGTGAGGTCGGGGGCGTTGTCGAAGATGTCGGCGCACAGGGCCTTGACCGCGTCCTCGGACACGCTGTTGGCCACGATGATGACGGCGTTCACGGAGACGGTCGCCACATCGTCGGGCATGGAGGTGTAGGTGCCGCCCGGGATTGTCTCCTTGGCGTAGTAGGGGCTCTTCTCGAGCAGCTGCTCGATGTGCTCGTCGTCGAGGGAGACCAGGTAGGCCGTCTTGGTGGTGGACAGGTCGGTAATGGCCGTGGTGGGAGCGCCGGCGACGATGAAGGCGGCGTCAATCTTCTCGTCCTTGAGGGCGTCGGCCGAGTCGCCGAAGCTCTGGTAGGTCGGCTCGACGTTCTCGTCCTTCTCGTAGTCGGCCTCGCCCTTGACGCCGATGCCGTAGGCGCCCAGGATGTCCAGCGCGTTGAAGTAGACGCCCGAGCCGGAGGCGCCGATGGAGACCTTCTTGCCCGCCAGGTCGGCCACGCTCTTGATGTCGGGGTTGCAGGTGACAATCTGGACCTGCTCGTTGTAGAGAACGCCCAGGGTGGAGAAGTCCTTGACGGGGTTGCCCTCGAAGAGGTTGGTGCCCTCGTAGGCGTAGGTGGCGACGTCGGACTGGCAGAAGC
This sequence comes from uncultured Coriobacteriaceae bacterium, assembly GCA_964510125.1. Lineage (GTDB taxonomy): Bacteria > Actinomycetota > Coriobacteriia > Coriobacteriales > UMGS124 > CAIFEU01. The sequence goes on from CAZEAF010000074.1 coordinate 3,401, forward strand.
CGAGCTGGGCGTTGCCGTCCTCAATCTCCTGGACGTTGGCCTGGGAGCCGCCGGACGAGACGGCCGTGACCTTGTAGTCGGTGTTGTTGGTGGCGTGCTGGGCGATGACGGAGCCAAAGGCGTAGTAGGTGCCGCTCTCGCCGCCGGTCACGAAGCGCAGCTCGGACTGGTTGGCGCTGGTGGAGCTGGTCGCGGATTCCGTGGACGAGCTGCTGGAGCTGGAGCTGCTGGAGCTCGAGGAGCTGCAACCGGCCAGGGCGACGATGCCCGCGCCGGCTGCCATCATGGCGGCTGCCTTGACGAAGTTCCTCCTGGTAAGCTTGGATTCCATGTGAACTCTCCTTTTTGCGTCGTGTGCGGACTTCCCAATTGTCTGGCCGGTGCACGCGGCGCCGGTTGTCGTGGGAATAGTACCCACTTCAACGTTTCCATCGCGTGGCAGGTTGGCCAAATCGGGATAGACGGCGCCGCCTATCCGACCTACGGCGGCCGGACGGGCGGTTTGGGCCGGCGAGCGGAACAACCGGCGGGTGACATGCGCTGCCGGGGCGGCTAATCCTGGTCTTGAGTCTCATCGGCAAAGCCGGCCCGGTAGTTGGTAAAGACTGCCTCGCCCCCTTCCTGGGTGGCGTCCAGGTCCAGGTCGGCCCAGATGCCGAAGTCCCGGTCGTCGTCGGAGTCGCGGAAGACCTGGTGGACGTGCCACACGTGGGCGGACCTCTCGTCCGTCTCGTCGATGGAGACGAAGGCGCGGGACCGGGCGTCGGCGTCCAGCAGGATGTCCTCATGCTCGTCGTAGAAGGCGTCCAGGGCCCGGCGCCACCTGCCCTCGCCAAAGCCCCAGTCGGCGTCGAGGATACCCAGCTCGTGGGCGTTGTCGGCCTGGGCCAGCCTGACGCGGCTGATGAGGGCGTTGCGCACCAGGACCGTGAGGCCGCGGCGGTCGTGCACCACCTCGTCGGCGACCTTGGGCGGGGCGGCCTCGAACTCGGTGCCGGCCATCTCCCAGGCGTCCACCAGCGAGGAGTCCACCGACCGCACGACCAGGCCCAGCCAGGACAGGATGTCTTCGAGCCTGTCGTCGAACTTGTCGGCCGGGATGGTGCGGGAAAGCACGCGCCAGGCGTCGGACAGGTAGCGCAGCAGGGTCCCCTCGCTGCGGGAGATGCCCATGCCGGCTACGTAGCCCTTGAAGTCGGCCGCGCTCTCCAGCATGTCGCGCAGGACGCTCTTGGGGGAGAGCTCGTAGTCGCGGGCCCAGGGGACCTTCTCGCAGTACTGGTCGAAGCCGTCGGATAAGAGGCCGGCCAGGGGCTTGGGGTAGCTGACCTCCTGGATGCGCTCGATGCGCTCGTCGTACTCCACCCCGTCGGCCTTCATGATGGCCATGGCCTCGTCGCGGGCCCGGCGCTCCTGGGCTCTGAGAATCTGGCGGGGGTCCTCCAGGGTGGCCTCAATCATGGAGATGACGTCCAGGGCGTAGGTCTCGCTCTCGGGGTCGAGCAGCTCCAGGGCGGCCAGGAGGAAGGGGGAGAGGGGCTGGTCGAGGGCGAAGTTCTCGGGCATCTCGACGGTGAGCAGGTAGTCGTCAGAGCCGTCCCCGGCCGTCTCGCGCACGACCACGCCGGCGTCGACAAGGGTGGCGAAAATCTCGTCGGCGCGGGCCTCCAGCTTGGCCTTCTGGGCCGGGGTCTGCAGGGAGTCGGCGATGAGGCGGCTGATACGGGCCCGGGCGTCGCCACCCTGCTCCACCTCGCACAGGACCATGGAGTTGGTCACGCGCAGGCGGGGGGTCAGCTTGGCCGGCTCAGCGGCAATCAGGCGGTCAAAGGTGTTCTTGTCCCAGCCCACGAAGCCCTTGGGCGGGGTCTTCTTCTTGTAGTTCCTAGCCTTTTTGGGGTCGCCGCCGGCCTTGGCCATGGCGCGGGCGTTCTCGATGTCGTACTCGGTGGCCTCGGCCAAGACCAGGCCCTGGGTGTCGAAGCCCGACCGGCCCGCGCGTCCGGCTATCTGGTGGAACTCGCGGGCGCCCAGCTTGCGGGTGTGGCTACCGTCGAACTTGGCGAGGGCCGTGAGCAGGACCGTGTGGATGGGGACGTTGATGCCCACGCCCAGGGTGTCCGTGCCGCAGATAACTGGGAGGAGCCCCTGCTGGGCCAGCTTTTCGACCAGCAGGCGGTAGCGGGGCAGCATGCCGGCATGATGGACGCCGACGCCGCAGCCCAGCAGGCGTTTCAGAGTCTTGCCGAACTGGGTGTTGAAGCGGCAGCCCGACATGGCCTGCTTGACCGCATCGCGCTGCTCCTTGGTGGCCACGCCGAAGGAGGCAAGTGACTGGGCGGAGTTGAGGGCGGCATCCTGGGAGAAGTGGACGATGTAGATGGGGGCGTCGCCGCGGCGCAGGGCCAGCTCGACCGTGCCCTCCAGGGCCGTCTCCACGAACTCGTAGGACAGGGGCACGGGCCTTTCGGCGTCGTCCACGACGTCCACCTCGCGGCCGGTCTGCCGGCGCAAGAGGCCGGCTATGTCGCTCATGTCACCCAGGGTGGCGCTCATGAGGAGAAACTGTGTGTCAGGCAAGGCCAAAAGGGGCACCTGCCAGGCCCAACCGCGGTCCGCGTCGCCAAAGAAGTGGAACTCATCCATGGCCACGCAGCCTACGTCGGCCCCCTCTCCCTCGCGCAGGGCGTTGTTGGCCAGAATCTCGGCCGTGCAGCAGATGACGGGAGCCTGCGGGTTGATGGTGGAGTCGCCGGTGATCATGCCCACGTTCTCGCGGCCCAGGGTGTCCACGAGCGAGAAGAACTTCTCGGAGACTAGGGCCTTGATGGGGGCGGTGTAGTACGACCGCTTGCCCGTGCACATGGCCAAAAAGTGAAGGCCCAGGGCTACGAGCGACTTGCCCGAGCCCGTTGGCGTGGCCAGGATGACATGGTCGCCGGCCGCCAGGCCCAGCAGGGCCTCCTCCTGGTGGGGCCAGAGCTCGATGCCCTGGTCAGCCACCCAGTCGGTAAAGCGCACGATGACCTCATCGGGGTCGAGGGCGTCGTCGGTGGTGGGGCGGATGTCATTGGGCTCCTCGTCGGTCCACGCGGGCGCAAGACGGGCCAATGAGGCGTATGAGCTGGTGGTTTGCGAGTCGTAAAAGTCGCACTCGGCGTCGTCGTCGAGCTCGCCTGGCAGTTTCTGGGCAGCGGCAGTGTCGCCGGCCCCGTCTGGTAGATTCTGGGCAGCGGCGGCGCCGGCGGCGGGGTGGAGCTTGTCGTTCATGCGATGACCTCTCAAAGTGGGCCGCGGAGTGGAGTGTTTGCCGCGGGAGATATGAATCTCGGGTACATGAATGCAAGACCTATTGTATCTTTTCGTGCTCAGGCATTGCCAAGCCGGGGCGCTACCGTTATGGTATGCCCCTGTAGAGCAGAGGTGCCCATGGGGATGGCATCTATTGCGCCCCCGGCGATGGGTACGTAGGAGAGGCGCGGCTTTGACGGGCGCGTCGAGAGGAACCTTGGAAGGAGCTCGACATGGAGTTCACGATCGACATCAGCGATGAGTCCCTGGCTGATGCGCTTGGCGTGGAAGTCGAGTCTGTGGAGGACGCGTTCTCGCAGCTAGACAACGAGGAGTTGGAGGAGATCCTGGCCGAGCGCGCCGTGTCCTACGCCCGCAAGCACGCGGGCGAGGTCGAGGTCTCCGAGGACGACTTCTCCGGCGATGACGACGAGGACGACTTCGGGTTCTGATTGCCCAGCCTCGCGTACGGACACGCGGAACCAGGAAAGCCGGCGGCGGGCATAGCGCCCGCCGCCGGCTTAT